>CAYMUJ010000037.1:0-25127 GCA_964393565.1 uncultured Stakelama sp. | reverse complement strand
GGCAGTTCGAGCTGCGCGCCGAGCAACGACGCCTCGCCCGCCTCCCGCGCACAATCGCCGCCCTCGCCCAGCCATAGCGCAAAATCGCGCAGCGCCGGATCGGACGCGGACGAGGCCAGGTCCGCCGGCACCGTCGGCGCCTTGACCAGCCGCCCGAGATAGAGCGGCCCGCCCGCCTTCGGCCCGGTACCCGACAGGCCGCGTCCGCCGAACGGCTGCACGCCCACCACCGCGCCGATGATGTTGCGGTTGATGTAGAGATTGCCCGCCTCGACCCGCTGGGTGACATGCTCGACCGTCTCGTCCAGCCGCGTGTGCAGGCCGAAGGTCAGGCCGTATCCGGTGGCGTTGATCGCATCGATCACCCGGTCGAGATCGCGGCGCTGGTAGCGCATCACATGCAGCACCGGGCCGAACACCTCGCGCTGCAGATCGGACAGCGCGTCGATTTCGATGATCGTCGGGGGCACGAACGTCCCCTGCCCCGTCTCACCCGCCAGCTCGATCTGTTCGACGCGGCGGCCCATCCGGCGCATCTTTTCGATATGGCTGTTGATGTTGCGCTGTGCCTCAGCGCTGATCACCGGGCCGATATCGGTCGACAGCCGGTCGGTGCGCCCGATCGACAGCTCATGCAGCGCGCCGCGCAGCATCGTCAGGATGCGATCCGCAACATCCTCCTGCAGGCACAGCACGCGCAGCGCCGAGCAGCGCTGCCCCGCGCTGTCGAACGCCGAGGCAATGACATCGGCGACGACCTGTTCGGCCAGCGCCGAGCTGTCGACGATCATCGCATTCTGCCCGCCGGTTTCGGCGATGAACGGGATCGGCTTCCAGTCACAGGCAAGGCGGGTGGCGAGCTGGCGCTGGATGATCCGCGCAACTTCGGTCGAGCCGGTGAACATCACCCCCTGCGTGCCCGCAGCGTCGACCAGAGCCGCGCCGATCCGGCCATCACCGGGCACGAGCTGGGCGACATCGGCCGGGACGCCCGCCGCATGCAGGATCGCGATGCCCTGCGCGGCGATCAGCGGCGTTTCCTCGGCCGGCTTGGCGAGCACCGGGTTGCCGGTGACCAAAGCCGCCGCGACCTGACCGATGAAGATGGCCAGCGGGAAGTTCCACGGGCTGATGCACGTGACCGGGCCGAGCGGAGCATGGGCGGCACCCAGCGTCGCGCGCGCCTGCTGCGCATAGTAACGCAGGAAATCCACCGCTTCGCGCACTTCGGCAATCGCGTTCGGAGCGGATTTGCCCGCTTCACGCATGATCAGCCCCATCAGCAGCTGCATGCGCGATTCCATGATGTCGGCGGCGCGATCGAGGCAGGCGGCACGATCGGCCACGGGCAGTGCGGCCCAGTCCACCGCGACTGACTGGGCGGTTTCGACCGCCTGCAGCGCAGCCGCCTCACACACCTCAACCACCGTCCCCACAATGTCGATCGCATCGGCCGGGTTCGCTACCGGGCGCGATTTGCCTTCAGCGTTTGTCGGCCGGGCAAGCCAGTCAATTTCCGCGCTCTCGCGCAGCGCGTCGCCGAGCGCGGCCAGAACGGTCTCGTCCGACAGGTCGATCCCCGCCGAATTGACCCGTGCGCCATAGAGGTCGCGGGGCAGCGCGATGATCGGGTGTTTGCTTCCCGGCGCGTCCATCGCGGTCACGACCTCGACCGGATCGGTCACCAGCTCGGCGATCGACACTTCGGAATTGGCAATGCGGTTGACGAAGCTCGAATTCGCGCCGTTTTCGAGCAGGCGGCGGACGAGATAGGCGAGCAGCGTCTCATGCGTCCCGACCGGCGCATAGATGCGGCACGGGCGGTTGAGCTTATCGCTGCCGACCACTTCGTCATAGAGCGGCTCGCCCATGCCGTGCAGGCACTGGAATTCGTAATCGCCAATGGCGAAGTCCGGCCCGGCGAAGGTGTAGATCGTCGCCAGCGTCTGCGCATTGTGCGTCGCGAATTGCGGGAAGACATGGGCCTTTGCCGCGAGCAGCTTCCGCGCACAGGCGATATACGCGACATCGGTATGGACCTTGCGGGTATAGACCGGGAAGTCGGGCAATCCGTCGACCTGTGCGCGCTTGATCTCCGCATCCCAATAGGCGCCCTTGACCAGCCGCACCATGATCCGCCGCCCCGCACGCTGGGCGAGGTCGATGATCCAGTCGATCACGAACGGGCAGCGCTTGCCATAGGCCTGCACCACGAAGCCAAGGCCGTCCCAGCCAGCGAGATCGGGGTCGAGCGCGAGGCTTTCGAGCAGGTCGAGCGAGAGTTCGAGCCGGTCGGCCTCCTCCGCATCGATGTTGAAGCCGATGTCATAGGATTTGGCGAGCACCGCCAGCGCCTTCACGCGCGGCAGCAGCTCGGCCATCACCCGCCCGGCCTGCGCGCGGGCATAGCGCGGGTGGAGCGCAGACAGCTTGATCGAGATGCCCGGCCCGCCGACCACACCGCGCCCCGCCGACGCGGTCCCGATCGCGTTCACCGCATTCTCATAGTCGCGATAATAGCGGTCGGCGTCGGACATCGTCGTCGCCGCTTCGCCCAGCATGTCATAGCTGTACTGGAAGCCGCGCGCCTCCAGCGGGCGCGCGCGTTTCAGCGCCTCGACGATCGTCTCGCCGGTCACGAACTGTTCGCCCATCATCCGCATCGCCATGTCAACGCCGCGCCGGATCACCGGTTCGCCCGCGCGGGCGATCAGGCGCGTCAGTGCCGCCGCCAGCCCGGCATCGTTGACGCTGCCGGTCAGCTTGCCGGTGACCACCAGCCCCCAGGTCGCGGCATTGACGAACAAGGAGCGGCCGTCGCCGATATGGCTCTTCCAGTCGCCGTCCGAAATCTTGTCGCGGATCAGCGCATCGCGGGTTGCAGCGTCGGGGATACGCAGCAGTGCTTCGGCGAGGCACATCAGCGCCACGCCCTCCTGGCTCGACAGCGCATATTCCTGCACCAGCCCCTCGACCCCGGTGCCCTTATGCTTGGCACGCAGCGCGGTGATCAGCCCGGTCGCGGTCGCCCTAGCCGCCTCGCGCACGCCCGTCGGCAGCGTTGCCGCGTCGATCAGCGGGGCAAGGCATTCCGACTCGGGCCGGCGATAGGCAGCGGTGATCGCGGCGCGCAGCGGGGTGGCGGGACGAACAGGCGGAGCGAAATCGGCAAACGGCTTGGTCATTGCGCCACGATACCAGATCCGCCCGCGACAGATGGACTTTTGAAGTACGCTTGACGTATCATTTCGACTTCAAATCAAATCCGGAATAGTCAAAATGCGTCAGAATATGCTCGATCATAGCGATCTTGACCCGTTCGACCGCAAGATCGTCGAAATCCTGCGGGTCGATGGCCGCATTTCGATCACCGACCTCGCCACGCGCGTCGGCCTGTCGAAAACGCCGTGCCAAATCCGGGTCAAGCGCCTGATCGCCAGCGGCGTGATCCGCGGCTTTCGCGCGATCGTCGACCCCGCCCGCCTCGGCCTCGATCACATCGCCTTTACCGAGGTCAAATTGTCCGACACGCGCGAGGATGCACTGGAGGCGTTCCGTCAGGCCGTGCTGCGCATCCCGGAGGTCGAGGAATGCCACATGATCGCCAGCAGTTTCGACTATCTGCTCAAGGTCCGCACGGCCGACATCCGCCGTTACCGCGAAGTGCTGGGCGAACGCATCTCCAGCCTGCCGCATGTGGCGAGCACGTCCACCTTTGTCGCGATGGAAACGATCAGGGATGCGGGCGGGTGACGGCAATGCGGCTGGCGTACGCGGACACAGCCTGCCGTGCTGTCAGATCACCTGAAATCCGGCGTCGAAGGGCTGAGTGCGATCAATCCAGATCGTGTTGAACCCGGTGGCGAATGCCGAACCTTCGATCGACGGGATGATGGCCGGCACATCGCCCAGCATGGTGGTGCCGACGACTTGACCGGTAAAGCTGCTGCAGATGTAGCTTTGGTGCACGAACCGGTCGCCGACCTTCAGGTCGCCACGCGCCGCCAGATGTGCCAGACGGGCCGAGGTTCCGGTTCCACAGGGGCTGCGATCAATCGCCTTGTCCCCATAGAACACCGCATTGCGGCCGTCCGCCCCGTCACCTTTCGGCTTGTCGGCCCACAAGACATGGCTCACGCCACGGATCGTCGGATCGAGCGGATGAACCGGATCGATTTTCGCGCGCACGGCCTCACGCACGCGACGCGCCGCGTCGATCAGGCGATCGGCCCCGAAATCGTCAAGGCCGGTATAGCCGCCCTGCGGCTCGACAATCGCGTAGAAATTTCCGCCATAGGCCACATCGACCGAAAGCGGACCGATGCCGTCCAAATCGATCTGGATTCCGCGTGCCGCAACATAAGCGGGAACATTGGTGATGCGGACCGACGTCACTTTCGCACCATCGCTCTGGTACGCGATCGTGATCGTTCCGGCTGGCACCTCGACCTTCAGCTCGCCGGGGGTCCTTGGCAGGATCAGGCCATGTTCGAGGCCGAAGGTAACGATCCCGATCGTGCCATGACCGCACATCGGCAGACATCCCGAAGTCTCGATGAAAAGGATGCCGATGTCATTGGCCGGATCCGCCGGCGGGTAAAGAAAGCCGCCCGACATCATGTCATGCCCGCGCGGTTCAAAACACAGACCGGTTCGTATCCAGTCAAAGCGGGACAGGAAGTCCTGCCGCCGCTCCGACATGGTCGCACCTTTGAGTAACGGCGCCCCGCCGGCGACAAGCCGGACAGGATTCCCCGCCGTATGACCGTCGATGCAGAAGAAAAGATGCCGCATCAACGCTCCATCAGGCCGCAACGGCGCGTGCCGGAGCAAGGTCAGGGCGGGTCGCCGCCGCCTTTTCCACCATCGCAATCACCTCGGCACGGCGCTCACCGACGAGCGGCATGCGCGGCGGCAACACCCGTTCAGACCCGCGGCCCATCACCTGTTCGGCCAGTTTGATCGACTGGACAAGATCATGTTCCGCATCAAGATGCAGCAGCGGCATGAACCAGCGATAGATTTCAAGCGCCTTGGCATGGTCGCCGCGTTCAAAGGCCGCGACAAGCTCGACCGATTCCCTGGGAAAGGCATTGGTCAGGCCGGAAACCCAGCCCTGCGCCCCGAGATACAGGCCCTCCAGCGCCACATCATCAAGGCCGGCAAACAGCACGTACCGGTCACCGAAATCATTGCGGAAGTCGGTGAAGCGGCGGGTGTCGGGCGCCGATTCCTTGACCGCGACGATGTTCTCGACATCGATCAGCGCAGCCAGCACCGAACGATCGATCACCGTGCGATAGGCTGGGGGATTGTTATAAAGCATGATCGGCAGGCCCGTACCGTGCGCGACGCCGGCGAAATGCGCGACAAGTTCATGCGGCTTGGGCACATAGACCATCGGTGGCAACAGCATCAGGCCGTCCGCACCGACCTTTTCGGCGGCCTGGGCATAGCAAATGGCGCGGCGGGTATCATATTCCGAAACGCCCGTGATGACCGGAACACGACCCGCGACCACTTCGACAATCGCGGTCAGAAGCTGAACCTTTTCATCATGCTCAAGCGAGTTGTTTTCGCCGACTGTGCCCAGCGCGATCACGCCCGTCACTCCGTCGCGGATCAGGTCGTCAACCACGCGCTGCGTGTCGGTGAAATCGATCGAGAGGTCTTCACGGAGCTGGGTGGTTACCGCCGGGAACACACCCTTCCAGCCAATTGCCATATCAAAACTCTTTCCGGTAGGCTTAGGCCATATCGTATACGGTATTTTTTATTCCGTGGCAAGCATCCTGTTGCCCTCTGCAGGCGCTTTTGTGCGGATCGTCCGGCATCAGCGCAAATAACGGGCGGCATCATTCTGGCGATGCCGCTGGCTATGCCGGGGACCAGTACCGAAAGGCGGCGGAGGCAAGCACTAAGCGGATGGAGCAGAACGCCTTCCCCCGGCATAGCGTGACCCGGCGCCGATAATCGGATCACCATCAACTAGAGGGGCACGCCCCATCTGACAACGCAGCCACACCCGTTTTCGAACCGCGGCACCGAAACGCAGCACGGAACCATGCCCGCACAACCGGCAAAGCAAGAGCGGCAGAACCGGGGAAGCGGCACAGTCTTCACGCTGCGTGTCGATCCGTTCGGACCGGTATCGCCGTGCCGCACCAGGCACGTTGGCGATACCGGTCCGTCAGTGCACCCCATAGTGCGACCGGGTCAGAAGCGGAAACGGATGCTGCCCTGAACCGTGCGTGCGAGCGTGCGAACGCCGAGTGGCAACAGTCGCTCGCTGCCATGATACCGGCGGACGTCCGAACCCAGGATGTTCGATGCCTCCAGCGAAAGCGTCATGAACGGCACCGGCGTGAAGTTCATGGCCGCATCAAGACGATCTGTTGCAGCATTGTAGGGCGAGTATTTCGAGCTGCCCTCCCGATCGAGCCAGATGCCCAGTCGGTATGACGACCGGTAGTTATAGGCCAGACGGGTAGAGAATTTCGGCGTGTCGTAGAACAGCGTCGCATTGGCGGTCCATTTTGACGTGTTCAGCGAGTCAAACTCACCCGGGAAACTCTCGACCGGCGCATACTCAACCCGCCCCTGAAGAATGTGCGATGCGTTCAGGTTGACGCCGAAATTCTTGAGCGGGCCGGGCAGGAAATCGAAAAATGTCTGAACCGTACCCTCAAGCCCCGCGAACTTGCCATCGCCCACGTTGCGGAGTTGTTCGACATAACCGAAAGTCGCCCCGCCATAGTCGGCAAGATTGATACCATAGAGCAGCAGTTCGGCAGCGGAAGCCTCCTGACGACTATAGAGCAGGAAGCCGGATGCCTTTTTATAATATCCTGCCAGCGATATCTGACCACCGCGGCCGAAGAAATACTCCGCACTGACGTCAAACGCATAGTCGCGCTGTGCCTTCAGCTTCGGGTTTCCGGCATAGACGACTGGCGGGTTGGCCCGCGTTTCCGCGAAATAGAACGGCCGCATGTCATAGAAACTCGGCCGTTGCACGTTGGTCGAATAGGCAAGCCGGAGCTGCATTTTCGGCGCGAAGTGAATGATGGCCGATGCACTGGGCAGCCAGTCGGCATAGTTGCCACGGCTGGGGGCTTCCTGAACAATGTCCTGGAAACCGTTTGACGCATCGCCGGGGCGGAAGTTGAAGCTGGTCGACCGACCCCAGGTGTTGGTGTAGCGAACCCCTGCAAAGCCATCGACGGCAAGGCCGCCCAGCCCGAAACCATAGTTGATCTGGGCATAGCTGGCGAAGTTCATCTCGGTGGAACGGAACGTCTGGCCACGATCGCTGGGCGGGAAGACCGATGCAAAGCGATCGGCATTGCCCGGGTCATATTGCTGGATAAAGGCCCGCACATCGGCCACATTGCTCATCACCGCCGACCCGGGAATGGCATACCATTGGGTATTCGCGCCGCCCAGATTTGGCCCGACCAGCTCCGCCGATGAAAAGCCCGGGAACAGGCTTGCCGACACCAGCGCCCCGCCCAGACGCGGGAAACCGTCGCGATAGCCGTAGAAGTTGCTGACTTTGCGCTGGCTGTAGCGGCTGCCCACCTGAATGCTGCGCAGCAATGACGTGTCGCTGACCTGCACGGTCAGGTCATATTGCGCCGCGAACTCACGGTTTTGCGACCCGCCCTGATTGTCCTGAAAGCGATCCACGCCATAACGGGAGATATCGGTCAGATCGACCCCGTTGAACGTAATCTGCGGCGCCCCACCCGCATAGACATCCGACGCAAAATCAATCGTCGCGGAGGTCAGGTTGCCAGGGCGAAGGATCGTTTCGACAAAATAATAGCTGTCCTTTGACCAGTTATACTGGGCGCTGACATTGAGCTGAACCCTGTCGGAACGCCAATGGCCTTCAAAGTTCGTTGTATAAAGATCCGACTTCGATTCGACATACTGGTTGTCGATGCCCGCCGGCAGGCCGCTGGCATTGGTGATCGTCAGCGAACGGACCGTATTGCCGTCGGGCATCAGCGCAATGTTGCTGTAGGTCCCGACAAACGGCATGTCCTGGATATAGAGGCGGTTATAGGCGCGCTTCTGCTTCGAACCGATATACCCCCCCTCCAGCACGAAATCGAGCTTATCGCTCGCGCGCCACTGCAGCACGGCGTTGATCGACGGGCGGCGGGTGCTGCCCTCCTCATATCCATATTGCGCGCGATACGGCAGATAATAGGTGTCGGCCCCCACATCGATGCCAAAGGGCGATTCACTCTCGATGAAGTTTTCACGGAACTTGGTGTCGGTGTACGAAGCGTTTACAAGAAATCCGATCTCGCCAATGCCGGTGTCAAAGCGATTGGCGACAAGCAGGCTGGCATAGGGACTGACCTTTTCCGAAATGTCATCATAAGATCCCCGGAAACTGCCCGCCAGCGTCCACCCCTTTCTCAGGTCGAAGGGGCGCCGCAGTTCAACATTCACGGTACCCGCAATACTGCCTTCAACCTGATCGGCCGACCGGGTCTTGTAGACTTCGACCGATTTGAGCAGTTCGGCCGGAATGTCCGACAGATCGATCGATCGCCCCTCACCCTGGTTGGTATTGTTGCCATTGACCGTGGTCTGCACGCCATCGAGCCCGCGGATCGCAACGCTCTGCCCCTGACCGCGTGCGCGGTCGATCTGCACGCCGGTAATGCGCGCCATGGCTTCCGGCACGTTGTTGTCAGGCAGTTTGCCAACGTCTTCGGCTTCGACCGAATCGACAATCTGCTTGGCGTTTCGCTTCTTGTCCGCCGCCTTTTCGACCGCGCCGCGCACGCCAACAACAACCACATCCGCCGCAGGCTCGTCAGCAGCCTTGACTGTCTCCTGCGTATCGGTCGCTGCGGAAGCCACCTCCTGTGCATGGGCCGACGCGCTTGCCGCGATGATCACGGCAGTTGAAAGCGCAGTGGTGATCCTGAGAACTCTCTGCAACGTCATCGTCACTCCCCCGTCGAATTTATGGCTCCGCAGCATTTGCTGTAACTTATATCGTATACGTCCTACGATATTATCTATGAGTCAAGGCAGATTCATGCCCGATGCGTCAAATTGTATGAGTATAGTCATTCAGGGTTGCTGCGCGGCGGATCACCCCGCAGCGCATGGGCCGATCGCCTGCCCGAACGTAAAACCGGACGAGTCAGCCGCACGCGGCAGGCGGAGCCGCATTGTCCGGACGGACCAGGACCGGGCGGCTGCGGGGAGCGAGAATTTCCCATTCCATGACCGCCAGCCCGGCATATCCCCGGCCGTCCCCTGATGCATCCATGACGAGCCGGACACATCGGCTGCTGACGGTCGGGAACCGAACGCTGGCAAAGCCCCCCGACGCTATGGGTCCGCTTCGTACCGTTCGTGGGATATCATGCCAGCCATTCTTCCAATATTGCAGGCGCCAGGCAGCGGGGGGCGCTACACCCACCCCCGTGCCGGCGGGCTGATCATTCCAGAATGCGACCCGCGCTTCATTGATCGCGACCGGTTGATCCCAACGATATTCGATCCACTGCTGCGCCGGGTTTACGGGAGTCCAGCTCCCCCACATCTCTGGCGGCAGGGGGTTGGTGCGTACCTTGCCGTCGTTCAGCGCCTTGATCCAATATTGCACCGGTACCGGCTCGTTCGACGCCGTGGCCCAGGCCGACCGGGCAATGTTGCGTGCGGGCCGGGGTGCCGCCTGCGGACGGCGGGTCGGGATCACGGGCAGGATCCGCGCGGGCACATTGCTGTCATCCCATTCGATCCGGTCGATGGCCACGCTGCGCCGGAAATGCCCGCCACCCCGCGCATCGGCGGTGTGATAGGCAAGATACCACTGCCCGTCGAACGCGACTGCCCCGGCATGGGACGTGGTGGACGACACCGGCTTCAGCACCACACCGCGATAGGTCCAGGGCCCGAGCGGCGACGTCGCCGTGCCATAGGCGATGCAGGCGTGATAGACTGTGGGCGTACAGTCCGACTTCGGGCCAGCCTGGTTTCCGGCGTAGAGCATATAATAGACGCCCTTGCGCTTCATGATCCACGGCGCCTCGAAGAACCCGTTCAGGCTGGACACTGTCACCGCCGCGCCGACCGGGGTGATCATGTCCGCCGCTAGTTCGATACCGCGCAGCTGGCCAAATGTGCCCCAATAGAGAAACACCCTCCCATCGTCGTCGACAAGAACGGTCGGATCGATATTCTGGATGTGATTGGCCGTCGGAACGCGCTGCGAAATGATCGGTCCGGCCGGATGGGCGTCGCGCCAGGGACCCAGCGGACTGTCGGCCACCGCCACACCGATGGCAAAGCGGTCCTCGGCCGGACTGTCCCGCTCCACCACGGGAGCATAGAAATAATAGCGCCCGTCACGGCCATGCACGATCTGTCCGGCATAGGCGCGCCCCTGCTCGGCCCAGGCAAACACGGCCTCCGGCCTGATCGTCGACGGGAAATGCGTCCAGCGTCCGCCGGCGGGATCGGTCGTACGCAGCAACTGCCACTCAGGCATGATGAAATCATTCACGTCCGGATCCGCAACGTCGCGTCCGGCCAGGATCCAGAGCTGCCCGTCCGCCACGAATGGCGCTGGATCGGTGGTGTAATAGTCACCATCGGCCAGGATCGGATTGGCCGGCACGCGAAGCGCGCGGCCGCCCGGCAACGTCTGTGCCGGCGCAGAAGCCACGCCGCTGGCAACCATCATGGCAACCGCGACAGCAAGGTCACTCCTCATTGGAATATGGTCCCTTTCCTCCATCAGCGATCAACTGATCGATGCGCTGGTCGATAACCGGCAGCGGCACGCCACCCAGTGCGAGGACAGCATCGTGAAAAGCGCGGATATCGAATTTGGGGCCCAACGCCCGCTCAGCCTTGCGGCGGGCATCGACGATCGCGAGCTGCCCCATATAGTAAGACAGTGCCTGACCCGGCCATGAGATGTAACGATCGACCTCGGTCGCTATCTCATGATCCGACAGCGCGGTATTGTCGCGCATATAGTCCTGCGCCTGCTGGCGGCTCCAGCCCATCGCATGGATTCCGGTATCGACCACCAGCCGCGCCGCCCGCCAGGCCTGATAGCTGAGCATGCCGAAACGGTCATAGGGCGTTTCGTACATGCCCATTTCCTCACCCAATGCCTCGCAATACAGCGCCCATCCCTCGCCATAAGCGGAGAGATAGGTATCGCGGCGAAAGGCAGGCAGATCCTTGTTCTCCATTGCCAACGGCATCTGGAATGCATGGCCCGGCGCGCTTTCGTGCAGGGTCAGCGCGACCTGTGAATAATAGGGCCGGGACGACAGGTTCCAGGTATTGATCAGATAGATGCCCGGCCCGCCCCGCCCGCCAGTGTAGAATGGCGCGATATCGTCAGGCACCGGCTTGATCGCAAAGCGGCTGCGCGGCAGACGCCCGAAATACTGGGAAGCCTTGCCGTCGAACTGCTTGGCAATCCAGGCCGCCCGATACAGAAGATCCTCGGGCTTGCGGGGATAGAATTGGGGATCGGTACGGAGGAAGGTCAGAAATTCCTTGAGATCGCCCTGAAACTTCACCTCGCGCATCACATCGGCCATCCGCCCCCTGATGCGTGCAATCTCGGCCAGGCCAATCTGGTGGATATCCTCAGGGCTCCGGTCGAGCGTGACGAATTCCCGGATCTTCGAGCGGTAATAGGCCTTGCCATCGGGCAGGTCATAGGCGGCCAGGGTCGATCGCGCGTGCCGACTATATTCACCGCGCATGAAGGCAAGCAACCTTGCGTGAGCCGGCGTCACACCGGCTTCGATCAGCGCGCGTGCACGCTGACGCAGCGCGTCCTGCTCTGCTGCAGGAATGGATGATGGCAGCTCGACCAAAGGTTGCCAGAAGGCCGAGTCCTCCGCCTTTTGTGCGGCGGCAACCTGCGCGATCGCCGTGTCGCGGCCGGCGAGCGTCACGCGCGGCGCGCTGAATCCGCGCTTAAGTCCCGCACGCATGTTCCCGATCTGCTGATCATAATAGCGCGGCAGATCGGCAAGCAGCCTGAGATAATCCTGCGCCCCCTGTGCGTCGCGCACAGGATTGCGCGCCGCGTCGATCAGATCGCCCCAGAAGCTGGTGTCTGCGTTGAACGGCTTCTCATAGTCGCGAAAGGCCTGCGCGTCGCGCAGCGCGTCGATCTGCTCCTTGTAGACTGCAAAGTTGATGCGGTTCGCGGGTGAGAGCTGATCCTGCTCTATGGTGCCAAGCGCGCGCGTCACGGCCTGCCAGCGCGCCAGGCGTTCCGCCTGTGCCGCCGGACTGAGGTCCGGCAGCACGCGGCCCGCGCCGGATGGCGCATCTTCACCCGGCGCCTGCTGCTTCTGACGCCAGGCATATTCCGCTTTCCAGATCGCCTCAAAGCGCGCATCGGCGCTCTGCTGCGCCGTTGCGGACCGTGCGAGCGATGCCTGCCCTGCAAGCAGCGACACAAGGGCAAGGCCGGCGATGAGCATGGCTCTGGTTGTAGAACGCTTCACGCTGCACCTTTCCTGTCAAGCAGTCCCAGAATGTCATGATAGAGCGCGTACGGGATCAGGACGCCTTCCACTTCCGACCGCGCCCTGGCCGCAATGCGGCGCGCGCCAGGCAGACGTGCCCCCTGGCTGACGATGGCGTCGAACATCACCTCGCCGCGTTCCAATGCAGGCTGAAGAGCGTCGCCAAGAAATCCGGCGGGATCGATCGCGATCACCAGCTCCCCGCCGATCGGCGAGCCCGCGCGTCCGGCATCGGCAGCAAGCGATTCCGCACTGGTCAGATCACCGATCAGCGGCCCGGCGATCAGCTCGACCATGGCGGCAAGCGCAGACCCTTTATGCGCGCCGAATGTCCGCATAGCGCCATCCAGCACGGCCCCGGCATCGGTCGACGGACGGCCATCCGCATCATAACCCCATCCTTCCGGAATCGGCATTCCGGCCCTGCGGTGAAGTTCGATCTCGCCACGCGCGACAGCGCTGGTGGCAAAGTCAAAGACGAAGGGCGGCCGGCCCGTACGCGGCCATCCGAACGCGATCGGGTTTGTGCCAAAGACCGGCTTCGTCCCACCTTCGGGTGCGACCCAGGCATGATTGGGCGTTGCGGCAATCGCGACCAGCCCATGCTCTGCAAGCCGTTCCACTTCTGGCCACAACGCGGCAAAATGCACCACGTTGTTGAGTGCAAGCGCCGCGATGCCAAAGCGGCGCGCCTTGTCGACCAGAAGCGGCAGACCGCGCTCGAAAGCGAGCTGTGCAAAGCCGCGGCCGCCATCTACCCGCACCAGTGCTGACGCCGGTTCCGACACCACCGGTACCGCATCGGGTACGACCACCCCGCTGCGCAGCGAACCAGCCGCGACCAACAGTCGATAGAGGCCGTGGGACGTACATCCGTCCCGTTCGCCATTGACCATCGTCCGGGCGACGACCTGTGCATGGTCCTGTCCAAGCCCCAGTGCGACAAGCGTCGAACGCGCCAGCGCATCGGCTTCGACCAGGGAAAGCCGCACAGATGCTTCGGCGGCAATCGCCTGTGTCATTTGGCGCCGCTGGGCCTTGCGGTGAACATCCTGACCCCAAAGACCGGACCGGCCGAACTTCGGTCATGCGGCACAAAGCGCACCTTCACCCGGGATTTGCCCCTGGTCAGCGCCTCTGGCAGCGCATAGTCGATATCGACAAACTTGCCGGGCGCATCATTGTCGAGCACCTGCGTCGCGATCTTCACCGTGTCGACAAGAATGTCGAACGTCCGCTTGCGTTCCCCGCCCCAATAGGTTGCCTGCAGCACCAGCGGACCGGACGCCACTTTCATGGTGAACTCGAAAAAGCCTCCGGAACGCGCATCGCGGCCATTGCGGCCGCGATAGGCGGCAGGATAGGACTGCTCCGACGTCAGATCATGATCGCGTTCAGGCTGCATCTCGCCCAGATGCATCACGTCGATCGAACGCGCCGCAATATCCTTCTGGCGTGCCTGCTCGGCACGGAATGCCGCCTCCTCGCTCTGCCAGCCGCTTTCGCTGAAACGGCGGAAATAAACGGCACTGCGGCGGTCATACTGGCTGTAGAAGGGAACAAATGTCAGCGCCGCAGGACGCATGACACGATCGGCGCGATAGCGGGGCCGATCGGAAACCAGCGGGGCAAATCCGGCCAGCGGATCTTCCCCCACCATCGCGGGTTCCACCCCTTCCCACTCCTTCTCCGCCGGGCCCAGATCCGCCGCCATCACCAACGGCCCGCGCATGACCGCGACCACATCCGCAGCGCCCGGCGCCGCTTCCAGCCTCAAATCGAGCGGCAGGTTGAGCGTAACCATGTCGCCGCGCTTCCAGGTGCGATGCAGCACGGCATAGCCATTGCTGGTCGCGAACGACGCCTCCCGCCCATTCACCGTCAGACGTGCACGCCCCCCTGCCCAGCCCGGCACGCGCAAGGCCAGCGCAAAACGGCCGTTCTTCACCCGATCGATGCTGATCCGGACTTCGGGTTTGAACGGATATTCGGTGGCAATGGACACATCAGCGCCCTTCGCCTTCCAGCTGGCGCGGGACGGGATGTACAGATTGACGAACAGGGTCTCGTCACCTTCCCAGAAGATTGAATCGCCATGTTTTGCGTGGCTTTCCATACCCGAACCGACACAGCACCAGAATGCATCCTCACCCGCTTCGGAATAGCCGCGCGGGGCGCCGCTCATCATCGGGGTCATATAAGTGAAGCCACCGGTGGCCGGATTCTGCGCTGACATCACATGGTTCAGATGCGCCCGCTCATAATAATCAAAGAGCGCGCCATCCGGCGCCCACGAAAACAGGTGCCGGGTCAGTTTGAGCATGTTGTAGCTGTTGCAATGCTCACAGGTCGATTCAGTGAGATGCAGCGCCACGGTATCGGGCTCGAAGAAATATTCCCGGTCGGCATTGCCGCCGATGACGTAACTGTGATGGCCGGTGACCCGTTCCCAGAAAAACCGTGCCGCAGTCGCCGGTTCGGCCTTTCCGGTCAGCTCATGAAGTCGGGCCAGACCAATCAGCTTTGGCACCTGCGTGTTGGCGTGGAAGTTCGCCAGCTTGTCCTGCCGCGCGATGAGCGGATCAAGCACGCGACGATCATGGATCCGCTCCGCAACCTTCAACCAGCGCTTATCGCCGGTACGCGCGTAGAGTTCGGCGTAGCTTTCGTTAAGCCCCCCATATTCGCAGTTCAGCAGCTCCTGCATCTGCCTGTCGTCAAGCGCCGCGAACACACGCTCGAAATAGCCCGCCAGTCCGGTGGCGACCTGCAGTGCCCTGGCATTGCCCCAGGCAGCATGAACGTCGAGCAAGCCGGCAAAATATTTGTGGACGGTGTAGAGCGGAGACCATGATCCGTTCAGGTCAAACCCGCCGGACCGGATCTCGCCGCGCATCACCTCGGCAAAAATCGCCTCGCCATCGACGATCTCACCCTGCTTCGTCTTGCGACCGAGCGCGCCGATATAACCGTCGCTGCGCTGCGCCTGGCACAGGGCGAGTTCTTCGACGATATAGTCGGCGCGGCTGCGACACTCGGCATTGCCAGTCTGCTGCCACACCAGCACCAGAGCGGTCATGTAATGACCAAGCGTGTGTCCGGCGATCGTATCCGACTCCCATCCGCCATAGATCGGAGCCTTTGGCGGCAGACCCGCATATTTGCGGAAATTGTGCAGGAAACGGTCCGGGCTGAGCGACAGAAGATAATCGAGATTGACCGACACCGCCGTCGCGAAATCGGATGGCAGCAGACGCACCGCCGCAAGTGGCAGCGGCTTCGCCCGGGCCGGGAGCAGGCCCGCGCGCACCGCTGCAAGTCCCTGTCCCGAAACGCCGCCGACAGCCAGTGTCGCCGCCCCGGCCAGCCATTCGCGCCGCGTGGCCCTCATAATAAAAACTCCCACAGGATATCGTATACTATTAATGTGTCATTCGCGGTCTGCCTGTCAAAGGCTTTTTGAACCCGCTGGCCGGAACCACTCCGCTGCACATGCTGCAACGGTCGATTGCACCCGATGCGATGCGCTGACGCCCGCAGATCCGCGCCCGAATTTACATGATTATATATCGTATAATCTTCTTGACGCCCCCCGATCGCAAAGCCACTATGCATTGCCTCTCCTCGAACAAGGAGCGCGCTTCAGCGCGATTTCCGGATATGAGCCGCCATACCCGCCTTTTGCCTTCCCTGCTGCTGAGCGCCGCATCGCTGGCCGCTACGGGCGCGCATGCCCAGTCTGTGCCCGCTGGCAAAACGGCTCCGGTGGCGGCGACGCCCGCTGTTCCGCGCACCCATTCTCCGGCCGGTCCCACGATCACGGATCGTTACGCGCTGGCCGACCGGTTCCTGGGCAACGCCGTCGCCGAACTGATCGACAACGCAGACATTGCGCCACATTTCATCGACGGAAAGCTGTTCTACCGCACCGGCAATCGCGCGGATCAGACCTACCGCCTGCTCGATCCGGAGCGTGGCAGCGAACAGGTGCTGGCGACGACCGGCCAGCTTATCAACCTGCTGGCGGTGGCCACCGGCACCCCCCAGACGGTCGATTCCGCCGGGATCGCCGATGTCGATTTCGACCCCTCGGCCGGGGGCCTGACCTTTCGCGCGATTGACGGCACGACATGGTCGCTTGCGGCCGAAGGCGGCCTTCGCCGGGTTGAAGGCAAACCGGAACGACCGCCATTCGACCTGCCCTCGCCCGATGGCAAGCTGCGGATCGTGGCGCGCGCATACAACCTCTATGTACAGGACCCCGCGTCCGGCCGTGAAGTGGCGCTGACCCGTGACGGCACGCGCGAGCAACCCTATGGCCGTTCCATCCCGGAACTGTCGGACATATTGAACGGCGGAAGCGAAGAGCCGCCAATGCCGGTTTCGGCGCGCTGGTCCGACGATGGCCGCTACCTGCTGTTCTGGCGGCTCGACACGCGCGGCGTGCAGAAGCTGAGCATCACGCAACAGAATCCGCCGGGTTCATTCTATCCGCGCAGCTTCGCCTACATCTATCCGCTGGCAGGCGCAGAGCGGCTGCCACAGGCGACCTGGTTTGCCGTCGATGTCCGGAAAGCCATGCGCCGCAAAAAGGCGCGCATCGTCGCGGTTCAGATACCTGCGGAATCGTTGCTGTTTCCGGCGCCGCCCGATCTTGGCTGGGTTGGTGGGCGAATCCGCATCACCTGGACAGAGCGCGGCTATCGGCAACAGCGCGTCTATGAAGCCGACCCGGAAAGCGGCGAGGCGCGCATTGTCGTCCAGGAATCCGTGCTGCCGCTTGTGACCGTGACGTCAAGCGGGACGATGGCCGCGCCGCAACTTGGTGGCGAACTGTCGATCTCCGAGCGTTCGGGCTGGGCACAGCTCTATCTCGTCACGCCCGATGCGCCGGCAGGTGGCAAACCGCTGACCAACGGCAACTGGGAAGTGCTCTCGGTCGATCATGTCGCGCCCGACGGCGCTTCGCTGCTGGTTACCGGAGTCGGGCGCGAAGCAGCGCGCAACCCCTATTGGCGTTCGCTGTACCGAATCTCGCCCGGCACAGGGGCGATCACGGAACTGACCCCCGAACCGCTCGACCACCAGACCCTGATTTCGCCGGACGGGAAATGGATCGTCGATCAGATGTCGGCGCCAGAGGTGCCCAACCGCGCCATCCTGCGCGATGCGGTCACCGGACGGATCATACGCGAACTGGCGCAAGGCGACGACAGCCGCCTGCGCGGCGCCGGATACAGCCCGCCAGAACTGTTCCAGGGGGTCGCTGCCGATGGCCGCACGCCGATCTATGGCCTGATTCTGCGTCCCGCCAACTTCGACCCGTCCCGATCCTACCCCATAATCGACAATGTCTATACCGGCCCGACCACCACCAATGTCCCCGCCACCTGGGCCGGAGCGCGACGGGTGCCCGGGAACAGCGTGGCACAGCTGGGTGCCATCGTCGTGATGATCGACGGCACGGGCACTTCGCACCGCGGCCAGGCCTTTCGCCTGCCGGCCTACCAGAATCTCGGCGAGGTCGGGCTCGACGATCATATCGCCCTGATCCGGCAAATGGCCGCGCGCTACCCCTATATGGATGCGGGGCGTGTCGGCGTGTTCGGCGGATCCGCCGGCGGCTATGACACGGCACGTTTCCTGCTGCGCCGTCCGGATTTCTTCAAGGTCGGCGTGGCGTCTTCGGGCAACCACGACCTGCGGCTCGACAAGGCATGGTGGCCCGAAGTGTCGATGGGCAATGCCGATGCCGCGACCTGGGATCGCAATTCGAACCTGAGCGTGGCTGGCCAGCTGAAGGGGAAGCTGATGCTGGTTCATGGCGACATCGACGACAATGTGCCTGTGACCGAAAGTTTCCGGCTGGCCAGGGCGCTGATCGATGCCGGGCGCGATGTCGACCTGGTCATACTGCCCAACACCACGCACCGCGTGTTCCAGCCCTTCTACTGGAAGAAGCTGCGTGACTATTTCACCACCCACCTTCTGGGCGAGCGGCCACCGTCGCTCACACCTCCCCTACCGGCCCCCGTCCGTTAAGCCTGAGAAAGACATGCCATGACGCTTCGATTCACATCCTTCCGGTCGCGGGTAAATCTCCGCATCGCCAGCATGTCGCTGATTGCGCTGCCCATCGCCCTGGCCCCGGCCATTGCGCCCGTAACGGCGCAGGAGGCTCCGCCGCCCGCCGCAGCAAAACCCGTATATCCACCGATTGAGCAATTCGCCCGGAAGACACGGGACTTCGATCTGGCATTACGCAGCGACACCCAGACGCTGGTAAAGCTGGCCCCCCAGGGAAGTTCGGGATTCGACTTCGTTCCGTCCGGACGGGCAGCTGAGCGCGCCGCCGACGGCTTTGTCCACATTGGCGACATCCATGTCCGCCTGCGCACAAATGGGGGCGGCTGGCAGGACTTTTCCTCGGCGCATGCCCGCAAGCAGATCATCCCGCTTGCCGGTGGTTCCGGCATTCTGGCGGCCGCCGACATCACGCCATCCATGGGGAACGGAATTCCGATCCGGATCGAGCGTCGCTGGGTTGACGAAAAGGGCGTGCTCGCGATGCGCTTCACCCTGGTCAATAGCAGTGACGCGACGGTCGAGATTGGCGGGCTTGGCATGCCGATGGTTTTCGACAACATCATCCTCGACCGCGATCTTGATACGGCGCATGCCCAGGCGAGCTTTGTCGACCCCTATATCGGGCGTGATGCCGGCTATCTTCAGGTAACGCGCCTCAATGGCCAGGGCCCAGCCTTGCTGGTGCTGCCGGAACGCGGCACGCCGCTCGAAGCATATCGCCCCGTACTCGAAGCCCGTGCCGCCCCCAAAGGCGACATCTTCACCGACCGCAGCCCGCGCACGCAGGTATCGGAAGGCTTCTATGACTGGACCGTCGCGAGCAAGGCCTTTGCCGAGAAGGAATGGGCCAAGGCGGGTCAGCAGTGGAATGAACCAAGCAGCATCATTCTGGCGCCGGGGGAACGCCGCACGATCGGACTGCGCTTCGTGACGTCGCCCTCGATCCGCGCGATCGAGGATACGCTGACCGCGAACAAGCGCCCGGTCGCGATCGGCATTCCAGGCTATGTTCTGCCCACCGACCAGACCGCCGACCTGTTCCTGCGCGCGCCCGCGCGGGTTACACGCCTTGAATCCTTCCCCGCAACGGCGCTGAGCATCAGCAAGGCCGGACGATCCGCCGACGGCAGCCAGCATTACCGGATCAAGGGCAGCGGATGGGGCCAGGCCCGGCTGACCATCACCTATGCCGACGGTCAGAAACAGACGGTCAGCTACTATATCACCAAGCCCTTGCCACAGGTCATGGCCGATATCGGGCGGTTCACCACGACGCAGCAATGGTTCGAGGGCAAGGGCGATCCGTTCAACCGTTCCCCGGCGATCCTCACCTATGACCGCGAGGAGAACCGCATTGTCGAACAGGACGGCCGTGTCTGGGTTGCGGGAATGAGCGATGAAGGGGGCGCCGGAGCATGGGTGGCGGCCGCGATCAAGCAACTCGACAACCCCGATCCCGCCGAAGTGGCCAAACTGGAACGACTGATCAACGAAACGGTGATCGGCCACCTTCAGATCGCCGACGGACCGCAACAGGGCGCGGTACGCAAGAGCCTGTTCTACTATGACCCCAAGGAATTCCCTGACCTTTACGATCCGAAATTCAACTGGCGCAGCTGGACCTCGTGGTCAAAGAAGGATTCAGAAGACCTTGGGCGTTCCTTTAACTATCCGCATGTCGCGATTGGGCACTGGGTGCTCTATCGCCTCGCCCGCGATTCCGCAGGATTGGTGCGCCAGCGTGACTGGAAATTCTATCTCGACTGGGCCTATCGCACCACCGTCGCGATGATGCGCGACGCGCCCTATTACACCCAGTTCGGCCAGCTGGAGGGCGATGTCTTCATCGACATCCTGAAGGATCTGAAGCGCGAAGGGATGACGGTCGAAGCGACCGAGATGGAGCGCCTGATGAAGGAGCGCGCCGATCACTGGCGCACGATGACATATCCGTTCGGCAGCGAAATGGCATGGGATTCCACGGGCCAGGCCGAAGTCTATGCCTGGATGCGCTATTTTGGATACCAGCCGCAGGCCGACGTCACGCGCGAGGTTATCCTGGGCTATGACCCGACCGTCCCGAGCTGGGGTTACAATGGCAACGCCCGCCGCTACTGGGATTTTCTGTACGCTGGCAAAGTCTCGCGGATCGAACGCCAGATCCATCATTATGGCTCTGCGTTGAACGCCGTCCCGCTGTTCGACGCCTTTCGTCAGAATCCGTCCGATCTGCACCTGCTGCGTGTCGCCTATGGCGGGATGATGGGCGGGATCACCAATATCGACCAGCAGGGTTTCGGATCGGCCGCCTTCCATTCCTGGCCCGACATGATGAAGTGGGATGCGATTACCGGTGACTATGGAATGGGATTTTACGGACATGCCATCGCCGCCGCATCCTATGTGGTGAAGGATGCCAGGCTGGGCTGGCTCGGCTTTGGCGGCGATCTTTCGGTCAATGGCAAGGCGATCCGCTTTGTGCCCAGGGACAGCGCAAGACGCCGTCTGTTCATCGCCCCGGCCGGTCTTTGGATCACGCTCAGGACCGGGCGCATCGCTTCGGCCGACTATGATAGCAGCTCGGGCCGGCTCATGCTCACGCTTGATCCTGCAACCGCACATGAACCCTCTGCGATCATCTCGGTGGAAAGCACCGCCAATGCGGCGCGTGCCTATGCGGTCGACGGGCTGTCGCTTGATCGCGGCACCTATGTGCTGCCGCTTGGTGCCGATCCGTCCAGCATCGTCCTGACACAGCGCTGATGGCCATGTCGGTTCCGCGCACACGCTGGCTCTCCCTGGCCTTGGCATTGCCCCTTGTGGTGCACGCAGGGGCGGAGGCCGCAGCATTACCCATCCAGCTGCCAGATCCGGCACCACCGCACAGCCCGTCCGCCACGCCGGCAGCGGACGGCTGTGCCGCCGGAGCATGGCTGGTCGCCGCACCAGACCCCGCTGACCCGCCCAATGCCGGCATGCCGGTGCAGTACGAGACCGCACACTTCGCCTTCCGCTTCAATGCGGGCGTGGCTTCGCTGGACCAGACCAGGGCAGCCGGCGCTTATCTGGAATATGTCTGGGACTATTTCATCGGTACGATCGGCTTCCCGCAACCATTTTGCGGGTCCGCCACGAAGAACAAGGTCAACGTCTTCATCGGTCGCGACTACGGGCTCACTGCGGGTGCAGACGGCGTCGGCAACATGGCGATATGGATCGGGCCAGGTGCGCTGACCGATCGCTTTGGCCTGGCGCACGAGTTCACTCACGCGCTGCAAGTCGGCTCAGGCGGTCTGGGCGATTCACCCTATACCGGCTGGATGTTTGAAAGCCATGCCAACTGGATGACCGTGCAGTTGCCCGAATTCCGCAACACAACGCACTGCTCCGTGCTGCTGAAACAATATCCGCACCTATATTATGGATCGACCCGGACGCGCTATTGCAACTGGCAGTTCTTCGAATATCTGAAAAACAAACACGGCTATGCTGCAGTCAACGACCTGTGGCGCAAATCGCCAAGAGGGGATGATCCCGCGCGCCTTACCACAGACCCATTCTCGGTCCTCGCCGCGAACCTTGGCTGGAACCAGTCCCAGCTCAATGATTTCTTCGGCGAATGGGCGATGCACAATGCCAATTGGGACTACACCAATCCCGATGGTTCGGACCAGGGCGCGGTCTATCGCAGCAATTACGGCGGCTATGATCAGGAAACCGGTGAAGGCATCCGCGCGGCGACGGTGCTGGACCCCATCGACCCCGCCAACCGCCGGTTCGCCGTTCCCGACATGTGGGCTCCACAACGCTGGGGTTACAACATCGTCAAACTCTATCCCGATCGCGGTGCGACAACCATATCGGTCACATTTCGCGGCATCGTCCAATCGGAAGCGGCGGTGTCATCGCTGCCGGGCCTGGCCAACGAGCCGGCAGCAATACCCGCCCCCGCGTCGGACTGGCGCTGGGGCCTGATTGCAGTCGGCGCGGATGGCAAGAGCCGCTACACCCCGCTGCAACGCGGAGCGCGCGGCGAGGCCATGCTGGCCCTGCAGCCGGGCGACACGGGCCTGTACCTGATGGTGATGGCAACGCCATCGACCATGCATCGCATCCAGTGGGACCAGCCCTATTATTCGATCTACCGTTACCCATGGATGGCGCAGTTTGACGGTGCGATGCCCGAGCGCCATCAGGCCGGAGCGGCTGAACCGATCCCCGGCGGCCATCGTCATCGCAACGGCGGAGGCTGGGTCGGCCCTGCTGCCACTGTCGCCGACACCGCCTATGTCGGCCCGTACGCCCGCGTCATTTCAGGCACAGTGGCGGGGCGTGCCCGCATCGAAGATCATGCCGTCGTCATGGACGAGGCGATCGTGCGTGACGAAGCCGTTGTGGCGGGACTGACGGTGCTGCGTCGAAACACGATCATCCAGGATCGCGCGCGGGTGGAAACCGCGATGCTCGGGCTGGGCCAATATGAACAGGACATCGTCCTTTCCGGCCGGGCGATGCATATCGGTGACGTGGAGCAGCGCGGGGCGTCATTCGCATCGGGCGTATATTACGGTCTTGTCGATCAGGCTGCGGCACAGGATCCGTCGCGCGGCGCACAACTGACCGCTCCGGTTCCCGAAGTGACTGCCCGCCCTTCCCATCTCTGGCCCCGATAGGTCCGCCCCGGGGCGAAATGCCGCGCGGGGGCGAACGCGACGACACGCCCACCGCCCCCGCCGCGTCAAGCCGGCACCGGCACGCTCAGCTGCCGATGACAAGCATGACCACACCATGGGCAGGAACGTCATAACCCGGCGCGAGCGCGGTCGATTGTTCCCCGGTCCAGACATTTTCGACCGACCGGATCGCCGGCAACCCCAGATCCGCCACGCCCGCCGTCATGCGCGCACTCGTTTCGGTACGGTTGAACAGCGCCAGCGCCACGCGCCCGTCCGCAAGCGGCTTGGTCCATACTTCCAGCCCGTCGCCCTTACGCACGGCCTTGCCCTGCACGCCCAGCCGGTCCTGATCCACCGCAATCACCGCGCGATTGGTCAGAAGCGCTTGTGTGGCAGCGTCGGTAAGACGAAGATCATGACCCAGGATCAGCGGTGCAGCCGACATTGCCCACAGGGACATATGGGTGCGATATTCATCCGGCGTCATGCCCCCATTGCCCACTTCAAGCATATCGGGATCATTGAAACCATGCGGTCCGGTATGTGCGGGATTGCCATTCCGGTCGAAGCCGATCCTGGCCATCGTCGGATAATCGTCCGTGATATCCCCGGTGGTACGCCAGAGCTGGCCACCCACATCGCGTCCCCAGCTGCCCACATCGAAGCGGCCATATTCGCAGATCGAAAAAACGATATCGCGCCCGGTCGCCCTCAGCGCCGCAGCCATTTCATAATAGCTGCGCTTGACCGTATCAGCGTCAGCATAGAACCATTCACCCGAGCATAGGTCATATTTCAGATAGTCGAAGCCCCAGTCTGCAAAGGTCCGGGCGTCTTGCTTCACATGGCCATAGCTGCCTTCATATCCAGCACAGGTGCGCGGCCCCTGCGACGAATAGATTCCGATTTTCAAGCCCTTCGAATGAACATAGTCCGTCAGCGCCTTCATGTCGGGGAACTTGGCATTGGGGTGCAGCACGCCCGCCGCATCGCGTTCGCCCTGCCAGCCGTCATCGATATTGATATAGGTGTATCCAGCGTCACGCAGCCCCAGCGCGACCATGGCATCGGCCATGGCACGCACCGTCCTGTCGTCGATCGTGTCGGCAAATTTGTTCCAGCTGCTCCACCCCATCGGCGGCCGCGCGGCCAGTTCATTGCGGATGGGTGCCCCAAGAGGCGGCAGCGGCGCAAAGCTGAATGCACGCGCCCTGGCATCGCGCCGTGATCCGCGGTGCCCGGTGCTGTCGATTTCGCTTTCCCAGATGCGCCCCCTGAGCGTGACCTTGCCGCCGTTGAGCGTGACGGTCCAGGGCCGGGTCGGATGCGCCCGATCGTTGATGTTGCGCGCATCGAAGTGCAGCACGCCATTTTCGATCCGCGGATTGAGCATTTCCACCGGCCCATACCATCGGGTGGTCACGGAGCCGGTCACCCTGCCGCCATCCGAGGCAATCTGCATCATCGTCACACCCGGCGTCGACGGCGTCTTGTCGAACAGCCAGACGCCGTCGAAGACGGTCTTCGCCTCAGCGGGTCGCGAGACCATTGAGAGGCTGGCAACAATCACGGCACAGGCCAGCAGCCTGCGTGTCGCGGGGGCACGCTTCATGGCAATCTCCTGAAACTATCTCGAAGACAAACTTCATGTGCCGCAAGGGCCGCCGTGAATGGCGGGCATTGCGGTCAGCATCACGTCACAATGGCGGGGCGTCCTCCCGGCCCGCAATGCTGTGACGGCGACCATAGAGAAAATAGACGCCGAGCCCGATCACGTTCCACAGAGCAAAACGCAGCAACGTCGTGTCTGGCAGGCTGAACA
>CAYMUJ010000036.1:0-26957 GCA_964393565.1 uncultured Stakelama sp. | reverse complement strand
ATCCGCGCGCGCTGGCGCAAACAGGGGTTCAACCCGCCACAGGATCTGTGGTTCAAATCGCCCCGCCTTCAGACCATGGTCCGCGACCTGTTCGCCTCGCAAAGTTTTCGCCAGTCACCCTATTGGCAGGCAAGCTATTGGGACAGGATCCTCGACCGTGCCGTCGCGGGCGAGGCTGGCCTGGGCTGGATCCTGTGGCAGCCGTTCATCATCGAAAGCTGGCGCCGCGAATTTTTCGACCGGCTCGACCGCGCCGCGCCCGCTCCAAGTCTTCGCACGGCCGCGTAGTTCAGGCCGTTTTCCACCGCGTTTCCACCCCTCGCAGACCGCAAGGTTCACTTCATGCTGAATGCCAAATCGCGCCATCATCTGCTCCAGCGCATCTTCTGGAACCCGGTCGGCGCACGCTTTGCCCGCGCCTTCATCCGGTTCAGCCGCAAGTTCGACGTGGTCGTCCGCAACTATTCGCTGAATGGCGAGACCAATGGCGAGCGCTGGCTGCTGACGCTGATGGATCCGGCCCCGACCGTGATCGATGTCGGCTTTCATGACGGTGCCTCAACCGCCGAGATGCTGAAGGCGCGGCCGCAGGGCAAGGTCGTCGGCTTTGACCCCTCGCGCTTCGCCGCCGAGCGCTATGCCGCCGATTTCGCGCAGGATGCCCGCGTGACCTTCGTCAATCAGGGCCTCGCCGCCGAGCCGGGCGAGCTCGAGTTCCACGATTACGAAAACATGTGCAACAGCCTCGCCCCGCGCAAGGAGCTGCCGGGCGAAGTGCCGACCACCTACACGGTGCCGATCACCACGCTCGACACCTGGTGCGCGGAGAATGGCATCGATCACGTCAACTTCATGAAGGTCGATGCCGAGGGCTATGACCTCCACGTCCTCGAAGGCGCGAAGAAGCTGCTGGAAGCGCAGAAGATCGACCTCTTCATGTTCGAATTCGCCAGCGGCTGGACTGCGTCGAAGCGCTATCTGTGGGAGGTCGACGAGTATTTCGCGCCGCTCCCCTACAAGCTCTATCACCTGTTCAACGGCTTCCTGACCCCGCTGACCTATGAGGTCGAACGCGATTCCTGCACGACGCGCTACGCCATGTATGTCGGCGTCAGCGACCAGCGGATGGCGCGCGGCGACATCCCCGTGCGCGATTACGGGCTCTGATCGTCATGGCTCTCGAACACGCCGTCATCGCGCTGGCCACCGCGCTCCCGCGCGGCGGGCACAGCCTGATCAAGCTGCTGCGCCCGGTGCTGCCGGGGCTGCGTCACTATCCGGCCAAGTTGAAGTCGAGCACGATGACGCTGCGCGGCGATCTCGCGCTCAACGTCTTCTACCCGCTCGCCGTCCATGGCTATTACACGCACCAGACGGTCGAGGACGATGTCATCGCCTGGGTCGCCCGCGACGCACGGGTGATC
The DNA here is from genome assembly GCA_964393565.1 of uncultured Stakelama sp. Classification (GTDB taxonomy): domain Bacteria; phylum Pseudomonadota; class Alphaproteobacteria; order Sphingomonadales; family Sphingomonadaceae; genus Sphingomonas. The sequence goes on along the minus strand of CAYMUJ010000036.1, from coordinate 25,533 downwards.
GCCGATGTCGGCGGCAATATCGGCTATATCACCGCGCTGATGGCCAGCGCCGCGCCGAATGCAAAGATCGTCGCGTTCGAACCGCTGCCGTTGTGCCAGCCCTATCTGGCACAGGTCGCCGCGCACTATCCCGGCGTGTCGATCGTCGCCAAGGCGGTCGGTGCCGAACCCGGTACCGCCGAATTCAGCCTGCGCGCACAGGTCGACCGCTCGTCCTTCTCGGGCAGCGGCGACACCAATGCCGAACTGCTTCAGGTGCCGGTGACCACGCTCGATATCGAGCTGGCCGGGCAGGATGTCGACCTGATCAAGATCGACGTCGAGGGGTTTGAGGATGTGGTGCTGGCCGGCGCGCACGAAACCGTCGCGCGCTGCCGCCCGTTCGTGGTGTTCGAAGCGTATGAACTCGACGTTCTCCGCCGCGTCCTCGCCTTTTTCGAGCGGGTCGGCGGCGACTATGCCATCTACCGCATCGCCGAAAATGGCGCGCTGCGCCTGCTCGCCGACCATGAGCGGCAGGATGACGAGACCTGCAACTTCGTCGCCTGGCCGCCGCACCGCCCGCTGCCTGAGGGGCTGCGCGTCCCCGCCAGCTATCAGCGACCCTGAGCCAAGCCATGCGTTGCGTATTTGTGTCCGACATGTCCCCGGCCTTGGGGCATGTCTATGGCCTGCGGGTGATCTCGCTCGCCCGCGCGATGGCGGCGCGGGGGCATCAGATATTGGTGATCGCGCCGGTCGCCGATCCAGCCTCGCCCGGCGAGAGCGCGCAGAGTATCGCGAACAAGATCACCGCGCATGACTGGGCGACGCCGCTGCTGCTCGAACTCGCCCCGCGCGATTATCCGCTGCTGCGCCTCCAGCGTTCGCAGCGCGCACCCGGTCTGCTCCGCCGCCTCGCCACTGCCTGGCTGATCGCGGCCGAGGGGGGCGTGCATGGCGACTGGGTCGCGGCTGCCCGCGCCGCGCACCCGGCAATCCTGCAGGCGTTCCAGCCCGACATCGTCTGGGCCAATTTCGGCAATCTGAGCAATCTGGTGGTCGGCCAGCAGCTCGCGCGTGCTGCGGGCGTGCCTTGGGCGATCGATTTCAAGGACAATTTCGCCAACTATGTCCCCGGCGGGCTGCACGGCGTGCTACGCCGTCGCTTCGCCGATGCCGCCGCCTTCACCAGCAACGCCGAGCTGCACGCCGGGATCGCCGCGCGCTGGTTCGGCCAGCCGCATGAGGTGATCTATTCCAGCATCGCCCCGGCGATGGTCGCCACCCCCGACAGCCGCCCGCGCCGCGACAAGTTCCTCGTCACTTTGATCGGCAGCACCTATGCCGACGACTTCCTCGAACGCTTCGTGTCGGGCCTCGCGACATGGGTGAAGGCAGGCGGGTCCGAGCGGCGCGATGCCACGCTGTTCCAATATGCCGGGGCCGCCGACAGCAACGTCCGCGCCGCGATCGGCAAAGCCGGGCTGGACTGCGTCGCGACGGTGGAGCGCAACGTCCCGCACGACCGGCTGGCCCGGCTGTGCCACGACGCCGCGGTCAATTGCTACATCTGGGCGACCTTCGGCTTTCACCATAAGGCACTCGAGCTGATGGCGTGCCGCCGTCCGCTGATTACCTTCCCCGGCGAGCACCCGGAGACCTTCGTCCTTGCCGAGCGCGTGCGCGGCGACCTGCGCACCTGCACCGACGAGGCGCAGCTGACCGCGACGCTCGACGCGGTGTGGGCGGCGTGGAAAGCAGGCGGTATCCCTGCCACCGACCCCGACCTGTCATCAGTCACCTGGGATGCCGGTGCGGGCCAGCTCGAACGCATCTTCGCTACCGCGCTCGCGCGCTGAGCTACCTCACCAATCGCGTCAGCAGATCGGCGATTCGCGCACGATACGCGGGCAGCGCGAAGTAATCGAGGCCATCGGGTACCCCCTTGGGCTGGTCGATCGCGCGCAGCACCGCCGCCTTCAGGCCCGCGCGGTCGCGTGGATCGACCACCTGTCCCAACGCACCCTCGCGCACCGCCTCGCGCCCGCCGTCCAGGTCGCTGGCCACTGTCGGAATGCCGCAGGCCATGGCTTCGAGGAACACGAAACCGAACCCCTCGCCCGTGCTCGGCATCGCATAGACATCCGCCAGCCGGTAGGTCGCGACCTTCTCCTCCTCCGGCACCATCCCGGCAAACACCACGCGATCCGCCACGCCCAGCGCCGCCGCCTTGGCCTCCAGCCGCGCGCGATCCTCGCCCTTGCCTGCGATCAGATAGCTGATGTCAGGCGCAAGTTCGGGCAGCAGTTCGATGATCTCGTCAAATCCCTTGTACCGCTCCGCCGGGTCCAGCCGGCCCAGCGTCAGGATCACCCGCTTGCCCGCCAGGCCATAGTGCGCCTCCAGCGCCGGATCGCGCGGTCCCGGGGCATAGCCGGCAAAGTCCATCGCATTGGGGATCACCACGCATCGCGCCGGATCGACCGGACACCAGCTGCGGAACCGCCCCAGCGTCAGCGCGCTCACGCTCACGATTGCATCGGCGCGCAACCCGAAGAAGCGCCGTCGCGGCGTCGCCGCCGCCGGCCAGGCATCGATGCCGTGCAGGCACAGTGCCCAGCGCGCGCGGGTCAGCTTTGCCGCCAGCCATGCCACCGGGGCCAGGTTGATATGCGGCACGATGATCGCGTCGAACCGGCCGGTCAGCACCTGACGCAGCACCGCACGCAGATACGCACCGCGCCCGCTGAGGCCGCTCAGATCATAACGCAGCTTGCCCGGCAGCGGCCCGATCTCGCCATCGGCGATGCGCGGCGGACAGACGATCTCGGCAACGCGGTCATCGGCGTCGAGCGCCTCGATCAGATTGCGGCTGAACAGCGCGATCCCGCCATGCCCGCCATAAGCGTCGGTGGCGAGATAGAGGACGCGCAGTCCGCGGCGCGGGCGATCGGCCAAGCTCAACTCCCTCTGCGATCTCCGACCCGCGCGGCTGATCGACACGCGACCTAGCCCGGTTGCGGTGAATTGCAAGCGGCACGCCCGTCCCGCGCTTGGCAAGCTGGATGGCGATAGTTAAGGACCGCTCTGGGCCGACGAGCAATTGGGGATGCCGGGTTTGTTCAGTACCAGTCGACCGGGCATGCTCTATGCTGCTCTGGCGATCCTAGTCGCAGCTTTGCTGTTCGGCGGCGCATCGCGGATCGAGACTGGCGGAGCGTTCCTCACCCGTCTGGTGACGCTCGGCGCCTTTGTCTGGCTGGTGTGGCAGCGCCGCTCCGCCACGATCCGGATCGAACGCCCTGCAGCCCTGCTCTGGCTCGGCATGATCGCACTGGTGGTGCTTCAGCTGATCCCGCTACCCTATTCGGTGTGGACCGCATTGCCGGGCCGCGAACTGGCCAAGGCATCGGTCGATCTGATCGGGGAACAGCCCTGGGGTGCGATCAGCCTGACCCCGGCGCGCACGCTCGACGCGCTGCTGATGCTGCTCTGCGCCTTCGCCGCCTATGTTGTCGGGTCGCAACTCGACACCCCCGCGCGCACCACGCTGCTCACCATCGTGCTCGGCGTGATGATCGTCAGCGCGCTGCTTGCCATCGCGCAGTTCGCATCGGGCGACCAGAGCCCGCTCTATTTCTACGCGATCACCAACCGGGATGCCGGGGTCGGTTTCTTCTCCAACGCCAATCACCTCGCCAATTTCATGAGCGGCGGGATCGTGCTGGTCGGCTGGTGGGTGGCGCAGCGCGCCTCGGACCGGCGGCGCCCATCGACGGGCGAGCTGTTCGCAGCCGGTCTCGTCATCCTCCTGTTCCTCGCCGCGATCTTCACCACCACCTCGCGCGCGGGGACGGTGTTCGCGTTGATCGCGCTGGCCTTTGCCGCGACCTTCCTTCCGCTGCGACAGATGGGGATCAGCCCGCGTCTGGCGATCGGCGGCGGATTGTCGGTGCTCGCTGCGGGCGGGACGGTCGTCGCGCTGCTGCTGACCGGCATGATCGGCCAGGGCGCCTTTTCGTTCACGGGCGGAGAATCGCACCGCATCGATCTCGTCCCCGAATTGCTGCGCATCGCGCGCGATTTCCTGCCCTTCGGCACCGGCGTCGGCAGCTTCGACGCAATCTATCGCAGCTATGAGACGCGCGAAGGGCTGCAATTCGCCTATCTCAATCAGGCGCATAACGAATATCTTCAGATCCCGATCGAATTCGGCGTGTTCGGCCTGATCGCGCTGGCCGCCGGGCTTGGCTGGTATGCCCGGCGCGCATGGCAGGCGTTCCGCAACGCGCCCGACAGCCGCACCGTCAACCGGCAACAGCGCGCGGCGGCGATGGTGATGGTGTTCGTCATACTGCATTCGGCGGGCGACTATCCGCTGCGCACCGACGCCTTTGCTGTTTACTTCGCGTTTCTCTGCGCCCTGCTGACTCCGCCGCCCGGCGCCTCCCGTCAACGCAGCCACGGGATCGGCCGCGCATCCGGTCCGCACGTCACAGAGTCGACACCGGGGGTTTCCTATTCCGCATCGCAACCCTAAAGATGAGCGCCACAGGGGTATGCGGCGCGCAGCTCGACACCATTTGATGGAGGCCGTTATCAACGCCCGGTTTGTTTCCCTTATCGCGCTGGCGTGCGCCGTTTCGGCCTGCGCGGGAAAACCCAATTTCCAGCCTGAACTCGCCACGACCGCTCAGGTTGCCGATGGCCTTCCGGCCCCGACCATCAACGACACTGCGCCACGCCAGCGCGCACCGCGCATCGGTGCGTTCGACAAGCTGACGGTGACCGTGTTCGGTGTTCCCGAGCTGACGACATCGGGCACGGTCGATGTCAGCGGCACGTTCAACCTGCCGCTGGTCGGAGCGGTGCCGGCCGAGGGCCTTACCTCGGCCGAGTTGGCGAGTGACTTGCGCCAGCGCTTTGCCCGCTATGTCCGCGATCCGCAGATCAATGTCGTGATCGACCAGGCGGTTAGCCAGCAGGTAACGGTCGACGGCGCGGTTGAGCGCCCCGGCGTCTATCAGGTTTCGGGCGAAACCACGCTGATGCGCGCCATCGCGATTTCGGGCGGCCTGAGCGAAGACGCCCTCAAGCGCGAAGTGCTGATCTTCCGTACGGTACAGGGCAAGCGCATGGTCGCCCGGTTCGACATGAACGAGATTCGCGGCGCACGGGCGGAGGATCCCGCCGTGTTCGGCAACGACGTCATCGTGGTGGGCAGCAACGCCAACAAGTCGCTGTTCAAGGACGCGATCCAGGCCGCCCCGCTGCTCAGCCTCTTCTATCTTCTCCGTTAAGGGTCCGACCTTCCATGAACGACGTCACGGCACAGCCCCGCCCCCCTGAGGGGCGCCAGCCTGTTGCGAACGGACATTCGGCCGAACCGATGCTGACCGCGCTGGTCCAGGATGAGCGGCGGGAAAGCCCGATCACCTATTATCTGCAGGTGCTGTTGCGCCGGCGCTGGTTCATCGTCGCGGCGGTACTGCTCTCGATCGGCCTGGCGGTTTATATCAACGCGACCACGATCCGGCTCTACCGCTCGACCGGCTCGATCGAAATCGCACGCGAAACGGCGCGCGTGGTCAATGCGGACGATGGTTCCGCAAAGCCCGCATTCTACTCGCAGGAATTCTACCAGACCCAATATGGCCTGCTGAAGAGCCGCGCGCTGGCCGAGATGGTCGTGCGCAAGCTCAACCTCACCAACAATCCGACCTTCATGTACGGCTATTCGGGCCGTGAGCCGGGCGAGAAGCCCCGCATGGTCGGCGCGGAGCAGCGCAAGAATCTCGAACGCGCCGCCGCCGGCATGCTGATGGCGAACCTGACGATCGAACCGACCCGTTCGTCCAGCCTGGTCACGATCAGCTTCGACAGCCCCGACCCCCAGCTCTCGGCACGTATCGTCAACACGCTGTCCGAAGCATTCATCGAACAGAATCTGGCACGCCGCTTCGCCGCGTCCAGCTATGCCCGCAAATATCTCGAGGACCGCATCGCCCAGACGCGCCAGCGGCTTGAGGAATCCGAACGCAAGATCGTCGATTATGCGTCGGATCAGCGGATCATCACCATCGATGCGCCGGTCCAGAAGGAAGGCGGTGGCTCGGTCTCGTCTCCCTCACTCGTCGGAACCGAACTCGGTGCGCTCAGCACCACGCTTACGTCTGCCAAGGCCGAACGCATCGCTGCGGAAGCCCGCTACAACGAAGCGCGCAAGAGCGGCCCGCTCGCCGCGTCTGAAGGGCTGAGCGACAACACCATCACCGCATTGCGCGGCCAGCGTGCCGAACTGATGGGCGAATATTCGAAGCTGCTCGCCCGGTTCGAACCCGAATATCCCGCCGCTCAGGCGCTCAAGCGCCAGATCGACGAAATCGACCGCCAGCTGCGGTCGCAGGGCGGCAATGTCCTCGCCTCGCTGCGCTCGAATTATGAGGCCGCGGCCGCGCGCGAAGCGCAGCTCCAGGCCCAGGTCGACGGTCTCAAGGAAGGCGTGCTCGATCTGCGCCGCCGCTCGATTCAGTACAACATCTACCAGCGCGACGCCGATACCAACCGCTCGCTCTATGATGCACTGCTGCAGCGCTACAAGGAGATCGGCGTGGCCGGCGGCGTCGGGACCAACAATGTCTCGATCGTCGATACCGCGCTGCCGTCCTACGGTCCGATCAAGCCGCGCACGACGATGAACCTGTTGCTGGCAACCATGCTCGGCCTGTTCCTCGGCGCCGCGCTCGCCTTCCTTGTCGAACAGCTCGACCAGTCGATCATGGCGCCGGACGATCTGGAGTGGAAGCTCGGCATCCCGCTGCTCGGCAGCATCCCGCGCCTGCCCGAAGCCGAAAACCTGCTCGAGGTGATGGAGGACCGCCGCACGCCGCTGGCCGAATCCTACCTCTCGCTGTTCACCGCATTGCGCTTCACCACCAGCCATGGCGCACCGCGCGTGATCTTCATGACCAGCTCGCGCGCGGCGGAAGGCAAGTCGACCAGTTCGGTCGCCCTCGCCCGCAACTTCGCGCAGCTGGGCAAGAAGGTGCTGCTGATCGACGCCGACATGCGCGATCCCTCGATCCACCACATGCTCAAGCTCACCAACAGCGGTGGTTTGACCAACGTGCTGGCGGGTGCCGAGGATATTGCGCGCTTCATCCAGCCCGGGCCGCACCCGGACATGGCGGTGATGACCGCCGGCCCGATCCCGCCCAACCCGGCGGAGCTGCTGGCCGGCCCGAACCTGCCGCTGGCGTTCGAAACCCTGCTCAAGACCTTCGACCATATCGTGATCGACGGTCCGCCGGTGCTGGGCCTCGCCGACGCGCCGCTGATCGCCAACTTTGCCGAAGCGACGGTGTTCGTCATCGCGTCGAAGCAGACCCGGACCAAGGTCGTTCGCGTCTCGCTGCGCCGCCTTGCCGACGTCAATGCGCGCATCGTCGGTGCGGTGCTCACCAAGTTCGACGCCAAGACCTCGGGCTATAGCTATGCCTATAGCTACGAATATGGCGAGCGCCGCGATCGGCAGAAGCAGTCCTTCGCGCGCAAGATCCTGCGCGGCTGAGCGGAGCGGCGATGACGTTGTTGGGGACGAAGCCGGTTCAGCTGCCGACCGGCAGCTGGACCGCGCGCATCGGGATCGTCCTGATCGCGCTGGCCTTCGCCTTTCTGCTGTTCCAGTCGCGCGTCGGTTTCATGCTCGCACGGGTCCAGCCCGATGCCGCGCTGGCGGTCGCCCCGCGCAACCCCGACGCGCTGCGCTGGAAGATCGAAACCCAGCTGATGCGCGCCAGGCGTGAGGACGCGGCGATGCTGAGCGACCTCAGCCGCCGCGCGGTGCGGGCCGAACCCTATAATCCCGTCGCACTGCGTACACTCGGCCTGTTCGCCGCGTTCGAGAAACAGGACGCTCAGGCCGACAGGCTGTTCAGCATGGCAGCCCGGTTCTCGCTGCGCGACCTGTTCACCCACGCCTGGCTGTTCGAAAACCGCCTCGCGACAGGCCGCTATGCCGAAGCCTTTTCGGAAGCCGACATCCTGTTGCGTCAGCGCTCGACCAACTGGGACGTGGTCGTGCCGCTGCTCGCCCAGCGGCTGAAGGAGCCGAAGGTGATCGACCCGCTGGCGCGGATGCTCGCGACCAGACCAAGCTGGCGCGGCGCATTGCTGCTGAACCTCGCGGACGAGAAGGTCGATCTGGAGGCGGGCTATCGCCTGCTGACCCGGCTCACCGCACTCGGCGCACCGCCGACCACCGAAGAAGCGACCCCCTATTTCCAGCGCGCCGTCGGCAAGACGCCGCTGTCGCTGCTGCAGCGCCGCTGGCTGGCAATGCTCCCCGCTGCCACGCGCGCCCAGGCAGGCGGATTGCTGCGCGACGGCGACTTTACCGGCCTCGACGTGCCGCCGCCCTTTGGCTGGCGTTTCTTCCCTGATGGCGGGGTAATCGCCGAAGTCGGGGAGAGCCTGATTCCCGGCCAGGGCAGCGCGCTCTACATCTCCTATCCCGGCGACCAGCAGGTCACTTTTGCCGAACAGCAGCTGGTGCTTGCCCCGGGGCGCTACCGCTTCACTGGCCGGGCGACGACCGATGGTGAACTGGCTGCGGGGCTGATTCACTGGACCCTGCGCTGCGGGCTTGGCAATGCCGAGCGGGAAATCGCCAAGCAGCCCCTCTCCCCCGCCGTCGATCAGCCACAGCGTTTCAGCCTCGCTTTCGATGTGCCGGCCGGCTGTGTCGGACCAAAGCTCAGCCTGATCGGTGCGAAGAGCGACACGTTGCAAAGCGCCAACCTATGGCTCGACGCGCTGACGCTGCAATCCGTCCGATGACCCGGTACTGACCCGATCATGGCGTACAGCCCCAATAATCGCTTGCCTCGAAATTGCTGATCTGAAAGGGGACCGGCATGGCCACTGCACCGCGACTGCGCGTTCTCATCGTGTTCGGGACCCGGCCAGAGGCGATCAAGCTGTATCCGCTGGTTCAGCGGCTGCGCGACGACCCCGCCGTCGATCTGCGCGTGTGCGTGACCGCACAGCACCGCCAGATGCTCGATCAGGTGCTGGCGATCGCCGGCATCGTCCCCGACCATGATCTCGACATCATGCTGCCCAACCAGTCGCTCGATGAGCTGACCGCGCGGCTGCTGCGCGAAATCGGGCGGGTGCTGGACGAAGAAAAGCCCGATCGCGTGGTCGTGCAGGGCGATACCGCAACTGCGATGGTCGGCGCCCTCGCTGCTTACTATCGCAAGATCCCGGTCTCGCATGTCGAAGCCGGGCTACGCAGCGGCAACATCCATCATCCCTGGCCCGAAGAGGTCAACCGCAAGATCATCGGCACCATCGCCGACCAGCATTTCGCACCGACCGAAACGTCGCGCGACGCGCTGCTGGCAGAAAATGTGCCGGCCGATCGCGTCGAAGTGACCGGCAACACCGTCATCGATGCGCTCCACACCACGCTGGAAGCGATCGAACGCGATCCGTCGCTCGCGGCGCAGATCGATCCGATCCTCGCGCCCTTTGCGGGCAAGCGGATCATCGCCGTCACCACCCACCGGCGCGAGAATTTCGGATCGGGGCTTGAGGCGATGGCGCGCGCCGTCGGCCGCATCGCACAGCGGCCCGATGTCGCGGTGATCTTCCCCGTCCACCCCAATCCCAATGTCCGTGCGCCGATGCAGGCGGTGCTGGGGGGACTTGCCAATGTTGCGATGATCGACCCGCTCGATTACCCCAATTTCGTCGCACTGCTCGCCCGCTGCCACCTCGTCCTCACCGACAGCGGCGGCGTGCAGGAAGAGGCGCCCGCGCTGGCCAAGCCGGTGCTGGTGATGCGCGAAACGACCGAACGGCCCGAGGGTGTCGTTGCCGGCACCGCCCGGCTGGTCGGCAGCGACGAGGAAACCATCGTCGCCGCAACGCTGGAACTGCTCGATGACGAGCAGGCCTATGCCGCCATGGCGCGTGCCCACAACCCGTTCGGAGATGGGAAGAGCAGTGACCGGATCGCACGGACAATCATCAATGCCCGCTGACGCCCAGCTCCGCGTCGGGGTGATCGGCCTCGGCTATATCGGCCTGCCCACCGCGGCGGTGATCGCCCGCACCGGCGCGCGCGTCGTCGGCGTCGATGTGAGCCAGCATGTGGTCGATACGATCAACCGCGGCGAAATCCATATCGAGGAAGCCAATCTCGACGCGCTGGTGCACCAGGTCGTCTCCTCCGGTCACCTCGCCGCCTCGCTGCAGGCCGAACCGTGCGACGTGTTCGTGATCGCCGTCCCCACCCCGTTCGATGACGATCACCGCCCCGACATCAGCTATGTGCTGAAGGCCGGCGAAACGATCGCCCCGGTGCTGAAGCCGGGCGATCTCGTCATCCTTGAATCGACCTCGCCCGTCGGCACGACCGAGCAGCTGCGCGACCAGCTCGCCGCCGCGCGTCCCGACCTCGCCTTTCCGCACGGCTGGGACGACCATGCCGATGTCTGCGTCGCCTATTGCCCGGAACGTGTGCTGCCCGGCCGCATCCTGTTCGAACTGGTCGACAATGACCGGTCGATCGGCGGGATCAGCCGCATCTGCGCCGACCGCGCCACCGCCTTCTACCAGCGCTTCGTCGAGGGCGAGTGCATCGTCACCACCGCGCGCACGGCGGAAATGTGCAAGCTGGTCGAAAACTCGTTCCGCGACGTCAACATCGCCTTCGCCAATGAGCTGTCGGTCGTCTCCGACACGCTCGGCCTCGACGTGTGGGAAGTGATCCGGCTGGCCAACCGCCATCCGCGCGTGAACATCCTTCAGCCCGGCCCCGGCGTCGGCGGGCATTGCATCGCGGTCGATCCGTGGTTCATCGTGCATAGCGATCCGGCCAATGCGCGGCTGATCCGCACCGCGCGTGAAGTGAATGACGGCAAGATCGGCTATACCTTCGACCGCGCCGCCGCGCTGGCCGATGCGGCGCCGGATGCGAAGATCGCCTGTCTCGGCCTCGCCTTCAAACCCAATATCGACGATCTGCGGGAAAGCCCGGCGCTCAACGTCGCGGCCCAGCTTGCCAAACGCTATGGCGATCGCGTCCGCCTCGTCGAACCGCATATCGACACGCTGCCGCGCGCGTTCGAAGGGACCGGGGCACAGCTGACCGCGCTCGATACCGCGCTGGTCGAATGCGACGTGCTGGTGCTGCTGGTCGATCACGACGCCTTTAAGACGGTGACGCCCGAACAGCGCAGCGGCAAGCGCATCCACGACAGTCGCGGCATCTGGACCGCCCAGCGCAGCTAGCGCGATTCGAAGTTCCTGAACACATGAACGGCCCGCTCCCCATCCGGGGGGCGGGCCGTTGCCGTTCAGCCACCCGGAAACGCCCTATTTCGCGCCGAACCCGCTGATCACGGTCGCCACCGTACGGAACAGGATCAGCAGGTCGAGCCAGGCCGAGAAGTTCTTGATGTAGAAAAAGTCGTAATGGAGCTTGAGGTTGACCGATGTCAGGTCCGCCACATGCCCCTGATTGACCTGGGCCCATCCGCTGATCCCCGGCCGCACGATATGGCGATAGCGGTAGTGCGGGATTTCCGCCTCATACCATTCGGACAGCGGGATCGCCTCCGGTCGCGGGCCGATCCAGCTCATCTCGCCGCGCAGCACGTTGAACGCCTGGGGCAGTTCGTCCAGCCGCGACCGGCGCAGGAAGCGGCCCAGCCGGGTAATACGGTCATCCTCGTCCTGCGTGACGAACTCGTCCCGGACCGCGCGCACGTCACGCGGGCGCATGGTGCGGAACTTGATCACCGTGAACGGTTCGCCCCGAAAGCCCATGCGCTGCTGCATGAACAGCACCGGTCCGCGCGAATCGAGCCGGATCGCGATCGCGATCACCGCCATCACCGGCAACAGCACCGGCAGGATGAACAGCGTGCCGACAACGTCGATCACCCGCTTGATCTTCACATAGGCCAGGTTCGGCATCAGCGAGCCGAAGCTGTTTTCCGACAGATGTTCGATCGCCACCCGCCCGGTCAGCGATTCGGCGACCTGTTTGACGTGATAGACCAGATGTCCGCGGATCGCGGCTTCGGCCAGCATCCGCTCCCATGCATCGGGATGGTCGTGGCGCAGATCGGCGACGATCACCGCGCGGCGCACGGTCGGCACTTCGGGGCTGAGCAGCGGGATCCATTCGACAGCCGGCGTCTGATCGACCACCGACATGTCCCCGGTCGTGACGTAATAGAATCGCAGCGCCGTGGTCTTGTCGAGGTGGAAGCGCAGCGCAAACGCCACGCTCACCGCGATCAGGAACGATGCGGCCAGATACAGACGGCTATAGTCGGCACGCGCCAGAAACAGCGCCGCCAGCGCAAGCCCATAGGAGCTGACGAAGGACGGAATGATATAGCCGAACACCGTGGTGCCGGGGAAAGCCGACACACGCCGCAACAGCACCACGCCCAGCCCCACGCCGAACGCCGCAGCGATCACCGCATAATCGGTCGGCCGCGACGCGATGCCCGGCACCAGATAGCGCCCCAGCAATGGCGCTGGCGCCATCACTGCGAGCACCAGCAGCATCAACAGCTCGACCCGCATCGATTCGAACAGGCTGTTGCGCGGCCGATGCGTCAGCTCGGCATACATCTTCAACATCGTTGCCCCTCACAAGCCAGGCGACGGAACAGCGTTGCACGCATGATCAAGCCGATCCTCCCAAAGCCCTGCCTCTCCCGCCTCAATCCGCACAATGCTGTCAACATGTCCCGTGCACGATGTCAGACTCGGTGGGTCGGGCGGATGCGGACTTTACCCGCAATCCGACCAAATCGCCAATCGACAAGGCCGGGAATCGGTTCCCTCAGCCCCGCCACACATGCGCATCGACCAGCATTCTTACGCGCCTGTGACCAACCGGCCACAGGCATGCGCCTCAATCGCGACGTCCGACCATGACCAGCAGCGTCTTGCTGCGATGATCGCCCAGTCGTGCCAGTACGGCATCACCCGGCGGGGCGGCATAGAAATGATGCTCGACCGGCGTCACACCGGCTCCGCGATACAGCGCGGCGAGTTCGCGCGCATCGGCCATGCTTTTGACATGCGCGAAGTAACGCGGCCGCCCGGTCAGGCCGAACGCGACCCGCTCCGCCTTGCGATACAGCGATTCGCTGTTGGGCAGCGACAGGATCAGCCGTCCGCCCGGCTTGAGCAGCCGCACCAGCCGCGCGACCTCGCCCGCCAGATCGGGCAGATATTCCAGAACGCTTGAACTCAGCACCACGTCGAATTCACCCGCCGGCCATGCCGACAGGCTGTCGAGCAGGGCGACGTCGAACCGGATGTCGCTCAGCCCCAGTTCCTGTTGCCGCTTCTGCGCCAGTGCGATCATCGCCGCGCTGCCATCGATCGCCGTTACCGATGCGCCGACGCGCGCCGCTTCGAAACTGAACGTACCCGCGCCGCATCCGGCATCGAGCACGCGGTCCCCCGCCGCGACATGCCGGCCGATCAGGTCGCGCCACAGCGTCAGCCGCTCGCGAAAGCGCGGCGAATGATCATATCCGGCCTGGAAAGATTCGGCGATCGACTCGTGCCAATCCACCGCATCGGCTGTCTTGGCTGTCACGGGATGTCGCCTCCAATCGGCGTGGCGTGTACGGGCCGGATCGGTCGATATCAAGGCTTTCTGCAGCCTTACCATGCTTGCCATCCCCCCGGCTCTTTGCGAAAGGGCGCGCCATGACCTGCCCCGTCGGGCATGGGCGGGGGACCGTGAATGTCGGCAGATACGAAGGTTGTTGTCGTCGGCCTGGGCTATGTCGGCCTGCCGCTGGCGGTGGCGCTGGCAAAGAGCTTCGACACCGTCGGCCTCGACATCGATACCGGCCGCATTGCGGAGCTGAAGGCGGGCCATGACCGCACCGGCGAGATCGACGCCGATCGCCTCGCCGCGTCCAGCCTCACGCTGACCAGCGACCCGGCAGAGTGCCCGGCGGCCGATTTCATCATCGTCACCGTTCCCACCCCGGTCGATGCCGAAAACAAGCCGGACCTGCGCATCGTGATGGCCGCAACCCGCACCGTTGCGGGCATGATCGATCCCGCGCGCGCACCGATCATCGTCTATGAAAGCACCGTCTATCCCGGCGTGACCGAGGAACTGTGCGGTCCGGAGATCGAGCGGATCACCGGTCTTGTCAGCGGCAGGGATTTCTTCCTCGGCTATTCGCCCGAGCGCATCAATCCGGGCGACCGCGAGCATACGATCGACAGGATCACCAAGGTCGTGTCCGGCCAGACCCCCGAAGTGCTCGACCGCGTCGCCGCGCTCTATGAGCAGGTAACCAGCGGCGGCGTGTTCCGCGCCGCATCGATTCGCGCCGCCGAAGCGGCCAAGGTGATCGAGAACGCCCAGCGCGACATCAACATCGCCTTCATGAACGAGATTACGCGGATCTTCTCCGCGATGGACCTGTCGATCTGGGACGTGCTGGCAGCGGCGCGGACCAAGTGGAACTTCCTGCCCTTCCATCCCGGCCTTGTCGGCGGCCACTGCATCGGCGTCGATCCCTTCTACCTCAGCCACAAGGCCGAGATGCTGGGCCACAACCCGCAAGTCATTCTGGCCGGGCGCAGCACCAATGACGATATGGCGGGCTGGATTGCCGACCGGCTGCACGGCCTGCGCGATGGTGTTGCCGGGCGCGCACTGGTGCTGGGGCTGACCTTCAAGGAAAATGTCCCCGACCTGCGCAATTCCAAGGTCGCCGACCTGATCGCGCGCCTCGCCGAACTGGGCCATGCCGTGACGGTCCACGACCCGCTCGCCGACGCGGCAGAGGCCAGCCATGAATATGGGCTGGAACTGGCCGGCGACTCAGCGCTGGCGGAGCAATATGATCTCGTGCTGCTTGCAGTGACCCACGACGCCTATGTCGCGATGGGCGCCGACAAACTCTCCGCACTGGTCGCGCCGGGCGGGCTGTTCGCCGACCTCAAAAACGCGGTGCCGGGTGCAGGTGCGGCAACGGGGCGCTGGACGCTTTAATTCGTCCCGGGGGGCGGAGTACGAGAATCCCACCCCCGTTCGCCCTGAGCTTGCCGAAGGGCCGATCCTGATCTTTGCAACGGGCAAACGCCCGGAACCATTGCCTGCACGATTCGTGCTTCGACAAGCTCAGCACAAACGGACACAAGCAATCTGTCAAAGCGCCAGAAGCAAAAAAGGCGAGGCCATCGGCCCCGCCTTTTTCATGTCCGCAATCGGTTGCGCCCGATCACTCGCCCGGCGGCGGAGGTACCGCGCCGCCGGGGGCGCCGCCCATCTGCTGCTGCATCATCTGCTGATAGACGCTCACCGGCACAAATTCGAGCAGCTCGACCTTGAACACCAGCAGCGAA
Organism: uncultured Stakelama sp.; assembly: GCA_964393565.1. Lineage (GTDB taxonomy): Bacteria > Pseudomonadota > Alphaproteobacteria > Sphingomonadales > Sphingomonadaceae > Sphingomonas. The sequence goes on along the minus strand of CAYMUJ010000036.1, from coordinate 10,137 downwards.
TTGGCCGGAATCCGCTCAGCGCCCGTGCGCGGGTCGGTCTTCGCTTCACTGCCATAGCCCAGCTCGGGCTTGATCCAGATGCGGTACTTGCCGCCCTTCTTCATCAGCTTGAGCGCTTCGCTGAAGCCCGGGATCATGCCTGCAACGGGCAACGGCGTCGGCTGCTGGCTGGCGTCGAATTCTTCGCCGTTGCGCAGCGAACCCTTGTACATCACGATTGCGACGTCGCTGTCGGTCGGGCTGGCGCCAGTTCCTTCGGTGATCGTCTGGATCTGCAGGCCCGAAGCGGTCTCGGTCACGCCGGATTGCGTCTTGTTGCGCGCGAGGAAGGTCGCATTGTCGGCGCGTTCGATCACGACCTTCTCGGTCCCGACCCAGGCCAGCGCAACCGCCGCCGCAATCGCGACGATGATCCCCAGCCAGAGCCAGACAAGGTAGCTGCGCTTGGTCGGCGCGATCGGCACTGCGGTGACGGACGACATGAGTCAGCTATCCTGCTGGGGCCGGCACAGGGCGCGGCGAACGATCACAAACGGCACATTGTCGGCACGCCCCGCGCGCCGACAACGAATCGGGCCTTAACGGGCGCCGTCGCGCTCCATGCGCTTGCGCTCCAGCTTGCGCGCACGGCGGACCGCAGCGGCACGCTCACGAGCGCGCTTTTCGCTGGGCTTTTCGTAGTGACGGCGCAGCTTCATCTCGCGATAGACGCCCTCACGCTGCAGCTTCTTCTTGAGCGCCCGCAGCGCCTGGTCGACATTATTGTCGCGAACGATGATTTGCATAAGTCCGTCTCAACTCCAGAATCTTATTCAATAGGACAGGGGCCGCCGAAGCACCTGCCCCGGGCGTTGGGACGCGCCCCTAGCAAAGGGCTGGCGGAAAGACAAGGTAATGGCGAGCGGATTCGTCACATGGCCAAGGCCGCCACTGTGGCCGTCAAGCCACAGTGGCATAACATTACACGACATTGCAGCGGTGAAACGCGCAGGATACGCTCGCCCGGCACTCCGCTCCCATGCACATGGCCCCGCTATTGGACCTCGAAACCCGCCTGCTGATCGTCGATGACGACCCCGGAATCCGTGAGCTGACCGCCGCGTTTCTGACCGGGCACGGCTATCTCGTCGACGTCGCCGCCGACGGGGCGGCAATGCGCGCCGCGCTTGATCGCGCCCGGTTCGACCTCATCATCCTCGACGTGATGATGCCGGGCGAAGACGGGCTGACCCTGCTCCGCACGCTCGATCCTGCGACCGCGCCGCCGGTGATTCTCCATTCGGCGATCGGTGAGGATGTCGATCGCATCGTCGGCCTTGAGATGGGGGCGGACGATTATCTCGCCAAACCGGCCAATCCGCGCGAATTGCTGGCGCGTATCCGTTCGGTACTGCGGCGCGTGCGCGGTGGCGCCGGGCCGGGGGCGGGCAGCCCAGGTGCGGATCGTCAATTGCTGCGCTTTGGCGGCTGGCGACTCGATCCTGCGGGACGCCAGCTATTCGACCCCGACGATGTCCTCATCAACCTGTCCGATGGCGAGTTCCGGCTGCTGATCGCGCTCGCCGAACATCCCCGGCGCGTGCTCAGCCGCGATCAGCTGCTCGATCTGTCGCGCGGCGTGCAGGCCGAACATTTCGACCGCGCGATCGACGTCCAGATGAGTCGCCTGCGCAAGAAACTCACGCGGTCGGGCGAAGCGGACATGATTCGCACGGTCCGCAACGAAGGCTATCTCTTCTCGGTCGATGTCGTGCGGCGCTGATCGATGGCGCGCGCCCCCCTGTCGATCGCGGCTCCCATCTTTCTGCTGGCGGTCATGTCGGTGTCGCTGGCGACCGCGCTGCTGTTCGCCATCACCTTCAACGGCCCGCCGCCGCGCCCCGCCCCGCTGCGACTCGAATCGCTGGCAAAGGGGCTGGACGGTGCCGCGATCCCCTTTTCCGACCTGCGGATCACCCGCGCGATCGAATCCGATCCGGCGCCACAGCCCGGCGAGACGCGCGCGACCACAGCCGAATCGCTGCTGGCGCAAATGGCTCGAATCCCGGTCGGCGACGTGCGCGTCTTCGCCCGCGACGCTCAGCGCAATCCGTTCGAGCTGCGCGGCCAGTTCACCATCGCCCGCCGCGCCGCCGCCGGCTGGCTCGTGCTGCGAACCGCCCCCGAACCCTGGCTGACCCGCTGGCATCAGGTCACGCTCGCCGCCATGGCCGCCGCGCTGCTGGCGCTGGCGGCGCTCGCCTGGTGGATCGCCCAGGCCATTGCCCGCCCGATCCGGCGGCTGGGCGAAGCGGCGGCACAGACCCGGCTGGGCACGCCCGTCGCCATCCCGCGCGGCGGCCCGCGTGAGGTCGACGAACTCGCCAGCACGCTTGCGGCGATGCAGGAGCGCCTGGCGCAGGGGGTTGAGGGCCGCACCGCCATGCTCGCCGCGATTGCGCATGATCTGGGCACCCCGCTCTCGCGCATCGCCTTCTGGCTTGAGCAGCTGCCCGACGCCGCGCGCGACCGCGCCTCGGCCGATATCGACGAAATGCGCGCGATGCTTCAGTCGGTGCTGCGCTTCGCCCGCGAAGAACGCACCGGCGAAGCCCGCGTCCGGGTCGAGATCGGCAGCCTCGTCGATGCCCTGGCAGAGGATATGGCGGCCACCGGCGCTCCCGTCGCCGCCGCCGCCGGCCCGCGCGCGATCGTGCGGGGTGAACCGGCCGCGCTGCGCCGGATGCTGGCCAATATCGTCGAAAATGCCGTGCGCTATGGGCGGGGTGCCGACATGCACTGGGCCGTGGATCAAGGCTGGGTCACGATCAGCGTCGATGATGCCGGGCCGGGGTTCGATCCGGCGACCAGCGCAACATTGTTCACCCCGTTCGTGCGCGGCGATCCGTCACGCAACCGCGCCACCGGCGGCAGCGGGCTGGGCCTCGCCATCGTCCGCTCGATTGCAGAGGCGCATGGCGGCGACGTCAGCTTGAGCAATCATCCCGCCGGTGGCCGCGTCACGGTCCGGCTGCCGCTCGACTGAAACATGGCGCGACATGGTCGCAACAAAGCGACATAATGATGCGCGGACCATCGGCGACAACGGGGCAACCATCAGGGAGTTCCACCAATGACTCATATGCACCCGTCTCATGAACCCGACGACCATGATCATGGTCTGGCCCATGACCTGACCATGATTTCGGCGCTGGCCAGCCGCCGTCGGGCGCTGCGCTGGTTTGCCGGAGCGGGCGGCATGGCATTGCTGGGCGCGTGCGACAGCGGATCATCCTCCACATCGACCGGCAGCGTCAGCACACCGACGCCGACCCCCACGCCGACCGCGACTGCAACCCCCACACCAACCCCGACATCGACCGGCAGCTGCGTCGCCGATCCCACCGAAACCAACGGTCCCTATCCCGCCGACGGCACCAACACGTCCAGCGGCCCGACCTCCAACGTGCTGACCTCCACCGGCGTGGTGCGCAGCGACATCCGGTCGAGCTTTGTCGGATCGACCACCACCGTTCCGGGCGTGCCGGTCACCCTGACCCTGACCATCGTCAATGTGAACGCATCCTGCGCCGCGCTGGCGGGCTATGCGATCTATATCTGGCATTGCGACGCCCAGGGCCGCTACTCGCTCTACACCGTCCCGGCCGAAAGCTGGCTGCGCGGGGTTGGCGTGACCGACGCCAATGGCCAGGTGACGTTCACGACCATCTTCCCCGGCTGCTACACCGGGCGCTGGCCGCATATCCATTTCGAGGTGTTCTCCAGCCTGTCCGGCGCGACCGGCGGCAATTTCGCGCGGCTGATCGGTCAGCTCGCCCTGCCTGCGGATGTCTGCCGTACCGTCTATAACGGGTCGTCGACCTATAGTTCGAGCATTTCGCCCTTTGCCGGCGTCAGCCTGTCCAGCGACAATGTGTTCGGCGACAACAGCGCCGCCCAGCTCACCCAGCAGACCCCGACCATGAGCGGCAGCATCGCGAACGGCTACACCGCCTCCGCCGTGATCGGCCTTGCAATCTAACACCCTGAATAAACTGCACATAATCCGGATGACGGACGCGAGCACTTGGGTTAGGCTCGCGTCCGCCATGCGTAACCACCCGTTTCGTTTGCGGCGCTGCACCGCCGCCGTCGCGACCCTCGCCCTTCTGTCCGGCTGCGGCGGGGGCGGCAGCAGCGGATCGATCAGTTCGGGGGACGGCGGCACGCCCACGCCAACCGGCACCTGCGCGCTCGCCTCGCGCCAGTCCTGGGCGGCGCAGCAGCTCAACGAATGGTATCTGTTCCCCGAAACCCTGCCTGCCAGCCTGAACGCCACGCCCTATGCGACGGTTCAGGATTATATCGACGCGCTCACCGCCACCGCGCGGTCGCAGAGCAAGGACCGCTATTTCACCTACATCACCTCGATCGCCGAGGAGAATGCCTATTATAATTCCGGCTCCAATGCCGGATTCGGCGTACGCCTGTCGGTCGATACCGTCGCGCGGCGACTGTTGATCGCCGAGGCTTTTGAAGGCACGCCCGCACTGACCGCCGGGATCGACCGCGGCACCGAAATTCTGGCGATCGGCACCAGCACCGCCACGCTGCGCAATGTCAGCGACATCATCGCGAGCGAAGGGTCGGCCGGCATCACCAACGCGCTCAACGGCGACACGCGCGCCTTCCGCTTCCGCCCGCTCGGCGGGTCGGAACAGACCGCAACGATCACCCGCGCGACCTATACGCTCACCCCGGTCTCGGCCCGCTATGGCGCAAAGATCATCGACGATGCCGGGAAAAAGGTCGGCTACATCAACCTGCGCACCTTCATCAACACCGCCGAATCGCCGCTGCGGACTGCCTTTGCCGATTTCCGCGCGCAGGGGGTGAGCGAAGTGATCATCGACCTGCGCTACAATGGCGGCGGACTGGTTTCGATCGCGACGCTGATCAACAATCTGCTCGCGCGCGACAAGACGGCGAGCCAGGTCGCCAACTACACCACCTTCCGCGCGTCCAAGGCGTCGAACAACGAAACCACCTTCTTCAGCCCGCAGGCACAGTCGATCACCCCGACCCGCATCGCCTTCATCGGCACCGGCGGCAGCGCATCGGCGAGCGAGCTGGTGATGAACACCTTCATCCCCCATCTCGGCAATCGCGCCGCGCTGATCGGCACCAACACCTATGGCAAGCCGGTGGGACAGATCGCGGTCGACCGCGCCGCGTGCGACGACCGGCTCCGCGTCGTCGCCTTCGCCACCGAAAACAGCGCGCGTCAGGGCGCCTATTATACCGGCCTCGCCAGCGTCATGGGCGCGACCTGTCAGGCGAGCGACGACATGACCCGCCCGCTCGGCGATCCGCAGGAGGCGTCGATCAAGACCGCACTTGATTTCCTTGCCGGACGCAGCTGTACGCCGATCACGGTTTCGAGCATGGAGAGCGCGCGGACCGGCAAGGGCGGCGCGCTCGAACTGCTCAGTCCGCTGCGACCGACCACCGCTCAGCGCGAAGTGCCCGGATCGTTCTGACGACCGGCGGCGTGCGGGCGGGGCCGCATGCCAAGGGATTCTGGGGGATAGACGGTGCCAAAGCCGCAGCGTGCGAATGATGCGACGGGTGCCTTCGGCTTTCTGGCCGCCGCGTGCCGCTGGCCGGACGATGCCGCCCGCCAGAGTGCAGTTCAGGCCGCCGCTGCCCGCGTAACCGATTGGGAAGCGGTGTTCACCGATGCCACCAGACACCGGGTGATGCCGCGCGTCGCCAGTGCACTGCGCGGCATCTCCGGCGTTCCGGCTCCGATCGTCGACCGCAGCGGCGCAATCGCCCGCCGCGACGGCATGCTCGCCATGATGCAGACCGCCGAACTGTGCCGCATCGGCGCGGCCTTTACCGAACGCGGGATCGACTGGATCACGGTCAAGGGTCCGGCGCTGGCCCTGCTCGCTTATGGCGATGTCGGGGCGAAGGCGTCGCACGATATCGACCTGCTGATCGATCCCGCCGCCCGGGCGGAGGCGTTCGCGGTGCTGCAGGCGCTGGGCTATGTCTCGCTCGACGGACAGGACCGCGCAGAGCCGGGCACGCTCGACCATGTGCTTAAGGACAGCGGCTGGCGGCATCCCGCAAACCGGGTGATGGTCGAACTCCACACCCGCCTGTTCATCAACCGCGCACTCGTTCCCACGCTCGGCCTGAACTCGCCGCGCGAAAGCGTCGCGGTCGGCAGCGAGCATCGCCTGCCCTCGCTCGCCCGCCCGGAACTGCTGGTCTATCTTGCCGTGCATGGCGCGAGCACCAACTGGCACCGGCTGAAATGGATCGCCGATTTCGCCGCGCTGACCCGGTGCAGCAGCGACGCGGATCGCGCCGCCGCGCGCGCCTGCGCCGCCCGGATCGGCGCGGGCGATGTGCATGACAGCGCGCTGGCGCTGGCGGCCGATCTGTTCGGCGACTCCGCCTGCGCGCCGCCCGCGACGCTGTCGCATCAGGCACGCCGCCTCACCGCAGCGGCGCTGCGCGACCTCACCGCCCCGCACCGCGCGACGCTGCGTGAGGTGGACTGGGACCGCAGCCTGGTTGTCTATCTCGACAAAATCCGGTTCATGCCGGACTGGGCCTATCGCCGCGAGGAGCTGCGCCTGATGCTGATCGAAGCCTCGTCCTACTCCCCCGACGCGCCCTGGTGGCGACCCTGGGTCGCACCCTTCGGGCTGGCGGGCCGCTTCGTCCGGCGCAAGCTCACTCAGGCCCTGAGTTTGGCGCTCCCGCGCGGGGCCGACCGATGAGCGCCACGCCCGATACGCGCCAGCGGCTCAAGTCGATCTTCGGCGGGTCGGCGGGCAATCTGGTCGAATGGTATGACTGGTACGCCTATGCCGCGTTCAGCAGCTACCTCGCGCCACATTTCTTCCCCAAGGGCGATCCGCTGGCACAGGCGCTCAACGTCTGGGCGATCTTTGCGGTCGGCTTCTTCATGCGTCCGATCGGCGCGTGGCTGATGGGCATTTACGGCGACCGGCGCGGGCGCAAGGCCGGCCTCACGCTCTCGGTCACGCTGATGTGCGGCGGGTCGATGCTGATCGCGGTGACGCCAAGCTATGACAGCATCGGCACATGGGCGACGGTATCGCTGGTGGTCGCGCGGCTGATGCAGGGGCTGTCGGTCGGCGGCGAATATGGCGCGAGCGCGACCTATCTCTCCGAAATGGCGGGGCGCGAGCGGCGCGGTTTCTATTCCAGCTTCCAATATGTGACGTTGATCTCCGGCCACCTCGTTGCGCTCGCGGTGCTGCTCGCGCTGCAGGCGGCGATGGCCGACACCGCGCTGGCGGCGTGGGGCTGGCGCATCCCCTTCTTCATCGGCGGCGCGCTCGCGGTCGGCGTGTTCTGGCTCCGCCGCAACCTGCCCGAGACGCAGAGCTTCGCCAACCGCAGCACGGCGACGGAGGACAGGTCCAGCTTTGGCGGCCTGTTCCTGCGCCACCCGCGCGAAGCCGCGCTGGTGATGCTGCTCACCGCCGGCGGCACGCTCGCTTTCTACGCCTATTCCGTCTATCTGCTCACCTTCCTCAGCGGCACCGGCGCCTTCACCAAACCGGTCTCGACCCAGATCAGCGCCGCCGCTTTGTTCGTGTTCATGTGTCTCCAGCCGCTCGCCGGGGCGCTGTCCGACCGGATCGGGCGCAAGCCGCTGATGGTCGGGTTCGGCGTGCTCGGCGTCGTCTTCACCTGGCCGATCTTCACCACGCTGGAGAGTGTCCAGACCCCGCTCGCCGCCTTCCTCATCATGTCCGGCGCGCTGGTGATCGTCACCGGCTACACATCGATCAACGCGGTGGTGAAGGCGGAGCTGTTCCCCGCGCATATCCGCACGCTCGGCGTCGCCCTCCCCTACGCCCTCGCCAACGCGATCTTCGGCGGCACGGCGCCTTATGTCGCCCTGTGGTTCAAGGATCAGGGGATGGAGCGCGGCTTCTACTGGTATGTCACCGCGATGATCGGCGTGTCGCTGGTCACCTATCTGCTGATGCGCGACACGCGGGTGCATTCGAAGATCCTGGAGGATTAGAGCGAGAAAGGGTTTTCGCACAAAGGCACAAAGCCACGAAGAAGCTCGCGGTGTATTCATCCTGCCGCATTTGCGGCTCTCACATGATGCCGCTTGAGTTTGCAGAGCCGTCGCGCGGCAAGTGTATCCTCTTCGTGCCTTTGTGTCTTTGTGCGAGTCAAACTCCCCTCGCGTGTTTCCTCCCGCCGCCAAACCACGCTAAAGCCCCCCGATGACTCCCGTGCTCAACGTCCATAGTTCGATCCTCGGCCAGGCCTGGCGCTGGCGCGGGCTGGCGGCGGATGCGCGCGACCCCTCCTTCGCGCCCGACGACCTCGTCACCCAGCTGCTGCTGACCCGCGGCTGCCCGCGTGAGGAGCTGGAGGCGCATCGCAGCCCCAGCATCCGCGCCTTCATGCCCGACCCGTCGATCTTCCGCGACATGGACCGCGCCGCCGAGCGGATCGCCGACGCCGTGCAGCGCGGCGAGCAGGTCACGGTGTTCGGCGACTATGACGTCGACGGCGCAACCTCCGCCGCGTTGCTGATCCGCCTGCTGCGCGATCTCGGCCTCGCCCCGCGCGCCTATATCCCCGATCGCCTGATGGAGGGCTATGGCCCCTCGGGCGAGGCGCTGGTGCGGCTGAAGCGCGACGGCGCCGACCTGATCGTCACCGTCGATTGCGGCGCGATGGCCTATGACGCGCTCGCCGAAGCCAAGGCGGCCGGCGCGGAGGTGATCGTGGTCGACCACCATAAATGCGCCTCCGAACTCCCGGTCGCGCTCGCACTGGTCAACCCCAACCGGCTCGACGAGGATGCGGGGGCCGCGCATGGCCACCTCGCCGCAGTCGGCGTCGCCTGGCTGCTCGGCGCGGCGCTGGTCCGCGTGCTGCGCGGACGCGGCTTCTTCAATGGCCGCGCCGAACCGCGCCTGCTCGACCTGCTCGACCTGGTCGCGCTCGGCACCGTCGCCGATGTGGCGCAGCTCAAGGGCCTCAACCGCGCCTTCGTCGCCCAGGGCCTCAAGGTCATGGCCCAGCGCCGCAACATCGGCATGAACGCGCTGATCGAGGCCAGCCGCCTGACCCGCGCCCCGACCTGCACCGATCTCGGCTTCGCGCTCGGCCCGCGCATCAATGCCGGCGGGCGCGTCGGCAAGTCGGACCTCGGCGTCCGCCTGCTCACCACCGAAGACATGGACGAGGCGCGCGGCATCGCGCAGGAGCTCGACCGCCTCAACGAAGAACGCCGCGCGATCGAGGCAGAAGTCCAGCAATCCGCCGAAGCGATGGACTGCGACGGCGCGGTCGCGGTCGTCGCCGCACGCGGCTGGCACCCCGGCGTGATCGGCATCGTCGCGGGTCGGCTCAAGGAAAAGCATGGCCGCCCGGCCATCGTCATCGCGATCGGCGAGGACGGCATCGGCAAGGGCTCGGGCCGCTCGATCTCCGGCGTCGATCTCGGCGCGGCGATCATCGCGGCCAAGGAAGCGGGCCTGCTGATCGCGGGCGGCGGCCATGCGATGGCGGCGGGCGTCACGGTCGCGGAGGATCAGATCCCCGCCTTCATCGCCTTCCTCAACGCCAAGCTCACCGAAGCGGTCGAGCGCGCGTCCGAATCGCGCGCGCTGCTGCTCGACGCGGTCCTCGCACCCGGCGGGGTCAATCCGCAGCTGGTCGAGGCGATGGAAGCCGGCGGCCCCTATGGCATGGGCTGGCCCGCGCCGCGCGTCGTCGCCGGGCCGGTGCGCCTGATCAAGTGCGATGTGGTCGGCAACGGCCATGTCCGCGCGATCGTTGCAGGCGATGACGGGCGCAGCATCAAGGCGATGGCCTTCCGCGCCGCCGACACCCCGCTCGGCCTCGCCCTGCTCGGCGCCCCGCGCGACCGCCGCCTGTGGATCGCCGGCCGCGCCAAGATCGACGACTGGGGCCCGCGCCCGGCGGCGGAAATTCACCTCGACGATGCCGCCTGGGCGGATTGATCGCAATTTCACCCTTGACCGCCGCACCGGCTTTGCCTAACCGGCGCCCTCGCCTTCACGGCCCCTTCGTCTAGCGGTTAGGACGCGGCCCTTTCACGGCTGAAACACGGGT
>CAYMUJ010000035.1:18259-27686 GCA_964393565.1 uncultured Stakelama sp. | reverse complement strand
AAATGGCCGCGCCGACGGATACGCTGTCGGCGCGGCCTCTACTATGTTGCGGCCCCGAAAGGGTAGGACCAGCCGCGATAACGCACGTGTCGGATTTTGGTTCAGCGGACCGTAAACACCAGCTGATCGACCACGCGCCCGCCCGGCGCGACCAGCCGCAACTGGTGCCGCCCCGGCCCGGCCAGCACCAACGGCCGCGCATCGGCGCTGCCCAGATCCCGCCCGTCGAGCAGCAGCCGGTGGCCCGTCACTTCCCCCGACACGCTGATCGCCATGCGTTGCCGCTCGATCGGAATATCCGGATCGAGCGCATAGACGCTGCCCGCCACCGGGCTGACGATGCGCGGCCGCCGCGCCACCGCCGGCGCCGCCGCAACCTGCGTCATTCCGGTCCCGGTGAGGAAATATTCCCGGCGCGGCTGCTCGATATTGCCACCGAAACGGACCTGCCGCTCCTCGATCCCCGTGGGCCGTTCCGGCGCGCGTCCAGGCTGCTGGGCATGCAGCGCCATCATCACGTCGCGCCACACCGGCGCCGCCCCGCTCGTTCCTGAGACGGCACGCATCGGGTCGCCCTCGAGGTTCCCGACCCACACGCCGACCGTGTAGCGATCGGAAAAGCCGATGCACCAATTGTCGCGCATCGCCTTCGACGTCCCCGTCTTCACCGCCGCCCAGAAGGGCAGGCGCAGCGCGGAGTCCATGCCAAAGGTCGATGCCCGTGCCGCCGGATCGGCCAGCATGTCCGCGACCAGCCACGCCGCCTGCGGCGTCGTCGTCACGCGATCCGCCTCCGCCCTGGCATCCGCCTCGACACGCAGCGGTGCGAACCGCCCGCCCCGCGCCAGGCTGCGATAGGCGGCGACCTGCTCCACCAGCGTCACCTCCGCCGACCCCAGCGCCAGGCTGAACCCGTAATAGTCGCCGCTTTCGGTCAGCGCGCGATAGCCGCTGTCCCACAGCCGGTCGCGAAACGCCTCCACTCCGGTCAGGATCAGCGTTCGCACCGCCGGCACATTGAGCGACCCGGCCAGCGCCGACCGCGCGCTCACCGGCCCCTTGAACGCGCGGTCGTAATTCTGCGGGACATACAGGCCCGACGCGGTGTCGAGCTGCACCGGACTGTCGTCGAGGATCGAGGCGGGGGTCAGATATCCCTTCTCGATCGCTTGCGCGTAGAGGAACGGCTTCAGCGTCGACCCCGCCTGGCGATAGCTCGCCGCGCCATCCACCGACGGCGCGGTCGACGCGCCCCCGATCCCGCCGACCCAGGCCAGAATCTCGCCGGTCGCATTGTCCGCAACCATCACCGCCCCGTCGCGCGCGCGCGTGCCGCCCAGCCCGACCAGCTGCCGCCGCAACGCGCGGATCGCGACGCGCTGCACATCCAGGTCGATCGTCGTCTTCACCTTCAACCCCGGCTGGGTCAGCATCCGGTTGGACAGGTGCATCGCCAGCCCTGGGTCGAGCGTCAGGCTGCGCGCCGGGCCGAGCATCGACGCCGCCGCCCCGGCAAAGCGGCTGCAATCCTTATCCCGCGACAGAGCGCACGCCCGCCGCGCCACCGCATCCGCCCCCGCCGCCGGATCGGGCAGCAATGCCGCGAGCAGCAGCCCATCGTCGCGGGTCAGCGCATCGGGCGTCTTGCCGAACAGCCCCAAAGCCGCCGCGCCAATCCCCTGCGCCTCACCGCGAAACCCGGCAAGGTTGAGATAGGCTTCGAGGATCTCGTCCTTGCTCCACCCGCGCTCGATCGCCGCCCCGGCGCGCATCTGGCGCAATTTGTCGATGAACCCGCGCGATCCCGGCGCGGCCAGATCGGGCGCCAGATAGGCCGCAACCTGCATCGACAACGTCGACGCCCCGCGCGCCCGCTTGCCCTCGATCCGGTCGCGGATCGACCCCGCGACCGCCCACCAGTCCACTCCGTCATGCTCGCGGAACCGGCGATCCTCGGCGCTCGCAATCGCTGCGACCGCCTCGGGCGCGATCTTGTCGAGCGGCGTCCACGCCAGCCGCCGCGCCTGAAAATCGACCCGCGAGCTGTCGAGCAGCCGCCCCTCGCGATCGTACAGCCACGCCTCGGACGGCTTCCACCCCGCCACGGTCGCGCGATGCGATGGCAATGGCGGCGGCAGCGTCGCCCAGTCGACCGCGACATGCACCCCCGTCAGCGTCAGGATCACCGCCACCGCAATGCGCGGCCCGGTCCACCATGCGCGATGCGTGACGGCTTCGGCGCGGGTCCATAGCGACCGCGCGCGCTCGATCAGAAACTGGAAAGACACCACACCCACTACCCGTCACCCCCGCGAAAGCGGGGGCCCATCTCCCGGACTGTTCACCCGCGCACCGGTGCGGTTGCCGCCATCGCAGGAGATGGGTCCCCGCTTTCGCGGGGATGACGACGGCGAAGGATGTCTCACCGCTGCACCACCACCATCGGCTGGTTCGGCACCGCCGCGCGGATCTCCGGCGAATACATCGCCTCGACCCGGCTCGGCGGCAGCTGCAACCGGCCCGCCGCATTCAGCCGCATCGCATAGCTCACACTGTGCGTGCCGCGCGGCATCCACGCAAAGTAACCGCGCCACGCATCGCGCCCGCGCTCGACATAGCTGGTCCCGCCAGCACCCGTGCCCTCGGCCAGCATCTGCGATTGCCCGCCCAGCGACCCGATTACCGTTGCGCCCGCCGGCACCGGATCGCTGATCACCACCCAGCTGCGGTCCGCGCTTGCCTCGACCGTCAGCGTCACCTTGAGCACGTCGCCGCGCGTCAGCACGCCCTTGGTCTTGGCCTGCACTACCTCGACCGTACGGGTCAGCGTGTATCCGGCATTGAGCGGCTGGGTCAGCGGCACCGCCGCCTTGACCTGCACGCTCGCCCACGGCCCCGCCCCGCCCGACTGAGCGAGCACCAAAGGCGTCTGCGTCCGTGGCAAAGCAAACAACAGGCTGCGTTGCGCTTCGGCCAGCGGCCAGTTGCGCGTCACCGTCTGCGTGCCGATCGTCGCGGTCGTGATCCCGGCGACCTGTGCCGCCGGATAGACGCCTTCGAACTTGCGTGCGGCGATCACGCCCCATGCGTTCGCGGTGGTCGTGTCCCAATGCCCGCGTTGCTGACGCAGCGCCGCGCCGACCATCATCTTCGGCCCCTCGCCCTGGAACGCGGGACGGCCCAGCGTCGCGACCAGCGCCTTGAGCACCGACTCGTCACCCGACGCCATCAGCCACCACGGCGTGTCGGCCTTGTCGGACAGGTCGATCCGCGTGCCTTCATAGACCAGCCGCGTCTTGAGCACGCCCTCCGCCGCCGCGCGCAGCTGCGCACCATTGGCAAGGCCGGGCACCCGGCCCAACGCCGCGATATAATCGGCCAGCGTCGATGTCGGCATGTCGGCTGGCGTGATGCCAAGCTGTCCCAGCATCCCCGCATTTGCCGCGCCCTGCCGCGCCAGCGCCGCGAACGCCGCGACCTTTTGCAGCCGCACATCGCCATAATCATCGTGCCGCAGCCGCCCGTCGAGCACCGCCTTCAGCGCCTCGATCATCCGCCCGCGCGATGCTTCGGGGATCGGCAGCCCCGCCTCCGCCGTGATCGACAGGATATAGCTGGTCAGCGCCTCCGACCCGCGCAGGCTCTCCGACGGGAAGTATCGCAACAGCCCGTCGCGATCGAGATAGACCGGCATCTCGCCCGCCAGCCGGTTCCACGCCCCGACATCGCCCAGCACCACCGCCTGCGACGTGCGCTGCTCGAAACAGCCATAGGGGTATGCCGCCATATAATCGCGCACGCCCTGCAGCGGCGGCACCAATGTCTGCGTCAACCGCACCGTCACACTGCCGACACCCGGCAACGCCCCGGCAGGCGGCGCAATCGCGATCGGCCCGCCCTCACCCACACGGGCCAGCGTCGCGGCCCAGGTTTCGATCGGCACCGCCGGCGCAATATCCTGCACCACCGTCACCGCATCGACCGCCTTGCCCGACTCGTCGCGCGCGCTGACCTTCCACTGCAATTTGTCGAAGCCCTTGGGCGCGGTCAGGTTCCACGCAATCGGCACCGCGCCGCCCGCCGGAATCTCGACCGTCAGGTCGCGCCCTTCCGCCACCTTGGGCGACAGCTCGACCTTCGCCGTCACCTTCATCGGCTTGTCGGACCCGTTGCGCAGCGTGAAGCCCGCCGAGAAGAAGTCCCCGTCGCGCACCAGCGGCGGAATGCCGGCAAAGATGCTCAGATCCTGCGCCGTCCGCACCGCCGTCTCGCCCGTGCCGAACGTCTGGCCGTCACTGCCGACGGCCACCGCGACCAGCTTGAACGCGGTCAGCGCATCGCTCAGCGGCACGTCGACCTGCGCGCGTCCCTGCGCGTCGAGTGGCACCGTCCCGCGCCACAACAGCACCGGCTGGAAATTCTCGCGATTCAGCGCCGACAGGTCGCCGCCGCCACCGCCGCCGGCCTCGACCGCCTTGCGCCCATAGTGCCGCTTGCCCACCACCTGCGTCTGCGCGGTGGAGGTCAGCACCGACAGCGGCCGCTCGCCCATCATCGCCGTGAGCACGTCGAGGCTTTCGTTCGGGGCGAGCTGCAACAGCGCCTCGTCCACCGCGACGAACGCGACATCGGCCTTGGGCGCGACGCTGCCATCGGGGTTCCTGACCTGCAGCTGCACCTTCGCGGTATCGCGTGCGCCATAGCGTTCCTTGTCCGCCTTGACGCTCACCGCCATGCGGTGCCCTTCCCAGCCGACCTTGATCTTGGCGATGCCCAGGCGGAAGCTCGGCTTGGCCAGATCGACCAGCGCCGTGGGATTGGCCCCCTCGCGTGAGAAAAAGGGCAGGTTCCAGCGGCGGGCGAGGTCCGCCCACCACAATTTCCACCCGCCAATACGCCCGCGCACCGCCATCACCGACACGAACACATCGGGGGCATAGACGCCCTTCAACGGCACCTCGACCACCGGATTGTCCCCCGACAGCTCGGTGACAAAGCTCGACAGCACGCCTTCACGCTCCACCGTCACCAATGCGGTGGCCTCACGGAACGGCATGCGCACCTGGAATCGCGCGGTATCGCTCGACTTATACTCTTGGCGCTCGGCAATGACGTCCATCCGGTCGCCATTATCCCCCCCAAACCACCAATCATCCTCACCCGCCAGCCACACCGACGTCGTCGCGCGCGCGACATTGCCCGCGCTGTCGGTGGTGGTCGCGACGACATAGACCTCGCCCGACACGCCCGGGTCGATCGAACATTGCGCAAGGCCAAGCGCGTCGGTCTTGGCCGAACAGGATGCGTCGATCCTGGTCGTGCGCATATTGTTTTCATAGGCGTAGAAGCCGCCGATCAGCCGCCGCCGCGCGGTCAGTATTTCGCGGCTATACACCGCGACCTGAACCTTCTGGCCCTTCAGCGGCTTGCCCTGCGGATCGAGCGCGACGAAGCGCAGGCGCAGGTCGTCCTCCTTCATCAGCCAGCCATCGGTCTTGACGCCCAGCTGCACGGCGGAGCCGAACAGGGTGATGCCGCGCGATGCCGTCAGCACCTCGCCATTGGCATCCTGATAATCCATCTCGACCCGCATCCGGCTGGTGCCGGTCAGCGTCTGGGGAATGTCGATAGTGGTCCGCGCAGTGCCATCCGCGCCGAGCGTGACGGGCAAGGTCTGCATCGGCGGCAGGCTGTTCGGCTCGTCCTCCTCGCCATCGCCGTTGAGCGGCTTGGTCCCCTCCTCGATCGCACGGCCACCAAAGGTATAGCCGTCCCAGCCATCGGGCGTGTCGCTCTCGTCATAATAGCCGATGCGCAGTTCGACCGGCAGGTTCGACGCCCCGCCCCCCGACAAATAACCGACGAACAGGTCGAGCGGCAAAGTCTTGGGCCGCACCGCTGCTTCCTTCGGCCCCGCGACCGACGCCTTCATCGTCGGCAGCTTATATTCGTCGACCTTGATCGACTGGCTGGTCCAGACCGTCTCCTCGCCGCCCTTGCCGTCCGATTTCACGAATTGCAGGTTGTAATCGCCCATCGGCGCGCCCTGCGGCACGTTCCACTGCGTCTCGCCGCTACCCGTCGCGCTGATCGTCACCGGCAGCTCGAACTGCGTGTCTGATCCGCTGTGCGACAGGCGCAATTTGCCGCTGAACCCCTCGGGGAAGACGAAGCCATTGGCGACCGGGCGGCGCAATATGTGCTTCATGTTGACGCTCTCGCCCTGGCGGACCAGCGCGCGGTCGAACACGGTATGGACGATGTCGCTCGCGGCTTCATAGCCATAGCGCAGGTCGAAGTCGTACGGCCGGATGCCCTCGCCCCACGCGGTCAGCGTAAAGCTCATGTCATCGCCCTTGCGCGCCGACACCATCAGCGGCGGGGAATTGCCAGCATCGCACCCGCCCCAGCTCTGCGGTTCGGGAATACCCTGCGCGACCGCGAGACGACCGAACTGGTCGGTCTTGCCGGTGGCGAGCGATCGGCCCGAACAGCTGTCGGTGACGCGCACATCCGCGCCGCCCACCGGCTTGCCGCTGTCGAGCGCGGTGACCCACACCAAAGACCCCTCACGGCCCCATTTGAAATGCACCGCCATGTTGGTGACGAGCGCACCCGCCGCGACATAACGCGGCGCATCGCGGCCCAGCAGCGCCTTGCCCAATTGCGGCGACGCCAGCTCGACGACATAGAATCCGGGCTTGCCCAGCGGGATGCCGACGACCTCGAACTCCTTGCCCTTGCCGGGCAGCGCGATCGCGGGCAGCGCCGTGCCGGTCGCGCCGGTCAGGATCGACTTGGCCCCGGTCTGATTGATCGTGACCGTCTCTGCGCCCTTCTTGACCTCGTCGCTCTTGTAATCATCGGCGTCGTCGATCGTGCGCAGCCATTTGGCGATCTCGCCGTCCGAAGCCTCGACGCGCAGCTGCTGGCCCGCAATGGTCAGCCCCTTCCCCTGCAGCGAGGGTTCGACATTGCGCACCGTGACGGGCAGCACCCCGCCCTCCTGCGCCTCGATGATCCCGAAGGGGGCGGCGAACTTCACCAGCGGCGGCGCTTCGTCGAACCGCACTTCCAGCGGGAAGCGCTGGCCATTGGCCAGCACCCGTCCGCTCTCGTCCTTCAGCCCCTCGGGCAACACCACCTTGCCGGTGGTGGACGCGGGCAGCGGGCCGGCAAACTTGATGTCGCTGACCGTATTGGCGCGCTTGTCCTCATCGCTCAGCGCGGGTTTCAGCTCCTTGCCATCGGGCAGCGAAATGCGGATCGCCTCGGCCTGTTCGCGCGGAATGCGCGCGGTGAAGCGGACCCAGGCCTCTTTCACGGGGTTGCAGCCCGCTTGCGGATTGACCCGCGAACACTCAAAGCGCGCCTCGAACGGCTTGCGCACGGTAAAGTCGAAGCGCTGGTCGGCGCCCGCGGTCTTGCCGCCCGCGCCCGCCACGCCCGCGCCCCACACCAGCGCCACATCGCGCCCCGGCGGCAATGGCCGTCCGCACTTCAGCGCGACGACGTTCGACAGCACCCGCGCGCGATCTTCGGCCTTTTCCGGCAATTCCTCGGCCATCCCGGCCTCGCTCAGGAAATTGCGCACTTCCCACCGCTTGGGGTTCAGGTCCTGCAGCAACTTGCCCGGTACTTCGGGCGCGAGCAGCTCGACCGGAATCTTCTCGCCAATCCCTTCGACCGCGCAATAGGCGTTGGCGGCGACCGACTGGCGCGTGGCGGGCATGTTGGTGCCGATCAGGAAGACCTGATCCTCCTCGATCTCCCCGCCCCAGCGCTGCGGCAGCATCGCCTTGACCGTGGGACCTCCCGAATCGACCGTAAACTCGCGCTTGCCCGACACTGCATAGCCGGCAACGCTCTTCAGCTTGTCGGCGAGCGCGACCGTACAGGTCGTTCCACCGGGCAGCGGGCTGGCAAATTCCCAGACATAGGTCTGCTGATCGACCCAGCGCCCCTCGCCGCCCACGGCACATTCAACCTTGATCGGGGAGGCAGCACGCGGATCACCCAGCGGAACCATCGGCTGGCTGAAGCGCACCGTATAGCGCTCGATCGCGCCGTCACCCATGCCGGGGGTGGCCAGCACCACCTGCGGGCTCGCATCGCCCCATGCCGCAATCGGCGTCAGCGCCAGGGCCAGAACTGCAGCGACGCGCGCCAGGTGCTTCATCGAACCTCTCCCCCAAAGGCGATGCGCGCGACCCTACGCGCCTTGCTGCGCGAGTCCAGTGGCGGCGGTGCGTCGTCCGACCAAAACAGCCTCACGGGCAAAGCCCGTGCTTGGCGTCGGACGGGTTCCGCTGCGCGGCCCCGCCGTCCGGGCAAGGCGCTGCGCGGCCAGGCCGCGCAGCGGGGCGGACATTGCCGCCCCTGCGCCCGTCAGTACATATGCTGCCCGCCGTTGATCGACAGCGTCGATCCGGTGACGAACCCGCCCTCTTCCGAGCACAGAAACGCCACGCCGCGCGCAATCTCGCTTGCCTGGCCCAGACGCCCGACCGGGATCTTTGCTACGATCTTTTCCAGCACGTCAGCCGGAACCGCGGCGACCATGTCGGTATCGATATAGCCCGGTGCGATCGCGTTGACCGTCACGCCGAACTTCGCGCCTTCCTGTGCCAGCGCCTTGGTAAAGCCGTGGATGCCGCTCTTCGCCGCAGCATAATTGACCTGACCATATTGGCCCGCCTGGCCGTTGATCGACCCGATATTGACGATGCGGCCCCATTTGCGCTCGCGCATCCCCGGGAACACGCCCTTGGCCATGTTGAAACAACCGCCAAGATTGGTGTCCATGACCTCTTTCCACATCTGGTAGGTCATTTTCAGGATCGTGCCGTCGCGGGTGATGCCGGCATTATTGACCAGCACATCGACCGGCCCCAGCGCCGCCTCGACCTGCGCGATGCCCGCCTGCGACGCCTCATAATCGGCCACATCCCATTTGAAGGCCGCGATTCCGGTACGCTCGGTAAATTCCGCCGCACGCTGGTCGTTACCCGCATAGTTGGCGGCGACCGTCATCCCCAGATCCTTCAGTGCGACGCTGATTGCCTCGCCAATACCGCGCGTGCCGCCCGTAACAATCGCTACCCGTGCCATAGTCCCTCCCAAACCAGTTTATGCTAGGCTAGGTCAGCGCGGCCCAGCCTGCAAGTTCCGATGCAACGATGCTGCGCAACATTGCGACGCCCGGCGCACTATCGTTCAGACATGACAGATAGGCGAAATGCGTGCCCCCCGCCGCCTCGAAACTCTCCCGCCCGCGGATCGCCAGCTCCTCCAGCGTCTCGAGGCAGTCGGCCGAAAAGCCCGGCGCGACGATAGCGATCTTCTTCACGCCCTTGCCCGGCAGCGCCTCCAGCACCGTATCGGTCGCCGGTTCCAGCCACTTGGCCCGCCCGAAGCGCGACTGGAA
>CAYMUJ010000035.1:0-18159 GCA_964393565.1 uncultured Stakelama sp. | reverse complement strand
GCACCGTATCGGTCGCCGGTTCCAGCCACTTGGCCCGCCCGAAGCGCGACTGGAATGTCACCGTCAGTTCGCGCCCAAGCGCCTCGCCCAGCAGCCGCGCGGTCTTGCGGCAATGGCAATGATAGGGATCGCCCAGCTCCAGCGTCCGCTGCGGCATCCCGTGAAAGCTCGCCAGCACCGCATCCGGCTCGAAATCGAGCGCGGCGAGCTGCGTCCGCACCGATTCCGCCAGCGCGGCGATGTAGCGCGGATCGTCAAAATAGGGCGGCAGCGTGCGCAGCGCCGGCTGCCAGCGCATCGCGGCCAGCGTCTCGAACGCCTTGTCCACCACTGTCGCGCTCGTCGCCGCGCAATATTGCGGATAGAGCGGCGCGATCAGGATGCGTTCGCACCCGGCATCCTTCATCGCCTTCAGCTTCGCCGGGATCGACGGATTGCCATAGCGCATCGCCCAGTCGACCGTCACTTCGGACCCATGACCCGAAAATGCCGCCTGCAACGCCACCGCCTGCCGCCTGGTGATCGCAGCCAAAGGCGATCCGTCATCGGTCCACACCTGTTGATAGGCATGCGCCGACTTGGCCGGGCGCGTGCGCAGGATGATGCCGCGCAGGATCGGCTGCCAGATCAGCGCCGGAATCTCCACCACGCGGCGATCCGACAGAAACTCGCCCAGATAGCGCCGCACCGCCCCCGCATCGGGCGCGTCGGGCGTGCCCAGATTGACCAGCAGCACGCCGATCCGCCGCGGCGCGACCGCGGGGTGGCCTTCGGGTAACGCCATCATTCGCCTCCGGGAATCAGGGGAAGTTGCCGCAGCCGCACACCGGTCGCGGCATGGATCGCGTTGGCGATGGCGGGCGCGACCGGCGGCACCGCCAGTTCGCTCACCCCGCCCGGCTCGGCCTCGCTCGCGATCAGTTCGATCATGATTTCGGGCGTGTCGGCCAGACGCGGCAGGTCGAGATCGGCAAAGCCGCGCGCTTCGGCCATGTTGCCGGTAAAGCCGGTCGTCGCGCCCAGTGCCCCGGCCATGCCGAAAATCAGCCCGCCCTCGATCTGCTGCTGCACCACATCGGGGTTGACCACCCGCCCGCAATCGACCGCCGCGACGATGCGATCGACCTTGATCCGCTGGTCGCCGCCGACCGACGCCTCGACCATCACCGCGATATAGGATCCGCGAAAGGCATGGCACGCCAGCCCCTGCCCGCTGCCGGCCAGCCCGCCCTGCCATCCGCCCAGCGTCGCCACGGTGGACAGGCACCGCGCCAGTCGCGGCTCGCCGCCCAGCATCGCGATGCGGAAACTATGCGCCTCGATCTGCGCGACATGCGCCAGCTCATCGATGAAACTCTCGGTGAAGAAAGCGGTGGTCGCATGCGATCCCGACCGCCAGTAACCGGTCGGGATGCCGATATCGGCGGGATGATGATCGACCGCCAGATTGGCGATGCGATAGGGCGGCCGCGCCCCCGCCACCGCAGCCGGATCACCACTGCCCGCCAGCTTCAGCCCCGCCGCGATCGCACCATCCCCGTCCATCAGCCGCGCCGCCAGCTCATGCCCGCTCGCCGGTGCCGCGATCTTGGCGAGCCACCCCGCCACCGCGCCATTGCTGCCCAGTCGCGCCGTCATCCGCGCCGCTGCAGGCGCACGATAGCGGTCGTGCAGGCACGTCTCGCCGCGCGACCAGGTCAGCTGCACCGGCTTGCCTACCGCGCGCGCGATCAGCGCCGCCTGCTGTGCGACGTCATGCTCCAGATTCTGTCCGAACGATCCGCCCGCGAACACCGGGTGGATGATGACATTGCTTTCGCTCATGCCCAGCGCATCCGCCACCGCCGCACGCGCGCGGCCCGGCGCCTGCGTCGCCACCCAGATGCGGCAACGCCCATCGACAAAGCTCGCCGTCGCCGCCATCGGTTCGATTGCCGCGTGCAGCGCCACGCCGACGCGATAGTCGGCGGTGACCACGCGCGCACCCTTGAACGTCGCCGACAGGTCGCCCTCCGACTCCATCCGGGTGCCATCGCCATTCAGCGCGGCGTCGAGCGCGGCCTGAATCGACGCGCTGTCGACCTTGGTCGCGACCTCGAACTTCGGCTTCAGCGCGTCGAGCGCGCGCTGCGCCGCCCAGCTGTTGTTGGCGACCGCCGCGACCCAGCGTTCGTCCTTGACGATCTGCTGCACGCCCGGAACCTTGAGCGCCGCCGCCTCGTCCACTGAATGCAGCTTCACCGTGCCGGCCGGCCCCTGCCGGATCGCGGCAAACACCATGTCGGGCAGGCGGATGTCAGCGGCAAAGCTCGCGCTGCCATTGACCTTGCCCGGCGCGTCGAGCCGGGGCACCGGCTCGCCCATCAACCGCGCGCCCTCACCCTCGCGCAGCGGAAGGTCGGCCGGCACCGCTTCGTCGGCTGCCACGACCGCAATCTCGCCGAACCCGATCTTCTGCTTGTCATGCACGACAAAGCCGTTCGCGGTGTCGCACGCGGTCCAGTCGACGCCCCAGCGCCGCGCCGCCGCCTGGCACAACATCGCCCGCGCCGCCGCACCCGCTTCGCGCAGCGGCTCGGCAAACTGGCGCATCGATGTCGAGGCTCCGGTCAGCACCAGCGCGTTGCGCTGGGCATGGGTGGCACGCAACCGCTCGGGCAGCACGCCGGGGAACAGCTCCCCTGCGGCCAGCGCATTGGCATAAAGCGGGTTCAGCGGCGCCTGCTCGACCCCGACCCGCCGCCAGTCGGCGCCCAGTTCATCGGCCACGATCTGCGGCAGTGTCGTGAACACGCCCTGCCCATATTCGCATTGCGGCACGGCGACCGTCACCTGACCGTCGGGCGCGATCTTCAACCACGCGCCAAACGCCGCCTCGCCTTCCCGCACCGGCAGATTCGGCAGATAGGTGCGCGGCCACGCCGCCCATGCGACGATCAGCCCGACCCCCGCCCCGCCACCGATCAGCAGCGTGCGCCGGTCGATCCCCTTGATGCCCTTGCGCTCCATCCCCGCCGCTCTAGCGGGGCGCAAAGCGGGGCGCCACACCATTCCTTCCCCAGCAAGCTGGGGGAGGAATAGGATTGCCCCCATCCCTCTTGGCCCCGCCGTCATATCCCGATAGGACAGCGCCGAACCCCCGGGGAGCCGAACCTTGATCCTGACCGCCGCCGCGCAAGCGACCTCGCATATCCTGTTCAGCGACCTCGGTCTGCATTCGGTCGCGCTCGATCTCGGCTTCTTCAAGCTCAAATGGTATTCGCTCGCCTACATCGCGGGCATCCTGATCGGCTGGTGGTATCTGCTCAAATTGCTGGCCCGGCCGGGTGCGCCGATGGCGCGGCGCCACGCCGATGACATGGTATTCTACGCCACCATCGGCATCATCCTGGGCGGTCGCCTCGGCTATGCGATCTTCTATCAGCCACAGCTGTTCGCTGAACCGCTGAAACTGCTCCAGCTGTGGGAAGGCGGCATGTCCTTCCATGGCGGCGTGATCGGCGTGACAGTCGCGATCCTGTTGCTGTGCCGCAAGGAACAGCTCAACTGGCTGCGCGTCCACGATTATGTCGCCTGCTGCGTCCCCTTCGGCCTGTTCTTCGGACGCATCGCCAATTTCGTGAATGGTGAGCTGTGGGGCCATCAGACCAATGTTGCATGGGGCATTGTCCATGACATGAACGACCGCCAGCAACTGACTGGTGAGACCTTCGCCCGCCACCCCAGCCAGCTTTACGAAGCCGGCCTTGAGGGGCTGCTCGTCGGCCTGATCCTGTGGTTCCTGTTCTGGAAGACCGACGCGCGCTATCAGCCGGGCAAGCTCGTCGGCACCTTCATCCTCGGCTATGGCCTGTCGCGCTGGTTCGTCGAATTCTTCCGCGAACATGACGCACAGTTCGACGGCACCATCTTCGCCACGCCCGGCCTGCACATGGGTCAGTTGCTGACGCTGCCGATGATCTTCGGTGGCCTCTACCTCATCGCCACCGCGAAAAAGCGGCGTGAGCGGGTCGAACCCTTTGCGGGCGACCAGACGATCGCATGAGCGACGCGCCCAATGTCGACGGCCCCCTGCCCGAGCGGATCGCCCGCGCGATCACGCTCGCCGGGCCGATTCCGCTGTCGCAGTTCATGGGTGCGGCCAACACCCATTATTACGCGACGCGCGACCCGCTCGGCACGCGCGGCGATTTCACGACGGCGCCGGAAATCAGCCAGATGTTCGGCGAGCTGGTCGGCCTCGCGCTCGCCGATCTGTGGGACCGCGCCGACCGCCCCGACTGCCATTATGTCGAGCTTGGCCCGGGTCGCGGCACACTCGCCAGCGATGCGCTGCGTGCGATGCGCAGCGCCGGCCTCACGCCCCCGGTGCATTTCGTCGAAAACAGCCCGATGCTGCGCGCCGAACAGGCAAAAGCGGTGCCGCATGCCGAATGGTCGCTCGATCTGGTCGGCCTGCCCGATGACAAGCCGCTGCTGGTCGTCGCCAACGAATTTTTCGACGCGCTCCCGATCCGCCAATTGGTCAAGACACCTCAGGGCTGGCGCGAGCGGCTGGTCGCGTGTCAGGACACCTTGTTCCTGCCCGTGATCGGCAACACCATCTTCGATCCGATCATCCCGCCGCAATTCCGCGACGTGCCCGATGGATCGATCCTCGAAACCTCGCCGCCCAGCGTCGCGATCCTGCGCGCGCTCGCCTCACGGCTGCTGCAACAGGGCGGCGCGGCGATCGTGATCGACTATGGCTATGCCGGCCCCGCGATCGGCGACACGCTTCAGGCGGTGCGCGGCCACGCCTATGTCAATCCGTTCGAGGATCCGGGCGAGGCCGACCTCACCGCGCATGTCGATTTCGGCACGCTGATCGAAGCCGCGCGGGTCGAGGGGCTTGAGGCCTATGGCCCCGTCACCCAGGGCGCATGGTTGCGCGAACTCGGCATCGAACCGCGCGCCGACGCGCTGACCCGCGCAGCACCCGATCGCACCGCCGACATCGCCGCCGCACGCGACCGGCTGATTGGCGACGAGGCGATGGGCGAATTGTTCAAGGTCGTCGCGCTCACCGCGCCGGGCTGGCCGGTCCCGGCGGGGTTCGCATGACCTCGCTCCGCCCCGCCACCCCGGCCGACGCCGCCGCGATCTGGCATGTCTTCGGCACCAGCTTCGTCGCGACCTTCGGCCATCTCTACGATCCCGCCGACCTCGCTTTGTTCATGGCCGGCTCGACCCCGGAAAGCTGGCGCGAGCGGCTGGAAGATGACCGCTTCGCCGCAGCCGTCGCGCAAGTGGATGGCGCCGTCATCGGCTTCATCCTGCTCGGCCCCTCGGCGCTCCCCGGCGACTGGCCGGCGGGCACGATCGAACTGCGCACGCTCTACATCCTGCCCGAACATCAGGGCCTCCGGCTCGGCCCGCAGCTGGTCGACTGGGCGATCGCCACCGCCCGCGCCCGCGGCGCGCAGCATCTCGCGCTCAGCGTGTTCGTCGACAATCACCGCGCGCGCCGCATGTATGAGCGCTATGGCTTTATCGATGTCGGCCGCTACAGCTTCATGGTCGGCACCCATGCCGACGAAGACCGGCTGATGCGGCTCGCCCTGTGACCGAAGCCCTCACCATCCTGCGCGCCACCGCGCTCGACGGGGTCGCGCACGGCTTCATGGGCCGCACCGGCGGGGTTTCGACCGGCGCGATGGCCGGGCTGGACATGGGCCGCCGCAATCAGGCGCCAACGCCCGAACTGATCGAGAACCGCAAGCGCGTCGTCGCGGCGGTCGCGCCGGGCGCCGAGTTGTTGACCCTCTATCAGATCCATTCCGCCGATGCGGTGACGGTGCGCGAACCGTGGGACGATGACATGCGCCCCCATGCCGACGCGCTCGTCACCGACCGTCCCGGCGTGCTGCTCGGCATCCTCACCGCCGACTGCGCGCCCGTCCTGTTCGCCGACCGCGAGGCCGGCGTCATCGCCGCCGCCCATGCCGGGTGGAAGGGCGCACTCCACGGCATCACCGACGCGACCATCGCCCGCATGGAAGAACTCGGCGCAGACCGCAGCCGCATTGCCGCCGCTATCGGCCCCTGCATCGCCCGCGCCAGCTACGAAGTCGATGGCGGCTTCCTCACCCGCTTCGCCGCGACCGACCCGGCCAACGAGCGCTTCTTCACCCCCGGCAAACCCGGCCACCACCAGTTCGACCTTGAGGCCTATGTCGTCCACCGCCTGGCGCTCGCCGGCCTCCGCCGGATCGAGGCACTCGGCGCGGACACCTATGCCGACCCCGCCCGTTTCTTCAGCTATCGCCGCGCCACGCATGAAGGCGCACCCGATTATGGCCGTCAGATCAGCGTGATTGGATTGACGGGATAGGCGTTCGGTGCGACGGCTGCGGCAATTAGTTTCACCTGATACCAGGAGCGGCCCGCAATGACCGACACGCCCGACCAGACCCCCGACGAAGCCGCCCTGACCGGCACCCCCGCGCGCCGCCGCCCCAAGCCGTCGGCCGACACGATCGGCTCCCGCAAGCTCAGCCCCAGCACGATGATGATGGGTCACGGCTATGATCCGATGCTGTCGGAAGGGTCGCTGAAGCCCCCGATCTTCGCCACCTCGACCTTCGTCTTCCCCAACGCCGCCGCGGGCAAGCGCCATTTTGAAGGCGTCACCGGCAAGCGTCCCGGCGGTGCCGAAGGCCTGGTCTATTCGCGCTTCAACGGCCCCAACCAGGAAATCCTCGAAGATCGCCTGGGCGTCTGGGAAGAGGCGGAGGACGCGCTCGCCTTCTCCTCGGGCATGTCCGCCATCGCCACCCTGTTCCTCGCGATGGTCAAGCCCGGCGACACCATCGTGCACAGCGGCCCGCTCTATGCCGCGACCGAAACGCTGATCGCCCGCATCCTCGGCAAGTTCGGCGTTCACTGGCTCGACTTCCCCGCCGGCGCGACGCGCGAAGAGATCGACGCCGTGCTGAGCAAGGCCGCATCGGGCAATGTCGCCCTCATCTATCTCGAAAGCCCCGCCAACCCGACCAATGTGCTGGTCGATGTCGAGGCCGTCGCCGCCAGCCGTGATGCGATCTTCACCGGCGCCAACAAGCCGCCGATCGCGATCGACAACACCTTTCTCGGCCCGCTCTGGGCGCAACCGCTCAAGCAGGGCGCCGACCTCGTCGTCTACAGCCTCACCAAATATGCCGGCGGCCATAGCGACCTCGTCGCGGGCGGCGTGCTGGGGTCAAAGGATCACATCAACACCATCCGCCTGATGCGCAACACCATCGGCACGATCTGCGACCCCAACACCGCGTGGATGCTGCTGCGCTCGCTCGAAACGCTCGAACTGCGCATGAGCCGGGCCGGCGAAAACGCCGCCAAGGTCTGCGAATATCTGCGCACCCATCCCAAGGTCGAAAGCGTCGGCTATCTCGGCTTCCTCCCCGAAGGCAGCCGCCAGCGCGACATTTACGACCGCCACTGCACCGGCGCCGGATCGACCTTCTCGCTCTACCTCAAGGGCGGCGAGAAAGAGGCGTTCGCCTTCCTCGACAGCCTCAAGATCGCCAAGCTCGCGGTCAGCCTCGGCGGCACCGAAACCCTCGCCAGCGCCCCCGCCGCGATGACCCACCTCTCGGTCCCCGACGCCCGAAAACAGGCGCTCGGCATCACCGACAACCTTGTGCGCATCTCGATCGGCGTCGAAAACGCCGACGATTTGATCGCGGACTTCGAGGAGGCGCTGAAGGCGGTGTGACTCAAAAAGCCCCTCCCCTTCAGGGGAGGGGTTGGGGTGGGGCGGTCATGGCAAGACAGGAGCTCGCAACGAGCGACAATGGTGCTCGTTTACGCGACGTCACTTCTATGTTTGCACAGTGATACGGCGCGACTACGCTAGTGCGATGACGATACCCGATTACCAGACGCTGATGCTCCCTGTCCTAACGACGGCAGCTTCCGGCGAAACGAATGTGCCCTTAGCCGCCGAGGTCATCGCTGATCAGTTTGCACTGACCCCGGAACAACGGGAAGAACTACTGCCGAGCGGTAAGCAACGGCTGCTTCACAACCGCATTCACTGGGCAAAATTTCACCTTTCAAAGGCCGGTTTGGTCGATAGTCCCAAGCGCGGCATATTTAGGGCCACTGAAGCCGGGCTGTCTTTGCTGGCGCAGAAACCGACGAAAATCGATGTGAACCTCCTCAAAACATATCCGGCCTTTGCAGATTTTTACAATCAAAGCCCCGAGACAGACGCAGCAGATTCATCCGTTCCGAAAGACGCGCAGACCTCGTCCAGCGTGACCCCCGAGGAACAGATTGATGCCGCACAACTGTTACTGACGAATGCACTAAAGGGCGAGCTGCTCACGCGGGTTCTTGATCAACCGCCAGCTTTCTTTGAGTATCTCATCGTTCAGTTGCTCGTCGCAATGGGATATGGCGGCTCGCATGAAGACGCCGCTCGCCAACTCGGGAAGTCGGGCGATGGCGGCATCGACGGCGTCATAGACGAGGACCGGCTAGGCCTTGATCGCATTTATGTCCAAGCCAAGCGGTACGCCGTCGCTTCCCCGGTAGGTCGGCCGGAAATTCAAGGATTTGTCGGAAGCCTAGTCGGGCTCGGCGCTACAAAGGGTGTCTTCGTCACGACATCGACGTTCAGCAAATTGGCCCAGGAGTATGCAAGAGGTTTGCAGCACCGCGTTATCCTGATCGATGGTTATCGCCTCACAGAGCTAATGATTGAGTTCAATGTGGGCGTTCGCCTGAATCGCGTAATTGAGGTCAAAAAGCTGGACGAAGACTTCTTTGACGACTGAGGGGGGTGCATGCCCGACGAGTTTGCCTTCCTCACTGCCCTGCGCGCCATCGCCACGCATCCTGCGGCGGCGGGGCTCGCCGACGACACCGCGCAGCTTGACGTCGCGGCGGGGCGGCTGATCCTAACCAGCGACACCATGGTCGAATCGGTCCATTACCGCCCGCACGATCCGCCGAAGTCGGTCGGTTGGCGCTTGGCGGCGGTCAACCTGTCCGACCTCGCGGCCAAGGGCGCGAGCCCGCTCGCCTGCCTGCTCAACTACAGCCTGTCGGGCGATGCCGAATGGGATCGCGCGTTCCTCGACGGCCTCAACGACGCGCTCACCCGCTACGCCATGCCGCTGATCGGCGGCGATACGGTGGCGATGCCCGCCGGAGCGCCGCGCAGCCTCACCCTCACCGCCATCGGCACCGCCCCCGCCCGCACCCCGCTGCGCAGCGGCGCACAGCCCGGCGACACGCTCTGGGTCACCGGCACCATCGGCGGCGCGGCATTCGGCGCGGATGGGCAGCCGCGCGACCTCGCCCGCTATCTCCACCCCGTCCCGCGCGTGGCAGAGGGCCAGGCGCTCGCTCCCCTCGCCACCGCGATGATGGACGTGTCCGACGGCCTGTTGATCGACGCGCAGCGGCTCGCGACCGCCAGCGGCATCGCGCTGACCATCGACCTCGACGCCATCCCGCTCGCCCTGTCCGGCCCGGTGATCGACGCCACCTGTGCGGGCGATGATTACGAACTGCTCTTTACCCTGCCCGAAGGCACCGCCCCGCCCGTCCCCGCCACCCGCATCGGCACCGCCAGCCCCGGCGATGGTCTCGCTCTGATCGCAAACGGCGCCCCCGTCCCCCTGCCCGAGCGGCTCGGCTACCGTCACGGCGCCGAATAATCCTCCCCTGCAAGGGGAGGGGTGTCACCGTCGCAAACGCGCGTGCGCCCTCAGCCTCCGACACCCCTCCGTCAGCACTCCGTGCTGCCACCTCCCCTTGCAGGGGAGGATCGATGCCAACCCCCTTCAAATATCGGATTTCGTCTGATCTACCCTGATCGATAAAGCCCACCGCATCCGAATCACCCACCCCCGCGTCGCCGATCCGGCGCCTTCGTGTCACCCGCGCCCGACACACCCCATTTTCGTCAGCTTCGTCGGACAGCCCCGCGATCCACCACGCCGCTTGACAGCCCCCCGCCCCTCTCTACGCTCCACCCCGACGCGGTTTGTACCGGGCATCAAGATCTGGACGACCCGCGGGATTCACAGGGGAAGGATACCAGATGACGATTGTCTATATCGCCATCGTGTGCGGCCTGATTGCCGTGCTCTATGGCCTGGTGACGTCGCAACAGGTGCTGCGCGCACCGGCAGGCGACCAGAAGATGCAGGATATCGCAGCCGCCATTCAGGAAGGCGCCAAGGCCTATCTCGGCCGCCAATACACCACCATCGCCATTGTCGGCGTCGTCGTTGCCGCGGTGATGTTCTTCACGCTCGGCGCGCTGTCGACCGTCGCGTTCCTGATTGGCGCAATCCTGTCGGGTGTCGCCGGCTATGTCGGCATGAACATCTCGGTCCGCGCGAATGTCCGCACGGCAGAGGCTGCGCGCGGTTCACTGCAGGGCGGCCTCACCCTCGCCTTCCGCGCGGGTGCGGTCACCGGCATGCTCGTTGCCGGGCTTGGCCTGCTCTCGATCGCCGGGCTGTTCTGGTATCTCGTCGGCCCCGCCGGTGAAGCCGCGAATGGTGAGGATATCATCAAGGCGCTGACCGCGCTGGCCTTCGGCGCGTCGCTGATTTCGATCTTCGCCCGCCTCGGCGGCGGTATCTTTACCAAGGCCGCAGACGTCGGCGCCGATCTGGTCGGCAAGGTCGAGGCCGGGATCCCCGAGGATGATCCCCGCAACCCCGCCGTGATCGCGGACAATGTCGGCGACAATGTCGGCGACTGCGCCGGCATGGCCGCCGACCTGTTCGAAACCTATGTCGTGACGATCGGCCTCACCATGGTGTCGATCGCGCTGCTCGTCGGTGGCCTAGCCGACGATGCCATGCTCAAGCTGATGGCGCTGCCGCTGATCGTCGGCGGCGTGTGCATCATCACCTCGATCATCGGCACCTATATGGTCCGGCTCGGCGGCAGCCAGTCGATCATGGGGGCGCTGTACAAGGGGTTCTGGACCACCGCGATCCTCGCCATTCCGGCGATCTGGTTCGCGACCCAGTACACGCTGGGCGATCTCAACGCCGCGATCGGCGATCAGGCGTTCACCGGCATGGACCTGTTCTGGTGCATGATGATCGGCCTGGGCGTCACCGGGGCGCTGGTGTGGATCACCGAATATTACACCGGCACGCAATATCGCCCGGTCCGCTCGATCGCCAAGGCATCGGAAACCGGCCATGGCACCAACGTCATTCAGGGGCTGGCGATCAGCCTTGAATCGACCGCGCTGCCGACCATCGTCATCGTCGTCGCGGTGATCGCATCGTTCCAGCTTGCCGGGATCATCGGCGTGGCGTTCGCCGCCACCTCGCTGCTCGCGCTCGCCGGCATGGTGGTCGCGCTCGACGCCTATGGCCCGGTCACCGACAATGCCGGCGGCATCGCCGAAATGGCCGGGCTGCCCGATGATGTCCGCACCCGCACCGACGCGCTCGATGCCGTGGGCAACACGACCAAGGCGGTGACCAAGGGCTATGCCATCGGCTCCGCCGCGCTCGCCGCACTGGTGCTGTTCGGCGCCTATACGGAGGATCTGACGCGCTACTTCCCCACCGTCGTGGTGGACTTTTCGCTCAGCAATCCGTTCGTGATCGTCGGCCTGCTGCTCGGCGCATTGCTGCCCTATCTGTTCGGCGCGTTCGGCATGACCGCCGTCGGCCGGGCAGCCGGCGCCGTGGTCGAGGATGTCCGCGCCCAGTTCCGCGACAATCCCGGCATCATGGCCGGGACCAGCCGCCCGAACTATGGCCGGACGGTGGACATCGTGACCAAGGCGGCGATCAAGGAAATGATCATCCCGTCGCTGCTCCCGGTGCTGTCGCCGATCGTGCTCTACTTCGTGATCCTGGCGGTCGACAGCCAGGCCAACGCCTTTGCCTCGGTCGGCGCGATGCTGCTCGGCGTGATCGTGTCGGGCCTGTTCGTCGCCATCTCGATGACCTCGGGCGGCGGCGCATGGGACAATGCCAAGAAATATATCGAGGACGGCCATCACGGCGGCAAGGGCTCGGACGCCCATAAGGCCGCGGTGACCGGCGACACCGTCGGCGATCCCTACAAGGATACGGCGGGTCCGGCGGTCAATCCGATGATCAAGATCACCAACATCGTCGCCCTGCTGCTCCTCGCTGCACTCGCGGCGGGCTGATCGCAACAACCTTCATGGCCCCGCCCGGAACGTCCGGGCGGGTCCTGCTTTTCAGGGCCAGCGATAATCGGCCACCACCGGAAAATGATCCGACGGAAACCGCCCGCCCCGCCCGAAACCGACCGTCTCGACCGCCACCGGCGTCAGCCCCCGGGCCATCACCCAGTCGATCCGTTTGCCCGGCGTTCCGCTAAAGCCATGGAACGTCCCCTCCGGCCCCGTCCGCTCCGGCGCCGCGCCCCAGGCATCGGCAAGGCCGGCGCTGAGAATGCGATGGGCTTCGCTCTCCGGCCCGGTGTTGAAGTCCCCGGTCAACACCACCACATCACCAACAGGCCGCTTGGCGACCCACTCGGCAATCGCTGCCGCACATTTGCTGCGCGCCACGTCGTCCTCGGCGCGATAGGGGAAATGCGTGTTGATCAGCCAGAAGCGCTTGCCCGCCTTCGTCTCGAACAACCCCCAGGTCGCCATCCGCGGATAGGGATGCCCCCAGCTGATGCTCCCCGGCACAGCGGGCGTATCCGACAGCCAGAAATTGCCAAGGTCGATCACCTTCATCCGGTCGCGGCGAAAGAACACCCCCATATGCTCGTCGCCATGTCCGCCGCGCCGGTCGATCCCGAACCAGCTGAACTGCGGCAGCCGCTCGACCACATGATCGCCCTGGATCTTCCACAATTCCTGCGTGCCGATAATGTCAGGATCGGCGCGGCGAAGCGTCTCGACGAACAGCTCGCGCCGCGCCTCCCACCGGTTCGGCCCGTCCGACTCGAGCGGCAGCCGGACGTTGAAACTCATCACCCGCACCCCGGTGCGCGGCTTCGCGGCCTGTGCAAAGCCAGGCGCAAACCCCATCGCCGCCGCAGCGACCAGAACTCCGCGCCGATCCATGACTCAACTCCGCTCTTGCCTCTTGCCAACGCTGTCACCTATGCCTGACCTGAGGGGGGAGGAAAATGTCGCGACGACCGACAATCAAAGAAGTTTCGAAACTCGCGGGGGTGTCGTTCAAGACCGTCTCGCGCGTGCTGAACAATGAAAAGAACGTCAGCGACGAAACCCGCCGCCGCGTCGAACAGGTCGTCGCCGAACTCAACTTCCGGCCCAGCCTCGCCGCGCGCACGCTGGCCGGGCGCAAATCCTTCCAGGTCGGGCTGCTCTATGACAATCCCAGCCCCTATTATGTCTATCACCTGCTCGCTGGCGCACAGGAAGGGTGCGCCGCGCATGGCTATCGCCTGCTGACCCAGCCGGTGGACAGCGCCGCCCCGGGACTGGTCGCCGATATCGCGGCACTGGTCGATGAAACCCATCTCGACGGCCTGATCCTCTCGCCGCCGCTGACCGAACGTGCCGAATTGCTCGACGAGCTCGACCGACGCGGGCTGCCCTATGTCCGCATCGAACCCGGCATCCGGCACGACAGCGGTCGTTCGGTCACGATCGACGACGCCCGCGCGGCGCACAACGCCGCCACCCACCTGATCGAGCTCGGCCACCGCATGATCGCCTTCATCACCGGCCCGGACACGCACATCTCGTCAGTCGAGCGGCTGAGCGGCTACCGCGCCGCACTGGACGCGCACGGCATCGCGTTCGACGATACGCTTGTGGTCGCGGGCGACTACAGCATCGATTCAGGCCGCCGCGCAGCGCGCACGCTGCTCGATCGTCCCGCACCGCCGACCGCAATCTTCGCCGGCAATGACGATATGGCCGCCGGCGTGCTCGCCGTCGCGCATGAACGCGGCATCACCGTGCCGGACCAGTTGTCGATCGCCGGGTTCGACGATTCGGACCTCGCCGCCGCAGTCTGGCCGCCGCTGACCACGGTGCGGCAGCCGGTCCACGAACTCGCGCGCAGCGCCGCCGATCTGTTGCTCGACCCCCGATCCGATCGCGATCGGCTGACCTTCGAGACCCGCCTGATCGTGCGCGCCAGCACCGGCCCGGTGACGCCTCGGCAGCGCTAAAGAGCCCGGACCTATTCGGTCGGGCTCTCGCGCCACGCGCGCAGGCCCAGCAAGCGGTCGACGATCCACCGCCCCGGCTGCCGCAACGGACGACGAAAGCGCAGCCGCAGCACCACACCGGTCCCGTGCGCGTCATTCCACACTTCATGATCACAGGTGTCGTCGAACACCAGCGTCTCGCCCTCGGCCCAGCGCACGACGCGGTCGCCCACGCGCATCCGCGGATCGCCATCCCGCGGAACGATCAGGCCCAGGTCACAGGTCAGCAACCCGCGCGTCACGCCCCGATGCGCTGGAACATGGGTACCGGCTGCAAGCCGGGCGAACCCCGCCCCGTCAAGGCCCGGAACATGGGCAATCACAGCCGCCGTCGCCGGACACCGCGCCAGCTGTCCCGCAACCGCTCGACCCTGACGCCAGATCGGAGTCGTCGCAACCAGCCCGCCCGGACGCATTGCCATTTCGGCTTCTTCCCTGATCGCCCGCCAGTTGCTGCGCAGCAGACAGGTCCAGCCAAACCCGCGCACATCCAGCACCGGGGTTACCGGAACCAGCGAACAGCCGGAGATCACCCGGTCCGACAGTGTGGAAAATGACGAGCGCATCGCCCCTGCCGGTGCTGGCGGCACGTCCACCAATGGCCTCGCCGCCGCGCGCTCCGTTCCCCCGATCGCCTGTTGATACACTGACGCCTCATCCTGACGTCGCTGGCATGCCCCTGCCGCGACTGGACTGCGGGTCTAGAAGGCCAGTGGGTCCAAAACATGGCCGAACCCGCGCCAAAGTCGTACGCGCCGAACCGTTGCCGGCGCGGCTGGCAAGCGCCGTGCAACCGGGCTAAGCTCGCCCCGATGGCATTGTTCATGCGCCTCCGGCCGCTCGCCCTTCCCCTCCTTCTCGCCGCAGCCGCGCTGCCTGCGCTCGGCCAGTCCAGCGCCCCGCAGACGCCGGCCACTGCGCCCCCCGTTCAGGTCGATCGCACCCCCTGGCTCTACAGGGGCAGCGACATTACCCACGATCCCGAATGGCGATTCGGGACCCTGCCCAACGGCCTGCGCTATGCCGTCCGCAAGAATGGCGTACCGCCCGGACAGGTGTCGGTGCGCCTGCACATGGCGGTCGGATCGCTGATGGAGCAGGACAGCGAAAAGGGCTTCGCGCATCTGCTTGAGCATTTGTCCTTCCGCGGCTCGTCGAAAGTCCCGGACGGCGAATCGAAACGTGTGTGGCAGCGGCTGGGCGTCACCTTCGGCTCCGACAGCAACGCCACCACCACGCCGGTCTCGACCACCTACAAGCTCGACCTGCCCAACGCGACCGAGGCGAGCCTGGATCAGTCGATGATGATCCTCGCCGACATGATGGCGGCGCCCAACATCACCCCCCAGTCGCTGACGCTGGAACGCCCCGTCGTCCTGGCCGAGCAGCGCGAATCGCTCGGCCCGCGCGACCGGTTTCAGGATGTCCGGCGCCGCCTGCTGTTCGCCGGGCAGCGCTTCGCCGACCGCCCGGTGATCGGCACGGTCGAAACGCTGACCGGATCGACCGCCGACTCGGTACGCGCCTTCCACCAACGCTGGTACCGTCCGGAACGGACCACGCTCGTCATCGTCGGCGACCTCGATCCCGCGCTGTTCGAAACACAGATCGCCAAGCATTTCGCAGGCTGGAAGGGCGTCGGCCCCAACCCCGTCACGCCCGATTTCGGCAAGCCCAGCGCGGATCACCCGACCAGCGCGGCGCTGGTCGAACCGACCCTGCCGCCCATCGTCAGCTGGTCGGTCGTACGGCCATGGACGGTGTTTGAAGACACGGTCAAATTCAATCAGCAACGCTGGGTCGATCTCATCGCGATCCGCATCATCAACCGCCGCCTCGAACGCCGCGCCCGATCCGGGTCGAGCTATATCGGCGCCGGTGCAGAACTGTCCGATGAAGTGCGGTCGATGAACGTCACCTCCATTGAGGTGCTGCCGATCGGCGATGACTGGGAAACCGCGCTCAAGGAAGTACGCGGCGTCGTGGCCGATGCGCTGACCACCGCACCGACTCAGGTGGAAATCGATCGCGAAGTGAACGAAATCGCGTCGGAACTGCGCAACGCGGTCGATACCGCGCGCGTGACCGCCGGCTCGCAGCGCGCCGACACCCTCGTCGCCGCCATCGACATCAATGAGGTGACGACCAGCGAACAGGCCAGCCTCGGCATCTTTCAGGGCGCGATCGACCAGAAGATGTTCACGCCGGAGCGCGTGCTCGCATCGACCCAGCGCGTGCTGCAGGGCGTCGCCACCCGTGCGCTGGTCAATACCCGCACGCCCGATGCCAACATCCAGACCAAACTGGCCGCCGCACTCACCGCCGATGTCTCGGGCCTCGCCGGCACCCGCGCCGCGCTGCGCAACGTCAGCTTCGCCTCGCTGCCAAAGCTCGGCACGCCGGGCAAGGTGGCGATGCGATCGGTCGCGGTGGCCGATCCGAAGATCGAACAGGTGCGCTATTCGAACGGCGTCACCGGCCTGTTCTTCCAGAATCCGGGTGATGTCGGACGCATCTATGTGTCGGTCCGCTTCGGCCGGGGGATGCAGGCACTCCCGTCCAGCCGCCAGACCCCGGCCTGGGCCGCGAACCTCGCGCTGCTGGAAAGCGGGATCGGCAGACTGGGGCAGGAGGAACTCGACCAGCTCACCGGTGACCGCCGCATCACCATGGACTTCGGCATCGGGGACGATGCCTTCGTCATCGCCGGCCAGACTTCGCCTGCCGACCTCACCGACCAGCTCCGCCTGATCGCGACCAAACTGGAGGTGCCGGGCTGGGACCCCAAGCCGATCGCGCGGGCGCGCGCGCTTGCCATTGCCGGCAATGCGGCGCGCAGGGCCTCGCCCGACGCGGTGATTGCCGACAGTCTCGAAATGCTGCTCCATGCCGGCGATCCGCGCTGGCAAACGCCCGAACTGCCCGACATCGAAAAGCTGAACGCCAGGGACTTCCGCGCCCTATGGGAACCTTTGCTCGCCAGCGGCCCGATCGAGGTGCAGGTGTTCGGCGACATTGATGTCGACAAGGCGATCGAAGCGGTGCGCGCGACCTTTGGCGCGATGAAGCCGCGTCGCGCCTCGCGCATCCTGTCGGCCGGGCTACGCTTCCCTGCCCATGTCGAAAGCCCGGTCGTGCTGCGCCACACCGGCGAGCCGGATCAGGCCGCAGCCGTGATCGCGTGGCAGGCGGGCGGCGGCGCCGCCAACATCTCCGAAGGGCGCAAGCTGGAGATTCTGGCGGCGGTGATGCGCGACCGCATCCTCGACCGCATCCGCTCGACGGAAGGGGTCAGCTATTCGCCGACCGTGATCAGCCAGTGGCCGGTCGGCCAGCCCGGCGGCGGGCGCGTGATCGCGCTGACGCTGTTGCCGCCCGACAAGACCGACCTGTTCCTCAAGGTCGCGCGGGAGATCGCAGCCGACCTGATCGAAAAGCCGATCGAGCTGGACGAACTGCGCCGGGCGCTGGTCCCCGTCGCGCAAATGGTTGCGCGCCGGTCGAGCGGCAATCCGTTCTGGATGCAGCAGACCGAGGGAGGAACGACCGATCCGCGCCGCCTTGCCGCGGTGAAGACGCTCGATATCGATTATGGCCGCACTGGACCGGAGGAGCTTCAGGCACTCGCCATCAAATATCTCGCACGCGAAAAGGACTGGTCGATGGTGGTCCTGCCCGAGGCGAAAACGGCGACCCCGGCGGCGGGAGCGCGATAATGTAACAGCCGTTTGCCCTGAGCCAGTCGAAGGGCCGAAGCCCATGCTGGTGGGGGTGGTGCTTCGACAATGAAAGGGTGAAACGCTCCCCGGGACGGGTCAGCCCATGCCGGGGGCATGGGCGACCCTTGCATCAGCACAAACGGCAGTCAGGGTCGGCCCAGCCTCCCCCCAGCCTAGCCCTTGTACAACCCGTCGAGCCGCTCGCCATAGACGGCCTTCAGGATGTGGCGGCGGA
>CAYMUJ010000034.1:20631-27724 GCA_964393565.1 uncultured Stakelama sp. | reverse complement strand
CTGATCGTGATCGTGTCGCCCATCGCCGCGCCCAGCATCATCAGGCCCATGATCGACGTACCGGTGACGGCGTTGCCGTCCTTCTCGACCGTCAGCTCGCATGGCTGGGATGAGGCGAGGGTGACGAACTTCGCGCTTGCCCGCGCGTGCAGCCCGCGGCGGTTGCCGATCAGGACGGTGCGGCTGACCCGGCTCAAGCGGCAGCCTCGCCCAGCACTTCCGACGCAACCGTGATGTATTTCTTGCCGGCCTCACGCGCAGCCGCCACCGCTTCGGTCACTTTCATCGTCTTGCGTGCTCCCCCTAGCCGAATCAGCATGGGCAGGTTGATACCTGCAATCACCTCGACCTTGCCCGCTTCAAGCAGCGAAATGGCAAGGTTCGACGGGGTGCCGCCGAACAGGTCGGTCAGCAGGATCACACCGCGCCCGCCATCGACGGCAATAATCGCCTTTGCGATATCCGCGCGCCGCTCTTCCATATCGTCGTCGGGGCCGATGCAGATCGTCGCGATGCGATCCTGCTTGCCGACGACATGCTCCATCGCGACGACGAACTCCTCCGCGAGCCGCCCGTGCGTCACGAGTACCAGTCCAATCATGTCTTTACGCTTGTCCCATGCGGTTCATCTTGCACCCGGCGGGCCTTCTAGCGAGTCCTGCGGCGCGGTCT
Source organism: uncultured Stakelama sp. (assembly GCA_964393565.1). Classification (GTDB taxonomy): domain Bacteria; phylum Pseudomonadota; class Alphaproteobacteria; order Sphingomonadales; family Sphingomonadaceae; genus Sphingomonas. Next base: position 27,052 of record CAYMUJ010000034.1, on the reverse strand, counting down.
GCAAGTCACGATGCGTCACCGTGGGCGAAAAACCCGTTTCGCGCAACCGGGCAGCGACACGTTCGGCAACATGAACCGACCGGTGTCTCCCCCCGGTACAGCCGAAGGCGATGGTAACATAGGATTTTCCCTCGGCCTGATAGCGGGGGAGGAGGAGCAGCAGCAGCTCCTCAATCCGTGTGATCGCTTCGGGATAGGCGCGGTCACCTGCGACATAGGCGGCGACATCGGCGTCCTTGCCGGTGCCGGGACGCAGCGATTCGACCCAGTGCGGATTGCGCAGGAAGCGCATGTCGAGCACCAGATCGGCACTGGTCGGCACACCGCGCGCAAAACCGAACGACATCACCGACACCACCGTCTCGCCCAGGCCCCGCCCGGAAAAGGTCGTGCGGATCTGTTGCGCGAGTTCGTTCGACGACAGGCTGGTCGTATCGATCACCCGATTCGCCCAGCGGCGCAGCGGTTGCAGCAGCTCGCGCTCCCGCACGATCCCGTCGCCCGCCGGCCGGTCGAGTGCCAGCGGGTGGCGGCGGCGCGTTTCCGAATAGCGCCGCTCCAGTTCCGCGCCCGAACAGTCGAGGAACAGGGTGCCCATGTCATAGCCGCGTTCGTCGCGCAGCTTCTTGATGCGGCGCACGATGCTGTCGGCGTCGAAGGCGCGGGTGCGGGTGCCGATGCCGATCGCGAGCGGGCGTTCATCGCCCTCGCTGCCTTCGGGCGGGTCGGTGTCGAGCAGGCGGTTGAGCAGCAGCAGCGGGAGATTGTCGACCACCTCCCAGCCCAGATCCTCCAGCGTGCGCAACACGGTCGACTTGCCCGCGCCTGACATGCCGGTGACCAGCAGGATCTGTTTAGGGCGGCGCCGGTTCATCGCTTCAGCTCCGCCAGGTGGCGCAGCGCCAGTTCGACCTTGATCGGTGCGGAGGGTTCGAGTGCGGGCAGCGCCACCACCGGCACATCGATGCCTGCGATTTTCCGCGATTGCGGCCCTTCCGGCATGCGCGGCGGATCGTCGAAGATGGTGACAAGCAGCGCGATGGGCGCGCTGTCGGCATGGGGCAGGGTGACGAGGCCGATGCCGCGCACCTCGATCTTGCCCGCGATCGTCGCCGGGGATTTGGCGTGCAGCAGCCCGTCGCGCCGCGCGCAGATCGTGTAATCGTCGGCGACCAGCGCCGCGCCGCGATCAATCAGGCGAAGCGCCAGATCGGACTTGCCCTCGCCCGATCGCCCTTCGATCAGCACCGCGCGCCCGTCGATCGCGACGCAGGATGCGTGCAGCGTTTCGGAAGACAGGATCGCCACGCTTCTAACTCCCTGTACGTTCAACCCGCCTGCACGAATGGCAGGCGGACGACAAAGCGCGCGCCGCGCATGCGGTCCTCGCGCGTTTCGGCCCCGATCGTCCCCTGATGACCTTCGACGATGGTCCGCGCAATCGCAAGTCCCAGTCCGGAATGTTTGCCGAATTCCTCGCCTTCCGGCCGGTCGGTGTGAAAGCGGCGGAAGATCGCTTCACGCGCTTCTTCCGGCACGCCTGGCCCCTCATCCTCGACCCGCACCTCCAGCATCTCGCCGGACGCGATCAGTGACAGCGCCACAGTGCCGCCATCTGGGGAGAAGGAAATGGCGTTGTCGATCAGATTGGCGAACACCCGCTCCAGCCGCGCGCCTTCGCCCATCACGCGCGGCATCGGCCCGATCGGCGCGTCGAAGCGCAGGCGGATGTCGCGCTCGACCCCGCGCGCGGTCCGCTCGTCCGCCATCGCCGCCAGCATCGCGCCGAGATCGACCGGATCGAATTTGGCGCGGGACAGCTGGGCATCGAGCCGCGACGCTTCCGAAATGTCGCTGATCAGCCGGTCGAGCCGCAGCACATCGTCGCGCACCACCGCCAGCAACTGTGCCTGCAGTTCCGGATCGCGTACCGCCATCAGGCTGTCGACGGCGGAGCGCAGCGAGGCGAGCGGGTTCTTGATCTCATGCGCCAGATCGGCGGCGAACGCCTCGGTCGCGTCGATCCGTGCGCGCAGCGCCAGGCTCATATCCGACAGCGAGCGGGCGAGATGCCCGATCTCGTCGCGCCGTTCGGGCAGGCGCGGCACCACCACTTCGCGCGCGCGCCCCAGCCGCACCCGCACCGCCGCGCGGGCAAGGCGGCGCAGCGGGCGGACGATGGTGCGGGCAAGGAACAGCGACAGGAACACCGACAGGCCGGTGGTGAAGGCGAGCACCAGCCCCAGTCGGAACCGTTCGATCCGTACCCGCTGGGTGATGTCGCGCGCGTTGGAGCTGGTGAACACCGCCCCCTCCGGTCCGTATGGCGCGGCGGCGGTGATGACGGGCGTGCGATCAGGTGCGCGCCACACGGTCGCGCTGGCTTCGCCGGTACGCAGCGCAGCGGCGAGATCGGGCCAGTCGAGGCCCTTGTCTGGCGCGCGTTCTCGAAACTGATCGACCCGGTCGGCGCCTGCCACCTTGTCGATCACCGCGTCGAGGAAGCGCGCGGCGGTCTGGTTCCACGGATCCTTGTCGGGATCGCGCAGCACGAAATTGTTGAGCCCCAGCGCGCGCGTATCCAGCGTCAGCCGCCCGGTGCGATCGTACAGGCGGATGCGGAGATCCGCCTCGCTCGCGACCCGCTCGATCAGCGCGGTGCGATCGTCCGGCGGGGTCATCGCGACGGCTTGGGCAATCAGCCGCGCCTCGCGGCTTGCCTGTTCGACGCGGCTGTCGACGATCCGCGCGCGATAGCTGTCGAGGTAGAAGAAGCCGCCCGCCAGCATCACCAGCGCAAAGATGTTCACCGCCAGGATGCGCGGCGTCAGGCTGACCCGGCCGGACCAGCGCAGCGACAGGTCGCGCTCCTCCTGGGCGGAGGAGGGCCTATTCGTCGGAGAATCGGTATCCGGCGCCATAGAGCGTCTCGATGGCGTCGAACTCGGGATCGACCTGCCGGAACTTGCGGCGTACGCGCTTGATATGGCTGTCGATGGTGCGGTCATCGACATAGATGTCGTCCTGATACGCCGCATCCATCAGCTGGTTGCGCGTCTTGACGATGCCGGGCCGCTGGGCGAGCGTTTCGAGGATCATGAATTCGGTGACGGTCAGCGTGACGTTGTCGCCCTTCCACGTCACCTTGTGCCGCGCCGGGTCCATCGTCAGTGGGCCGCGCTCGATCACCGGCTGGACTTCGGCGGTCGGCGCCTCTTCGCCCCGCGCGGTCGCCGCGACCAGCTCGGTCCGGCGCAGGATCGCGCGGATGCGGGCGATCAAAAGGCGCTGGCTGAACGGCTTGGCGATATAATCGTCCGCGCCCATCGCCAGCCCCAGCGCTTCGTCCAGCTCGTCATCCTTGCTGGTCAGGAAGATCACCGGGATCTGGCTCTTCTCACGCAGCCGGCGCAGCAGCTCCAGCCCGTCCATGCGCGGCATCTTGATGTCGAGCACCGCCAGCTCCGGCGGATTGTCGACCAGCGCCTTCAGCGCCGCCTCTCCATCCGAATAGACGCGCGTCACAAACCCTTCGGCCTGCAATGCGATCGACACGGACGTCAGGATGTTGCGGTCGTCATCGACCAGCGCAATCGTTGCGGTCATGGGGGAGGGGGTTAGCGGAATGTGGGGCGGGGCTCAACCGGGGAGGGGGGAAGGACACCGCTCTACCGATCTCTCGCCTACCACTGGATCCATCGCGGAACAAACAGCCGCCCCAGTCCCGCCAGCACCGCGACCGGCGCGACGTGCCAGATGCCAAGATGGCCGATCGTATCCACCGGGCAGGACAGTCCATAGGCGAAACTGCCCAGCGCGCCGGCAGCGACGCCAGTGTAGAATCCCGCCGCGTTCGGCGCGACTGGCGCACCGCGGCGCAGCCACGCGATCAAGGCAGCGGCCACCAGCGCACCGCTGCATGTCGCGGAGATGAAGCATTCCGGGCCATGGGTCGCATGTTCGTGCCAGTCGATCTGCCCTTCGATCATGGCGAGCAGTACTGCGGCCATCGGCAGGATCGCCAGCGCGGCGAGCAGCCAGCGCGCGCCGTCCTGCCGCGCGCCGATGCGCGGACCGGCCATACGGATCACCGCGAGCGCAGACACCAGCCCGACCAGTCCGATCAGGGCATTGGCGACAAAGAAGATGCCGGCAGCCTCACCATGCAGTGGTCCGGTCCACAGCCCGATGCCCAGCGCGATCACGCCGATCGTCGCGGCGACGGCGACAGCCACCAGCGCCAGGCCATGCGCCATGCGGATCGGACGCACCGGTTCCAGCTCGCGCGCAAGCTGGGCGATCAGGGGGGACGGGGGGCGGGTCATGGTCAATCGGCCTCTTCTACGAGCGCGGCGAGCTTTCTCAAACCGCGATGAATATTCACCTTGATCAGGCTTTCGCTCTGACCGCTGCGTTCGGCTGCCTCGGTCACCGACAGCCCCTTGATCTTGACCAGCTCGATCGCGTCGCACTGGCCCTGCGGCAAATGGACGAACAGCCGGTCGAGGCTGACGCGCGCCATCACCGCCTCTTCGTCGCTGTCCTCGGCCGCGTCATGATCCTCCAGCGCATCCTCGCCCGACCGGTACACCCGGCGCAGATGATCGACCCAGCGATAGCGCGCGATCGCCGCGAGCCAGGGCAGAAACGCCCGCGTTTCGTCCCATGTCGCGCGCTTGGCGTGGAGTGCCAGCAGCACCTCCTGCACCAGATCGTCGAGCTGTGCGGGTGCAATACGGCGGCGGAAATAGCGTTCCAGCCAGCGCTGAACTTCGGTCAGCAGCACGGTATAGGCCCGTGTATCGCCCGCCTGTGACGCGATCATCAGGCGCACGAAGCTGGCTTCGTCTGCAATCATCGCTCCCCCCGCCGTCCGGACCCGCTGTCAGCCGCGCCGACGGTGCCAGTTGGCAATCGGCGCGTCGAGTGACAGCAGACCGCCGCCCCGCACGATCAGAATGCCCGCCAGCGCGACCCACAGGATATGCGTGGACCACCAGGCATCGGGATAGACGAAGATCTGAATGACCAGCGTCATGCCGAGCAGCGCCAGCGCCGAGAAGCGCGTGGCAAGTCCGATCACCAGGAACACAGGGAACAGATGCTCCGCCATCAGCGCCATCGGCGCGGCGAGTTCTGCGGGCAGGGGAACCGCGCTGTAATCATTCTCGAACAGATAGCGGGTGGCGTCGCTGAGCTCGAACCAGCTGCCTTCCACCACCTTGCTGCGGCCCGCGCGCCAGAAGACTCCGGCGAGCGCGACCCGGACCAGCAGCAGCGCAACGCCCTCTGCCGTACGCGAGCCGACCAGCGTGACGGCCCGGTCGACCAAAGATGCGATGCGCTGCATGTCGAACTCCTGTCAGGTGTGAAGGGGTCAGCGCTGGACCGGGGTCAGCGAACCCTTGCCCTTGGGCGTTTCGGTCTTCGCGCACGTGCCCTTGGGCACCAGCTTCCAGGCATTACCCTGATAATCGCGGGTCGAGGTGCCGGCGCAGCTGGTGCCGGGGCCGGCGGCGCAGTCATTCTTGCCCGCCTTGGCGATGCCATAGCATTTTTCCATCTCGGGCTTTTGCGCGGTGGCAGGTGCGGTGCCGAGCGCAGCGGCTAGGCCTGCGGTGGCGGCGAGCCCGGCGATGCGGGCAAGGGCGGAAGTGGTCATCGTCATCGTCTCCGATTGTGGTGGGATGCCGACACATGGATCATCGGCACAGCGGCGCATTCGGCGGCGTGTCGGCAATCGTTACAGCGGATGAAAAATTATTTCGGGTGTAACCCCGGTCCCGGTCCCGGCGAATTCACCGATGTGCGCTTCCGCACGACGATCTGTTGAAGGGAATTGGGACATGAAGAGCGCACCGCGCACCGCCGCATCCATCGCCGCCACCGCCGCCGCCATCGCGCTGGGTTCGGTCGCGGCCTTCGCCGCCGATACGCCTGCGGGCAGCAAGGGCCGCGCGATCGGCGCGAACGACACCGTGCATTGCTATGGCCTGCACAGCTGCAAGGGCCAGTCGGACTGCGCAACGACCGAGCATCAGTGCAAGGGCAACAATGCCTGCAAGGGCCATGGGTTCAAGGCGATGAAGGCCGGTGAATGCCTTTCGAAGGGCGGCACGATCGGCGACCTCGGCTGATCCTGCCCGATCCGGCGGGCTGCCCCCCAACCCCAAGGCCCGCCGGATCCATCTTTTTTGACTGCCAGGAGCGACGCAATGAACCCCGTCACGCCCTTTGGCGGCTTCGGCCTTGGCCTGCGCCGCGACCATTACCGGGATTTTCTGGAGGGTGAGGTCGCGGTCGATTTCGTCGAGGTGATCTCCGAAAACTTCATGGTCGATGGCGGCCGCCCGCTGCGCATCCTGGAACAGGTGCGCGCAAAGCTGCCGGTGATCCTGCACGGCGTGTCGATGTCGATCGG
>CAYMUJ010000034.1:0-20531 GCA_964393565.1 uncultured Stakelama sp. | reverse complement strand
AACAGGTGCGCGCAAAGCTGCCGGTGATCCTGCACGGCGTGTCGATGTCGATCGGATCGGCGCACGGCCTTGACCGCGACCATCTCACGCGCTTGCGAACGCTGGCCGACCGGATTGATCCGCTGTGGGTGTCCGATCATCTGTGCTGGACGCGCACCAGCGCGCATAACAGCCATGACCTGTTGCCGATGCCGCTGACGCGCGACGCGCTCGATCTGGTGTGCGACAATATCGACCGCGCGCAGGAAGCGCTGGGCCGCGCGCTGCTGTTCGAAAATCCGTCGAGCTATCTGTCCTTTCCGCAGGACGAATTCACCGAGTGGCAGTTTCTGGCCGAGATGAGCCGCCGGACCGGCTGTTACCTGCTGCTCGACGTCAACAATATCTATGTCAGCGCGTGCAACCACGGCTTCGACCCATGCGACTATCTCGCGGGCATCCCTGCCGATCGGGTGCGACAGGTGCACCTCGCCGGGCACACGCCGGGGGAGATCGTGATCGACACGCATGACCGCCCGGTCTGCGACGCCGTCTGGGCGCTGTTCGCCCGCGCAATGGCGTTGCTCGGGCCGGTCGCGGTGATGATCGAGCGCGACGATGCGATCCCGCCGCTGGCCGAACTGCTCGCCGAACTGGATCAGGCCCGCAGCCTCGCCGCGACCGCGCGGCTGGAGGCGGCGGCATGACTGCGCTGGCCCGGTTTCAGGACGCCTTTCTTGCCTGCCTGCACGATGATGACGCGGCCTTGCCGCCCGGCCTCGACGCCACCCGCGCGGCAGGGATGGCGGTGTATCGCAACGGCTATCGCGTTCGGCTGCTCGACGTGCTGGCCGACAGCTATCCGCGCACCGCGCGACTGGTGGGTGCGGAGGCCTTTCATCAGGCGGCGGCGCACCATCTGATCGCGCACCCGCCATCGGCCTGGACGATCGACCTGGCGGGCGAGGGGTTTGCTGACACCTGCGCCGAGCTGTTCGTCCATGATCCCGATGTGGCGGAACTCGCCTGGCTCGAATGGGCGATGCAAAGTGCTTTTACCGCCGCTGATGAAGCGCCGCTGTCGCATGCCGGCTTCGCCGCGGCGACGGCGGCGTTCGATGCAGCGGATTGGGAGCAACTCGTGCTCGTACCGATTGCAGGCACGGCGCTGCGCCCGGTCACTCACGATCTGTCCAGGCTGTGGCGGTCCCTGTCCGACGAGTCCACCCAGGCAACCGTTGAACGACTTGAGGTCCGTCACTGGCTGCTGGTCTGGCGCGAGGGCGAGGAGGCGGTGTTCGCCCTGCTTCCCGGTCAAGAGGGCGAAGCGCTGAACATGGCGCTGCACGGCGGGACTTTTGGCGAGATCTGTACCCGCCTCACCGAGCGCCTCGCCCCGGAAGTGGCCGCAGCGGCAGCGGGGGCCGCCCTCAATCACTGGCTCGATCTCGGTTTGATCGGGTCGGTAAGAGGTAGTTGAGGGGGGCGGAATGTGGGGTAGGGCAGTGAATGCGCGGTTGTGCTTTCTCTGCAACATCCCCCGTTCGGTCGCATTTTGCAACTTTTGTTTTGCTTGACGCCTGAGAGGGCTGACCCCTTATTCGAGGCTTGGGTACGGACACAGTCCGGTCCGCCTTGGAGAGGGTAGACATGCGAATTGATCTGATGTCGGCTTGTGGCGCGGCAGCGCTGGTTCTGGCGCTGGCCACGCCTGCACAGGCACAAACTGCGCCCGGCGATCAGCCCGACAGTGCCGGCGAACCGGCCGAGGCCGAGATTATCATCACTGCTCAGGGCCGCGCACAGGCACTGGCTGATGTGCCGCTGGCGGTGTCGGCGATCAGTGCGGACACGTTGCAGCAGACCGGTGCCACGGACATCCGCGCGCTCAATCAGGTCGCGCCCTCGCTGCTTGTCTCCTCGACCGGGAGCGAGGCGAACGGATCGGCGCGCATCCGCGGCGTCGGAACCGTGGGCGACAATCCCGGTCTGGAAAGTTCGGTCGCGGTGTTCATCGACGGCGTCTATCGCTCGCGTTCGGGCATTGGCCTCAGCGAACTCGGCGATCTTGAGCGGATCGAGGTGCTGCGCGGGCCGCAGGGAACGCTGTTCGGGCGCAATGCGTCGGCCGGCATCATCAGCATCGTGTCGAAGTCGCCGGAGCCCAGTTTCTCCGCCGGGGGCGAAGCGAGCTATGGCAATTATGACGCGCTGCGGTTGCAGGGCTTCGTCAATGCGCCGCTGGGTGACTCCGTGTCGGGACGGCTCGACGGCGTGTTCATGCGCCGGGACGGATTTTACCGCGATGTCACCAACAATCGCGACGTCAATAACCGCAACCGGTACTTCCTGCGCGGCCAGTTGCTGTTCGAACCGGGCAGCGATCTGAAGATCCGCCTGATCGGCGACTATACGCATCGCGACGAGGATTGCTGTGGCGCGGTCTATGTCAATTCGACGATCAACCCACAGGTTGGTGGGCTCAACGATCCGGCGCAGAACAATATCGTGCGGGTGCTGCGCGACCTGGGCCAGCCGATGGCGGCGTTCAGCAATCCCTATAGCCGCAACCTCTATGTTACGGCCGGGCGCAGCTATGCCGGGACGACCAAGGACTGGGGCGGGTCGGCGCAGATCGACTGGACGCTGGGCGACATCAAGCTGACGTCGATCACCGCCTATCGCGACTATGTGGCCAGCCAGGGATCGGACACCGATTACAGCGCGGCCGACCTGCTTTATCGTGCGCCGGGCGACGATGCCGCACGCGGGTTCAAGACATTCAGCCAGGAACTGCGGCTCAACGGCACCGCGTTCGGCGGCAAGCTCGACTGGCTGATCGGCGGTTACTTCGCGAATGAAGACCTGACGCTGACCGACAATCTGCGCTTCGGCACGCAATATGGCCGGTTCGCGACCTGCCGCATCGTGTCAGGTAGCGCGCTTGCAGCGCTGTACAGCCCGACCTCGGCCGGGTGCCTTGCAGCACGGCCCGCGGCGTTCGGGGCGGCCTCACCGGTCATCTATGCGGCGTTCGACCGGCTCGACGGGATCAGCGATCGCGGCGCAACGCGCGACCGGTTCGAACAGAACAGCCGTAACTGGGCGCTGTTCACGCACAACATCGTCCGCGTCGCCACCGGCTTGGATCTGACCATCGGCCTGCGCTACACCAATGAACGCAAGCGGCTGAACGCGACGTTCGGCAACGACAATACCGCATGCACCACCAACCAGGCCGCATTGCTGCCGCTGCGCTCCACCGCTGCGCTGACCGCGACGGTCGATGCGCTGCTCGGCCTGTCGTGCCAGGGCAATTCGACCGCCGAGCTCAACGGCGCGTCGCTCAACGACACGCGCAAGGAGGATCAGTTCACCGGCACCGCGATCCTGTCGTACAAGCCGACCGACGATCTGCTGGTCTATGCGAGCTATGCGCGCGGCTACAAGGCGGGCGGGTTCAACCTCGACAAGTCCGCGCTGAAGGTACCGATCTTGACCTTTGCCTCGGTCGGCGGGGTGCAGGCGCTGGTCGGCAACCTGCAATTCGCACCGGAAACCAACACTTCCTATGAAGTGGGTCTGAAATATTCGACCCGGACGTTCAGCCTGAACCTCTCGGCCTTCCGGCAGGAGTTCAAGAACTTCCAGCTCAATACGTTCAACGGCACGGTGTTCCTGGTCCAGAACATCAATGGTTGCACCGCCAATCTGAACGGCGGCGACCGCGACCAGAGCAAGTTCAGCACTGCGCCCAACTTCAACCCCGCTGCGGCAACCACCGGTGCCTGCGCCGCCGGGGATGTCGGTTACGGCGTGGTGTCGCAGGGCGTCGAGCTGGAAGCGTCGCTGGTGCCGGCGCGCGACTTCCGGGTCGGGTTGGGCCTGACCTATGCCGACACCCATTATCGCGACCAGTTGGTCGGCAATGACAGCGGCGCACCGCTGGATCAGGCGCTGCGCATGCTGCCCGGGCAGAAGCTGTCGAACGCGCCAGAGATTGTCGCGACGGCATCTGTCGCGTGGACGCCCGAACTCGGCAGTTCGGGGCTGAGCGGTCTGGTCTATTTCGACACGCGCATGACCAGCGATTACAATACCGGATCGGACCTGTTCCCGCAAAAGGGACAGGATGGCTATGCGCTGGTCAATGGCCGCATCGGTATTCGCGGCAAGGATGAGGCGTGGGCGGTTGAGCTGTGGGCACAGAATCTGTTCAACCAGAACTACACCCAGGTCGCGTTCAACTCGCCGTTCCAGGAGGGGGCGGTGAGCGCGCCCTTCACCGATCCGCAATTCCCGGGCGGGCGGCAGATCTTCTCCGCCTATCTCGCCGAACCGCGCACCTATGGCGCGACGGTGCGCTTTCGTTTCTGAACCGGCCGGATCGGCTGGGCCAGCGGGGTGACCGCCTGTGCACCGGCCGGATCGGCATGCGGTGGTTCATTCGACCTCGCGCACCCGCCAGCCGCATGATAGGAATGCCTTGGTTAACCCTTTTCAAGGAACGGCACAGATGAGCATCCTCGATTCGATTCTCGGCCAGGTCGGCGGCACGGACGGCATCACCAATCTGGCGGCCAAGGTCGGGCTTTCGCCCGAACATGTGGAATCCGCAGTGCAGGCGCTGGCGAAGCATCACCAGATGGCCGGCGACACGGCCGAGGGTGCGGCCGCCGTGACCGGTCTGCCACTCGATAAGATGCAGGAGCTGATCACCCAGATCGGTGGCGAAGGTGCGCTCGGCAAATTTTCGACGCTGCTGCAGGCCGATGGTGCGGCGGGCATCCTTGGTGCGCTTGATCGCGACGGTGATGGCAATCCGCTCGACGATCTGGCGGGCATGGCATCGGGTTTGTTTGGCAAGAAGTAATGTTTGCGCGCCGCTCGCTTGACAGTCGGCGGGCGGCGCGGCCATCTCGGGCGATGGCGATCACCCTATGCGGCGTCAGCCATAGTGTCGTGTCCGCTCAAAATTTCTGAGGACGCAGCATGCCCGCACCCGATTCCATTGCTTCAGCGACCCTTGCGCGCCTGATCGGCACGCCGGGTGCCCCTGTCTTGTTCGACTTGCGTCCGTCCGGTGCACCGTTCCGCATCCCCGGGGCGAGCCGCCGCACCCCGCCAGATGATGCGCGCGCGATCGTCGTGATCGATGCGAATGGCGGGGCGGACGCACACGCGGCCGCCGCACGGCTGCGGTACGATGGCCGGGCGGCGGAGGTGCTGGAGGGGGGGCATGACGGTTGGGCTAATGCCGACTTGCCACTGCTCTATGAAGCGCCGCTGGTCCGTGACGCCGATGATCGCACCCATTGGGTGACGCGCAGCCGGCCCAAGGTCGACCGCATCGCCTGCCCCTGGCTGATCCGCCGCTTCATCGATCCGCATGCGGTCATTCTCTATGTCCCGCCAGGACAGGTTGAGGGCGTTGCCAAAGCCACCGGCGCCATGCCGTTCGACATCGTTGCAGATGGCGTCCGCTGGAGCCATCGCGGTGAGGCTTGCACATTCGATGCGTTGCTTGCGGATCTTGGGCTTGGCGCAATTCCTGCTCTCGCCCGGCTGGCACCGATCATCCGCGGAGCCGATATCGCCCGCCCCGACCTTGCGCTCGAGGTGTCGGGATTGCTTGCGGTCTCGCTCGGCCTGTCGCGGCTATTTGACGATGATCAGCTTCAGCTTGAGGCCGGGCTGATGCTGTATGACGCGCTCTATCGCTGGGCGCGCGATGCGCAGGACGAGCGGCACGACTGGACCTCGCACCCGCCGCGCGGAGGCCGGGCATAGGCGCTGCGGCGACGATTCCGCTTGGCGAAGCGGTGCGCGTGTGGCTGCGCATCGCCGCGCTGTCGTTCGGCGGGCCGGCGGGGCAGATCGCGGTGATGCACCGCGTGCTGGTCGACGAGAAACGCTGGATCGGCGAGCAGCGCTTCCTCCACGCGCTCAATTTCTGCATGCTGTTGCCCGGGCCGGAGGCGCAGCAGCTGGCAACCTATATCGGCTGGCTGCTGCACAAACGGGTCGGCGGGCTGATCGCGGGCGGTCTGTTCATCCTGCCCGGCGCGCTGGCGATCATGGCGCTGAGCTGGATCTATGTCCTGTGGGGCACCAGCGGGCTGATCGGCGGGCTGTTCTTCGGGCTCAAGGCCGCGGTGCTGGCGATCGTGGCGCAGGCGGTGGTGCGGATCGGCGGGCGCGCGCTGCGTTCCAATGCCGCGCGGCTGCTCGCGGCCACGGCGTTCGTCGCGATCTTCTTTCTCGGCGCGCCCTTTCCGTTGATCGTGCTCGGCGCAGGCCTGATCGGCTGGCTGGCGGGGCGGTCGGGGAGCAAGGCGTTCGCGGGTGGCGGGCATGGCGGGTCCGGCGGCGGCGTTGCCGACCGCGATACGGTGCTGGGCGAGGAACTGCCCGACCATGCCCGGCCGCGGTGGCGCGCGGTGCTGTTCGACACCTTGTTGTGGCTGGCGCTGTGGCTGGTGCCGATCGCGGCGCTGCTGCTGTGGCTCGGGCCCGATCATGTGTTCAGCCAGATCGCGACCTTCTTCGCCAAGATGGCGATGGTCACGTTCGGCGGGGCCTATGCCGTGCTCGCCTATGTCGCGCAGCAGGCGGTCGAGCATCATGGCTGGCTGCAGCCGGGCGAGATGATCGACGGGTTGGGCATGGCGGAGACGACGCCGGGGCCGCTGATCATGGTGCTGCAGTTTGTCGGCTTCCTGGGCGCCTATCGCGATCCCGGCATGCTCTCACCGATGCTGGCAGGGACGCTGGGCGGGCTGCTCGCGACCTGGGTCACGTTCGCGCCGTGCTTCCTGTGGATCTTCCTCGGTGCGCCGTTCATCGAGCGGCTGCGCGGCAATGCGGCGCTAGCCGGGGCGCTCAGCGCGATCACGGCGGCGGTGGTGGGCGTGATCCTCAACCTGGCCCTGTGGTTCGCGATCCACGCTGTGTTTCGGGAGACGGTAGCGGTCGGGGCGGGGCCGGTGTCGTTCGAAGCCCCGGTGCTGACGCGCATCGACCCCTGGGCGGCGGTGCTGACCCTGTTCGCGCTGGTCGCGGTGTTCAGGCTCAAGCTCGGTCTGTTCAGCGTGCTTGGGCTGTGTGCTGGCGCGGGGGTGGTGTTACGACTGGCGGGTTTGGTGTGACCCAATCCTCCCCGCCAGGGGGAGGATTGGAAGCTACCCCTTCCGCGCGGCGATATGCCGGTCGATCACATGCTCCAGCACGCTCATCGGCACCCCGCCGCCCAGCACCAGCGCATCGTTGAACGCCCGGAAATCATAGCGCGGGCCAAGTGCGCGCTGCGCCTTGGTCCGCAGCCGATTGATCGCGGTGTGGCCGAGCTTGTAGCCGCACGCCTGACCCGGCCAGCTGCAATAGCGGTCGATCTCGCCGCTCACTTCCTCGACCGATGAGCCATTGGCGGTGGCGAACCATTCGATCGCCTGGCTGCGCGTCCAGCGCTTGGCGTGCAGCCCGGTATCGACCACCAGACGGCACGCGCGGAAGGCGAGGCTCTGGAGATAGCCCAGCCGCCCGACCGGATCGCTGTCATACGCCCCTAGCTCCGCGCCCAGTTGCTCGGCGTACAGCGCCCAGCCTTCGCTATAGGCGTTGAAGGCCAGGAGCGAGCGGACCAGCGGCAGCTTGAACGTATATTCGCCCTGCCACGCATGGCCCGGAATCCCCTCATGATAGGCGAGGGTGGCGAGGCTGTAGCGGGTGTGCAGATGTGTGGTGCGCAGGTTCAGCCACACGCGGCCCGGCACCGTCCCGTCGATCGACCCCGCGCCGCCATAGGCACCCGGCGCGCCCGGTTCCTCGGCCAGCGGCAGCCGCTTCACCTCGACATTGCCGCGCACCAAAGTGTGGAACGCCTGCGGCATCTTCGCCTTCATGTCCTGGATCGTCCTGGTCATATAGGCGAGGATTTCCTGCCGCCCGGCGTCAGTGTCCGGGTAGAGGAACTTCGGATCCTTGCCGAGCGCGGTCATCCGCGCGCCGACGCTGCCCTTGCTGTAGCCGAGCTTCTTGAGGATCGTGTTCATCTCCGACTGGAGCGCCTTCAGCTCCTCACGCCCCGCCTTGTGGACCTCGTCCGGGGTCATCGTCGTGGTGGTCGCCGCGCGCAGCGCCCAGGCGTAATAGGCCTCGCCATCCGGGAATTTCCACACGCCCGCGTCCGCCGTCGCCTTGGCGCGATGGCGCTTGAGCTCGGCGATCTGGCGGTCGAGCGCGGGCGCGATCCTGCCCGCTGCCAGCTTTGCCGCCGCCACCGCCTGATCGCCGGTCACGACCTTCTTGCCGGTGAAATTCTCGACCAGCTCCCATTTGCCGGCATCGGTGCCGCGGGTCAGCGTGATCTGACGCAGGCATTTGTCGAGCAGGAAATCGGGCGCGACGACGCCTTTGTCATAGGCGATCTTCAGCCGCTCGGTCTCGCCGTCGATCTGCCCGGCCCAGCTCTCGAACCGCGCGAGCCACGACGCCGCGTCCGCCGCACTCTCGACCTTGTGCTCGCTGTCGAGGAAGCGCGGCATGTCGAGATAGGCCCCGACATTCTGGATCGCGACATAGGGGGTGTTGCGCCAACCACCGACCGCGACATCGCCATAGCCGAAGGCGAACCCGTCCAGCCCGTTCTGGAACGCGGTGCGCACGACATCGACATTGGTCTGCATCACCGGCGAGAGCGCATTGCGGTCGAGCGCATCGAGCTGTGTGATCCGTGCGCGCAGCCCTTCGGCGACCTTCTGCCGGCCCGCCATGCTGCGATCCTCGACCACCGATCGCAGATGTGCGCGCTCCCCCTTGTCGATGCCGAGCGAGGTTGCGCTTTCGGGCGCGTTGGTCAGCAACTGCTCGGCGGTCGCGCTCAGTAGCGCATCGGCTGCACTATCCGCCGACACCGCGCCCTTCGCGCAGGCGGGCAGGGCGGGAAATGCGGCAAGCGTGGCGGTCGAGGCGAGGAACTGGCGGCGGCTGGCGATCATGGCGGCTCCGGGATACGCAGAACGGTTGTTACCCGCGTTACCTTAGCCGCGCGGACGACCAGCGCCACCCGCTAAGCGCGCCTATTCCCCGAAACTGATCGCCGCAACAATCAATCCGCCGCCAGGGTCGGGACCGCTTCGATCACCACCACCCCGCCACGCACATCGGCGATCCGTGCCTTTGCGCCAGCGGGCAGGTCAGGGCCTTCCGCCGGCCATTCGCCGTCACCGACGCGCACCCGGCCGCTGCCGCCGGTGATCGGCTCGACCACCGTCACGCTCTGCCCGATCATCCGCGCGGCGCGGTTGTTGAGGTCGGGGTCGGCGCTCGGCACCGGGTTCGCGCCATACCAGCGCTTGCCGACCAGCACCGCGACCGTCGACCATGCCGCAAAGCTGATGAACTGCCCGATCGCGCCCAGCTCGGGGAAGAGCAGCGCCAGCACGCCCGTCGCCGCCGCGCCGAGCGCGAGGAAGGTCAGGTACACGCCCGGGATCAGCAGCTCGCAGATCGCGAACAGCGCCGCGACGATCAGCCAGACGAACCCCGCCTGGTCGGACAGCCAGTCGCTCATTCCTGCGGCGCTCCGAACGGCGACGGGCGCACGCGGGCCGGCGGGGCGGGGGGCGCAGGCGGCGTGTCCTTGCCGCCGCCAAGCGCTTCCTTGGCCAGCTCGCCGATGCCGCCCAGCGTGCCGATCAGCTGCGTCGCTTCGACCGGGAACAGGATCGTCTTGGCATTGGGGCTGGTCGCGAATTTGCCGACGGCTTCGACATATTTCTGCGCGATGAAGTAGTTGAGCGACTGGGCCGATCCGCTTTCGACCGCCTGGCTGACCAACTCGGTCGCCTTTGCCTCGGCCTCCGCCGCGCGCTCGCGCGCCTCGGCGTCGCGGAAGGCGGATTCCTTGCGGCCCTCGGCCTCAAGGATGCGGGCCTGTTTCTGCCCCTCGGCGCGCAGGATTTCCGACGCGCGCGAGCCTTCGGCCTCGAGGATGTTGGCGCGCTTCTCACGCTCCGCCTTCATCTGGCGGCCCATCGCGTTGACGATGTCGGCGGGCGGGCGGATGTCCTTGATCTCGACGCGGGTGATCTTGACCCCCCAGGGCGTCGTCGCATGATCGACGACCGACAACAGCCGCGCATTGATCTCGTCGCGCTTGGACAGCGTTTCGTCGAGGTCCATCGACCCCATCACCGTGCGCAGATTCGTCGTCGTCAGCTGGAGCAGCGCGACATACAGGTCCGACACCTCATAGGCTGCCTTGGCCGCGTCGAGCACCTGGAAGAACACCACACCATCGGTGGAGATCATCGCATTGTCCTTGGTGATGATTTCCTGACCCGGAATATCGATCACCTGCTCCATCATGTTCACGCGGCGACCCACGCGATAGAAGAAGGCGGGGTAAAGGTTGAACCCCGGCTGCGCGACGGTGGTGAAGCGACCGAAATGTTCGATCGTGTAATGATAGCCCTGACGGACGATCTTGATGCTGGCGAACAGGTACATCAGCACCAGCACCATCAGGATGAAAAATGCGCCGACCGTGAGTTCCATGGGAATTGCCCGCCTTTCCTAGTTCCCCCGATCCTAGCATAGAGGGGCCATGAGCAAAGCGATTTACGCCCCGCCGCGCACCGCGCTGTTCCTGCCCGCATCCAACCCGCGCGCGATCGAGAAGGCAAAGGGCCTGCCCGCCGACATGATCATCCTCGACCTCGAGGATGCGGTGAAGGCGGAGGACAAGGAAGCGGCGCGTGAGGCAGTGAAAGCGGTCGAGGGCTTTGGCGATCGCCCGTTCGGCGTCCGCGTCAACGCCAAGGACAGCGATCACTGGAAGGCGGATGTGAAGGCCGTCAAGAAATCCGCCGCCACCCATGTCATCCTGCCCAAGGTCGAGACGCCCGAGGCGATCACCTATACCGCGCTTTACGCCGACCGCCCGGTGCTGGCGATGATCGAGACTGCGGCGGGGGTGATGAATGTCGGCCCGATCGCCAGCACCACCGGCTGGGGTGTCGAGCTGGCCGGGCTGATCGTCGGCACCAACGACCTCGCCGCATCGCTCAAACTGCCCCCGGCGGCGAGCCGCGCGCAGATGGCGCTGTCACTGCAGCTGGTCGTGCTGGCGGCGCGGGCGCGGGAATTGTGGGTGCTCGACGGCGTGTTCAACCGCCTCGACGATCCCGAGGGGCTGGCGGCGGAATGCGCCGAGGGCCGACTGCTCGGCTTCGACGGCAAGAGGCTGATCCACCCCAACCAGATCGACATCGCCCGCGCCGCGTTCGACCCGACCGAGGCGGAGCTGGAAGAAGCGCGCGCGCTGGTCGCGGCCTTCACCGGGGGCGCGGAACGCTACCAGGACGCGATGATCGAAGAGATGCATGTCGACCGCGCCAAGGCGCTGCTGGCGCGGGCGGCAACCTAAATCCTCCCCCGCCAGGGGGAGGATAGAGTCTCACCCCCTAGCGCGCGTCACATAGCGCGGTTACATGGGCCGCCAATTCTCGACTCAGGACATTGGCGCACCTCATGGATATCCCCCTCGGCCTCACCTTCGACGACGTTCTGCTCTATCCGGGCGAGAGCGAGGTGCTGCCGAGCATGGCCGACACCCGCACGCGGGTGACGCGCAACCTCGCGCTCAACATCCCGATCCTCTCCTCCGCGATGGACACG
Source organism: uncultured Stakelama sp. (assembly GCA_964393565.1). Lineage (GTDB taxonomy): Bacteria > Pseudomonadota > Alphaproteobacteria > Sphingomonadales > Sphingomonadaceae > Sphingomonas. Next base: position 8,873 of record CAYMUJ010000034.1, on the reverse strand, counting down.
GTGACCGAAGCCGACATGGCGATCGTCATGGCGCAGCTCGGCGGGATGGGCGTGCTCCACCGCAATCTCGAGATCGATGAGCAGGTCGAGGCGGTGCGCGCGGTCAAGCGCTTCGAAAGCGGCATGGTCGTCAACCCGATCACCATGTCCCCCACCGGCACGCTGGCCGAGGCGCAGGCGCTGATGGCGCGGCACAAGATCAGCGGCATTCCGATCACCGAAGCCGGCGGCAAGCTGGTCGGCATCCTCACCAACCGCGACGTGCGCTTCGCCGAGAATCCCGGCCAGCCGGTCAGCGAGCTGATGACCCACGACAACCTCGCCACCGTGTCGATCGGCGTCGGGCAGGAAGAAGCCCGCCGCCTGCTGCACCAGCGCCGGATCGAAAAGCTGCTGGTGGTGGACGAGAATTATCGCTGTGTCGGCCTGATCACCGTCAAGGACATCGAAAAGGCGGTCAACTATCCCAATGCGACCAAGGATGGCGCGGGCCGCCTGTGCGTCGCCGCCGCGACAACCGTGGGCGACAAGGGCTTCGAGCGCACCGAGGCGCTGGTCGATGCCGAGGTCGACCTGATCGTGATCGACACCGCGCACGGCCATAACAAGGACGTCGCCCGCGCGGTCGAGCGGGTGAAGAAGCTGTCGAACCGCGTCCAGGTCGTCGCCGGCAACGTCGCGACCGCCGCCGCCACCCGCGCGCTGATCGACGCGGGCGCGGACGGGATCAAGGTCGGCATCGGCCCGGGATCGATCTGCACCACCCGCGTCGTCGCGGGTGTCGGCGTGCCCCAGCTCACCGCGGTGATGGACGCCGCGAACGAAGCCGCCAAGTCGGACGTGCCGGTGATCGCCGATGGCGGCCTGCGCACCTCGGGCGACCTTGCCAAGGCGCTCGCCGCCGGTGCCTCGACCTGCATGGTCGGTTCGCTGCTCGCGGGGACCGAGGAGGCACCGGGCGAAACCTTCCTGTATCAGGGCCGCGCCTACAAATCCTATCGCGGCATGGGCAGCGTCGGGGCGATGGGCCGCGGCTCGGCCGACCGCTATTTCCAGGGCGACATCAAGGATCAATTGAAGCTCGTCCCCGAAGGGATCGAGGGGCAGGTCGCGTTCAAGGGCCCGGCCAAGGACGTGATCCACCAGCTGATCGGCGGCATCAAGGCGGCGATGGGCTATACCGGCGCAGCGACGATCCCCGAGCTGCAGAAAAAGGGCAAGTTCGTCCGCATCACCAATGCGGGCCTGCGCGAAAGCCATGTCCATGACGTGACGATCACGCGCGAAGCACCGAATTACCCGACGCGCTGATCATCCGCTTCCCGGCGGGATTGCGAACGACCGACATTATTTCGACGCAATGCGCGGGCAGTTCGGCCGTGCCTTGTCGAGTATCGCCGTCCCACCTCCAGCCGAAGACTCGCGCCCGCTGCTCCAGCGCGCGCGGGAGCGGTTCGGTACGCGCGCGGTGGCGATCGCGCTGGCGCTGCTGGTCGAGCTGCTGCTGGCGCTGCTCCTGCTCACCATCGCGCCGAAGATCCTGACGCCCCCGGACAAAACCGTGCCGATGGCCACCTTTGGCGTCAGCCCCGAGCCCGAATCCGCGCCGGAGCCGCCGTCCGACGCGCGCCCCGCCGATCCGGCGGTACAGCCGGTGACACAACCACAACCGCGCGACGCCGAAACCCCGCCACCGCCCGATCCTGTCGTTGCCCAACCGGCGCCCGAACCGCCGGTGCTGCTCGACACTCCGCTCGCCCGGATGCCGGATATTTCCACGCTGCCGCGCCGCCCTGCGGCCGGCCCCGCAGCGCCCGCGCGCCGCGTCGCGGGGCCGCCCGCACCCGGCCCCGATCCCGGCGACTCGCGCCGCGTCGAGGGGCGCGGGCCGAATGGCGAGCCGCTCTACGCCGCGTCCTGGTTTCGCGATCCGGAGCCGGATATGCGTGGCTACCTGTCAACGGCTCGCGCACCGGGTTGGGCACTGATCGCGTGCCGCACAGTTGCCGAGTATCGCGTAGACAGCTGCGCTTTGCTGGATGAGTTCCCTGACAGTGCCAATATCGGTCGCGCGGTACTTGCGGGCAGCTGGCACTTCCGCATCCGGCCGCCGCGCCTTAGGGGGCAGTATCGGGTCGGGGAATGGGTGCGTATCCTCGCTACCTATGAGTTACGCTCCGTTTCGGTTGAATAGTCTCTTAAGGGAAACAGCGATGATGTGGATTGCAGCTCTGGCCCTGCTGGCCTCCGGCGTTCAGGAGGCGCCGGCGCTGACCCCCGGCACCGTGACGGTCGAGGCGGTGGCGGACGCGAACACGCCCGCTGTCGTGCGTCAGGCGTTCGCCGACGCGGTCGAACAGGCGCTGCTCGACGCGCGCTTCACCGCGCTGCCGCCGCAGGCGCGCGGGCGCTACATCGCCCGGGTCGGCGTAACCCGCGCCGAGCGTGGCGCGGTGGCGTCGAACGGGCGCGAGTCGGGCGCAAGCTGGGGCGGTGGGCTCAGCGTCGCGCTGCCCTCCGACAAGCGCCAGCTGCGCGGCCTGATCGTCACCACGCTGACGGTCGAGCTGGTCAGCCGTGCGGACGGCACGGTCGTGTGGCGCGGCAGCGCGCTCACTGCACAGGCTTCAGGCACGCGCGCCGATGTGCCCGCGACGCTTGCTGCCAAGCTCGCCCCGGCGATCATCCGCGCATTCCCCCAGACCCTCGCCGAACCGCTGTCGATCCCCTAAGGGGCGGCGATGACACCCGCCGCGCGTACCCGGACCGCCATCGAACTGCTCGACACCATCATCGCCGCCGCGCGCGACGGGGGCGCGTCGGCGGACGTGCTGATCGCGCGCGAGCTGGCTGCGCGGCGCTATGCCGGGTCGAAGGACCGGCGCGCGATCCGCGGTCTTGTCTATGACGCGATCCGGCTGTGCGGCGAGATTCCGGCGAATGGCCGCGCGGCGTTGCTGGCGCTCGCCGCGCGCGATCCCGTTCTCGCCGCGACCTTCGACGGATCGCCCTATGGCCCCGCACCGATCGCTCCCGATGAAGCCGTCGCTGTAGCGGGTGTCGCTCCGGCGTGGTTGATCGATGCGCTTGCCGCTTCGGCTGTGGACGGAGCACAGGCGACGGCGTTGCTCGACCGCGCCCCGCTCGATCTGCGTGTCAATCCGCTCAAGGCGACCCGCGATCAGCTCGCCGCCATCTTCCCGGACGCCGCGCCGATCCTCGGCCTCGATCTCGCCCTGCGCCTGCCCGCTGACACGCCGGTGGAAAAGAGCGACGCCTACACTCAGGGCTGGTTCGAGGTGCAGGATGCGGGCAGCCAGGCCGTGACCCGCGCAGCCGCCGCCGCGCCGGGCATGCGCGTGGTCGATCTGTGCGCGGGCGGGGGCGGCAAGACGCTCGCGCTCGCCGCGTCAATGGCGGGGCGGGGAACGATCCTCGCCAGCGACAGCGACCGTGCGCGCCTGTCGCGCCTTGCCCCGCGGGCGCAGCGGGCGGGGGTGGAGATCGTCGAAACCCGCCTGCTCAATCCGAACCGCGAGGCGGAGGCGCTGGCCGACTGGGCCGAGCGCGCCGATGTCGTCCTGATCGACGCGCCCTGTTCCGGCACCGGCACCTGGCGCCGCAACCCGGAGGCGCGCTGGCGGCTCACCCCGGCGCGGCTCGCCCGGCTGGTGGAGACGCAGGCCCGCCTGCTCGATGTCGGCGCGGCGCTGGTCCGCCCTGGCGGCGCGCTGATCCATATCGTCTGCTCGCTGCTCGATGCGGAGGGGGCGGATCAGGTCACTGGCTTCCTCGCGCGCAATCCGGCCTTCCGTGCAGAGCCGCTTGCGCTCCCGCTCGGCACGCCGCATGGACCGGGCATGCGCCTCACCCCGCTCAGCGATGCGACCGACGGCTTTTTTGTCGCGCGGCTGGTGCGCGCATGATAGCCCTATCCATTCCACGTCCGGAGACTGTCATGCGTATCTCGCTCGTGTCGGCCGCCGCAGCACTCGCGCTGCTCAGCGTTTCGACGTCTCTCAACGCCCAGCGCGCCGACGACCAGATCGACGCCCGCTCGGTCGCCTTGCTCGAACGCGGCAAGGCGGCACGCGCCGCCGGTGACCTCGACACCGCCAACGGCCTGATCGAAAGCGCGCTTGCGGTCGATCCGCGCAACCGTGCGGGCTATCTCGTCCTCGCCGAAATCGCGCGGGTGCAGGGCCTGCCGGGCAAGGCGATCCGCTTCTACCGTGAGGCGCTGGCGCTCGAACCGAACGATCAGACCGCGTTGCGCGGGCAGGGCGAGGCGATGGTGCAAAAGGGCGCGGTCGAACGCGCCAGGGAAAATCTCGCGCGGCTGAAGACTTTGTGCGGCAATTGCGCCGACGCGACCCAGCTGGCAGCGGCAATCGCCAAGGGCCCGCCTGCCACCGCCACGGCGCAGGTCGTTCCCGCTCCCAAGGCGGACGAGAAGAAGAACTAAATCCCGTTCCCCCTGCACAGCAGGGGAGGAATTAGCTGAGCGCCCGCGCCAGGCTCACAAACTCCGCAACGCTTACCGTCTCGGCGCGCCGCGTCGGGTCGATCCCCAGTGCCTCCGCCGCCTCGACCGCGCCGGGCACCGCCTTCAAACTCTGCCGCAGCATCTTACGCCGTTGGCCGAATGCGGCGGCGGTCAGGCGTTCCAGCACCTTGAACGTCACCCCCGGCGGCTCGTCACCCGGCACGATATGCACCACCGCTGACATCACCTTGGGCGGCGGGGTGAACGCGCTGCGGTGGACCGGCATCGCGATCCGTGCGCTGCTGCGCCACTGGGCGAGTACGGCAAGGCGGCCATAATGATCGGTCCCCGGCGCTGCGACGATACGCTCGGCGACTTCCTTCTGGAACATCAGCGTCAGGCTCGCCCACCATGGCTCCCACTCGGCGGACAGCCAGCCGACCAGCAATGCGGTGCCGACATTGTACGGCAGGTTCGACGCGATATGCGGCTTGCCCGCAAACAGCGCCGGGGCATCGACCTCCAGCGCATCGCCCTCGATCACCGTGAGCTGACCCGGAAATGCCGCGCCCAGTTCCTCCAGCGCGGGGATACAGCGCCGGTCGCGCTCGACCGCCGTCACCTGCGCGCCCGCACCCAGCAGCGCGCGCGTGAGGCCGCCCGGTCCCGGGCCGACCTCGAACACCTCGGCGCCGTTGAGATCTCCCGGCACGCGCGCGATCCGGTCGAGCAATTGCGAATCGAACAGGAAATTCTGGCCCAACGCCTTGCTGGCGGAGAGCCCGTGTTTCGCAATCACCTCACGCAGCGGGGGGAGCCTGGTCACGCGGTCGCGGCCTGCTCTGCGTCATAGGCGGCGCGGTGCTCGGCCGCCTGCGCGGCCATGCGGATCGCCGCGATCATCGCGCCGGGTTCCGCCATATCCTTGCCGGCAATGCCGAACGCGGTGCCATGATCGGGGGAGGTGCGCACGATCGGCAGGCCCAAGGTCAGATTGACCCCTTCATCGAAATGCAGCGTCTTGAGCGGGATCAGCGCCTGATCGTGATACAGGCAGATCGCGGCGTCATAGGTCGCGCGCGCCCGCGCATGAAACATCGTGTCGCCTGCAAACGGCCCGGTCGCGTCGATCCCCTCGGCGCGGAGCTGTTCGATCGCGGGGATCAACAGGTCGATCTCTTCGCGCCCGATCGCCCCGCCTTCGCCCGCATGCGGGTTCAGCCCGGCAAAGGCCAGGCGCGGTGCGCTGATCCCGAAATTGCGGGCTAGGCCCCGCGCGGTCGCGCGCGCCTTGGCCAGGATCAAGGGAATCGTGATCGTCGGTGCGACCTTGGTCAGCGCGATATGCGTCGTTATCGGCACCACCCGCAGCGTCGGTCCGGCCAGCATCATCACCGCATTTTCGGGCGCGACGCCGCAGCGTTCGGCGACGAACTCGGTCTGCCCCGGATGGGTGAAGCCGATCGCGTACAGTTGCGCCTTCGACACCGGCCCGGTGACCAGACCGCCCGCCGCGCCCGATCGCGTCAGCCCGGTTGCCAGCTCCAGACTGCTGAGTGCACAGCGCGCGCCCGCGATATCGGGAACGCCCGGCTGCACCGATGCCGAGCAATCGACCGGCAACACCGGCAGCGCTGCGTCGAACACGCGCCGCGCTTCATCCGGGCTGCCGATCCGCGCCACCGGCCCGTCCCACACCGCCGCGACCGCTTCAGGCTCGCCCACCGCAAAGAACGGCGCGAGCGCGTGCGCTTCGCGGTTGTGCCACGCCTTGACGATGATCTCCGGCCCGATCCCGGCGGGATCGCCCATCGCAACCGCAAGCGGGCGCAACGCGCCGCTCACGGCTCAGCGATACTCGATGATCGCGTCGCGGCGCAGATCTTTGAGCAGCCGCTGGGCGCGCTTGTTGGTGCGAACCTCTTCGGTCTTGTCACGAATTTCTTCGACCGAGGGCAGTGTGGCGGTCTTGGGGTCGTCGCGACCGCACAGCACCAGCGCGCGGATGCCATCAGTCGGCGATCCGAAGGGCGGGGTCGCCTGACCGACCTGCAGGTTGAGGATCAGGTCCTGCAACTGCGGCGGCAGATCGCGCGCGATCACCGAATCATTGTCGATGACATCGGCGCCCAGCGTCTCGGCCGCCTTGCCGACCGCGCCGCAGCCATTGGTCGATTTCAGCACGGCGGCAAATTCGGCGACCTTGGCGGTGGCCTGAGCCTGGCTGATGCCGGACGGGAATTTTACGGTCAGCTGACGCAGGCTCAGCTTGGCATCGCGCGGGTCGGGCATGCCGACCTGACGCTTGTCGACAAGGTACAGGATCGAAAAGCCGCCCGGCACCTCGATCGGACCCGCGACCTGACCGACCTGCATCTGCTGTGCGGCCTGGGCGAGCGCTCCGGGCAACATCTGTGCGCGCACCCAGCCCAGATCGCCACCGGTCGATTTGGTCGTCGCTTCCGAATATTGCGCGAAATATTCGAACGGGCGGCCCTGCTGCATCTGCTGGATCATCTGCTGCATTGCCTGGAACACTTCACCTGCACGTTCGGGCGACGCCGAGATGTAGATTTCGCGCAGATGGAACTCTTCCGTGCCCTTGGCCGCCTTGATCGATTCAAGAATCTGCTCGATCTCGTAATCGCCAACATTGATGTACGGACCGACCATGCGGCGGATGACCGCCTGCCACGCCAGTTCGCCTTCGATCTGGCGGCGGAAGGAGCGATCCGACGATCCGACCTCTTTCAACCAGGCGCGCATTTCGTCAGGCGAGCGGCCATAGCGACGCGAAATGCCGGCAAAGCTGCGATCGATCTGATCGCCGGCAACGGTCAGCGTTTCCGACTTTGCCTGCTGGATCTGGATCGTTTCGTCGATCAGCAGACGCAATACCTGCATCCGCAGCTGATTCTTTTCGTCCTCGGTCAGCTTCCACTGGTTGAGTGCGATCGCCAGGTTGACGCGCTGATCGACATCGGTGCGCGTCAGCACATAGCCGTTCACGATTGCCGTGGGCTTGCGCACATTGGGATCGACAGCGCCGAACAGCTGCAGATTTTCCGGCAGGTTCAGGTTTGCCGTCGACGGCACCTCAGCTTCGGGAACCGTCTGCGCCGCGATCGCGGTGCTGCCAGCAATACCCAGTACAAGGGCCGCAATCCGGCCGAAACGCGCGACTTTCGAGGTCATCTTCACCTGTGCCTGAAACCTGTCCGAACCCATGATCGGGGTCGTCTACTAGCCAATTGTGCCTGAACTGGGGCTTACGGCCTGTAATCGGTAGCCGCAATGGCCATGATGGGATGCATCCTAATCCTCCCCCGCCAGGGGGAGGGCGGCTGCGCCCTCTCGCACGTCGTGTTTCCTCCCCCTCCGTCAGCTATGCTGACACAGCCCCCTGGCGGGGGAGGTTTCTTCTGAATTCACCGCCCCAGATTCTTCAGCGCCAGCGTGAACAGGTACGAACTGCCACGCCGCGCATCGCCAGTGGTCTGGTAATCGCGCTTCCAGGTCAGGCCCAGACGGATGCAGTCATCTTCATATTCCACGCCCAGCCGATGCCGGATCGGATCGAACCCGTCAGCAATCGAGGCGGGGTCCTCCTCCGCATTGGTCAGGTCGACCACGGCGGACCCGAATGCCGACCAGAAGCGCGAAATCTGAACCCGCGCGCCGACCCGCGCTTCCTCGCGGTCCTGCAGATCCTCAAGCGCAAAGCTGATATTGCGGTTGAGCCGCAGATAGCCGAGCGTGACGAACGTCGTGCGTGACCCGATCGTGGCGTCGATCTCGTTGCGGCGGACGGCGAAATTGTCCTTGTCCACGCGATAGCGGTGGGTGAATGACAGGAAGTCACGATAGCGTACCACCGTCCGCCCGACGATGTCGGACATGCGGTCGTTCAGGCCGGTCCCGTCGGGCAGGATCGTGGTGCGTGAATTGAGGCGATAGCTCTGCCCCACATTCGCCTCGATCGAAATGCCGGGCAGGTACAGCGCATAATCGACGCCGAAGGTGAAGCGGGTCGAATCCTCGAACCGGTCGTAACCCGGGAAGCGGTTGAGCGCGAAGAGGTTCGAATCCTCCAGATCGACCGATCGGGCATCCTCGTTCGGTACATCGAAATTGTCGATGCGCGGCGCGGCGACGATCTGGAAGCGCGGGGTGATCCGCTGCGTGCCCCCGAATGCATCGCCGATCAGCGGCCATTTGACGTCCAGCGCCAGCGCACCGATCGCGCGACCGCGAAATCCCTCCAGCCCGCGATAGCTGACCACGCTGGTCGCGGCGGTCTGCTGCGTATTGTACAGGTCGCCGCGACCATAAGCGGTCAGCGTGACTTCCTGTCCCCATGCCGTCAGCTTGCGCAGGTCATAGCGCA
>CAYMUJ010000033.1:24837-27761 GCA_964393565.1 uncultured Stakelama sp. | reverse complement strand
GGCATGACCATCAGGTCGGTGATGCCGCGCACGCCCTGCTGCAGCACCTCGTCCGCCATTTCGAACGCTTCCTTGAACGTCGTATTGGCGTTGGCGACCAGGAACAGATTCTGGTTGGGAATGACGATCAGCGTATCGACGAACTTCTGCAGCTCCTCGATGCCCGCTTCCGCCGACATTGCGCGCTTCTTGCCTTCGAACGCGAACGGCTTGGTCACCACGCCCACGGTCAGAATGCCCATGTCGCGCGCCGCCTTGGCGATGACCGGGGCCGCACCGGTGCCGGTGCCGCCGCCCATGCCGGCCGCGATGAAGCACATATGCGCGCCCTTCAGCGCTTCCTGCACCATCTCGATCGTTTCTTCGGCGGCGGCGCGGCCGATCTCCGGCCGGCTGCCCGCGCCCAACCCTTGCGTGATCTTCGCGCCCAGCTGGATGCGCTGACCCGCGCTCGACTGCTTCAGCGCCTGCGCGTCGGTGTTGGCGACCAGGAACTCGACGCCCTGAACTTCGGCGCGGATCATGTTCGCGATCGCGTTGCCGCCCGCGCCGCCGACGCCGATCACCGTGATGCGCGGCGTCAGTTCATCCAGGTCGGGCGGAAGGAAATCGATGCTCATCTTCTGTGTGTCTCCTCAGGCGCGCACCCCAAGCGACACCTGTTTGTAACCCTGTTTCTGCACCATCGCCGGGGGCCATTCCAGCGTTATCCGCCGATCGCCCACAGGAAATGTCAATAATTGGCCCGAAATGCCGCCATCATCCGCTGGATCATGGCTTTCGGGTTGCTCCGCACGACCAATTGCCCGCGCGACGGCTCCAGCGTGCGCAGGTCGACCGGATCGGCCGCCGCGAACGTCGCCAGCCCCGCCAGTGTCGCGAACGCCGGCCCCGCATGCGCCTCAGGCAGTGCCGAAAGGCCGCGCGGACGCCCGACGCGGACCGACCGGCCCAGCGCCTGCTGCGCATAATCCGCCACACCCTTCAGCTCCGCTCCGCCGCCGGTCAGCACGATCTGCCGCCCGACCGGGTCCTCGAAATTGAGGCGCGTCAGCTCCTTGGCGATCTCCGCCATCAGCCGGTCGAGCCGCAGGCGGATCACCGCGATCAGCTGTGCCCGCGTGATCCGCGCGCCCTCCCCCTCTTCCTCCAGGCTCGCGGGCGCGATGTCGATCATGTCGTGATTGTCGCGCGGCGTCATGTTGGCGCTGCCGTAAAAGCACTTCATTCGCTCCGCCTGCCCGCGCCGCGTCCCGAATGCGCTGGCAATGTCATCGGTGATGTCCGCCGACCCCTGCTGGATCGACGACAGGCCGGTCAGCACGCCGTCCTTGTAGACCGAGACATTGGTCACGCCCGCGCCGATCTCGACCAACGCCACGCCCAGTTCGCGCTCTTCCTCGGACAGGCAGGCAAGCCCCGTGGCGACCGGCGCGGCGATGATCGAGCGCACTTCCAGATGCGCCGAACGCACGCACAAATCGAGATTGCGGACCGGCGCCCCCTCGGTCGACACGACATGGATATCGACCCCCAGCCGCTCGGCATGCAACCCGCGCGGCTGCTTGACACCCGCCAGACCATCGAGCGTGTAGCGCGTCGGCTGAGCATGCAGAACCATCCGCCCACCCGGATTGATCGCCTCCCGCCCCGCGCGCAGCAGGTCGTCGATGTCCGACTGTTCGACGCGATGCCCGCCCAGATCGACCTCAAGCCGCAGGATATTCGAATCCAGCCCTCCGGCGGAGAAGCTGACCCACACATCCTCGATATTGGTGCCCGCGATCCGCTCGGCCTGCTCGACCGCCTCGCGCACCGCAACTTCGGTCGCGGCCATGTCGGCGATATAGCCGCGCTGCACACCCCGGCTCTCGCGCTGGCCCGTGCCCAGCACGACCAGTTCGCCGCCATCGCCCTTTTGCGCGATCAGCGCCGACACTTTCGACGACCCGATATCGAGTGCGGTAATCAGTCCTTCCGGCGCGGTCTTGGCCATGTCCTATTCCCCCTGCACATTCACACTGGCAGTTTCTGTCGCAGATTCAATCTCTTTGCGGATCACCTGCCCCGGCATCCGCACCACCAGCCGTGTCGGATCGCGCAGGTCGAAGCGCAGATAGCCGCGCCCCAGCAACCGGTCCGCGCCATCCAGCTCGGCGAACTTGACCAACGCCTTGGCCGCCGCCTCCTCGCCCTCGGGCAGCGCCAGCCGCTCGCCGGTGTTGAAGCTCAAGTCCCAACGACGATTGCCGATCCACGTCGCCGCCTTGACCAGCGGGCGCAGCGCGGGTGCCGCCGCCAGCAGACGCTGATAGGCTGGCTGCTGCGCATAGGCGCCATCGCCGATCACCAGCGGCAGGTCCGGCATCGCCTCGGCCGACACCGGCTCCAGCAACACGCCCTCGGCATCGATCAGCATGAGCTGCCCCTGATGCTGCCACACCGCCGCCGCCTTGCGCTCGACGATATCGACCACCAGCGTATCGGGCAGGCGGCGCGACACGCGCGCGTCGGCGACCCAGCCGATCGTCATCAACCGCGCGCGCACCTCGTCCAGATCGACCAGCGGCATCGCGCGGCTCTTCTCGTCCAGCGCGTAATTATACACCGTCATCTTGTCGGCGCGCTTGATCCCGGTCACCTCGACCTGCTGCACGCGAAAGCCCGCCTGCCCCACGCCCTCGGCCAGCGCCGTCCCGACCGCACCCGGCACGCCGAACAAAGTCGCCACGCCGATCAGCGACGCGACCGCGATGCCGGTGATGCTCCACGCGATGATCCGGTGCAGCGTCGCCTCGCTCACCGGCATCGCCGCGACCATCCGGTCGAGCAGATGCGGCTGCTTACGCTTCGATTGCGCGCGGCGCTTGGGCTTGACCGTGGGGCGCTTGGTGGCGGGCTTGCGGCTCATCCCGCCCCGTCCT
>CAYMUJ010000033.1:0-24737 GCA_964393565.1 uncultured Stakelama sp. | reverse complement strand
GGGCTTGACCGTGGGGCGCTTGGTGGCGGGCTTGCGGCTCATCCCGCCCCGTCCTTGAGCGCTTCGTCAACAATCGCCTGCACCAGCTGCGGATAGCTCATCCCCAACGCCTTGGCCTGCTCCGGCACCAGGCTCAGCGGCGTCATCCCCGGCTGGGTATTGACCTCCAGCAGGAACAGCCCGTCCAGCCCCTGGGTGTCATCCCAGCGGAAGTCCGACCGCGAAGCGCCCTTGCACCCCAGCAGGCGATGCGCCTCCAGCGCCAACCGCTTGCACGCCTGCGTAATCTCGTCCGGAATCTCCGCCGGACAGATATGGTCGGTCATCCCGTCGGTGTACTTGGCATCGAAGTCGTAGAAGCCGCTCTTGGGCTTCAGCTCGGTGACCAGCAGCGCCCTGTCGCCCAGAACGGCGGTGGTCAGCTCGCGCCCGCGAATGAACGGCTCGGCAAGCAGTTCGTCGAACTCCTGCCACGGCCCCTTGGCCTGCGCCGAGATCGGGTTGCCGTAATTGCCCTCGGCAGTGACGATCGCCACGCCCACCGACGACCCTTCGTTGACGGGCTTCAGCACATAAGGCCGCGGCATCGGATCGGCTTCGTACAGCGAGGCGGTCGACACGATCTGCCCGCCCGGCATCGGAATGCCATGCGGCACCAAAGCCTGCTTGGTCAGCACCTTGTCGATCGCGATCACCGACGTGACCATGCCGGAGTGCGTATAGCGCAGCCCCATCAGGTCGAGCATCCCCTGCACCGTCCCATCCTCGCCGGGCGTGCCATGCAGCGCGTTGAACACCACATCGGGCTTCGCTTCGGCCAGCTTGGCGGCAACGTCGCGATCCATATCGATCCGCGTCACGCGATGGCCGAGCGACTCCAGCGCCTCGGCAATCCCCGCGCCCGACATCAGCGACACCGGCCGCTCGGCCGACCAGCCACCCATCAGGACTGCAACGTGGAGGGGCTTCACATTGTCACTCACTTCGCCACTCCGACACGTTCCTGGTTGGCGTCGTCGGCGAACACGCCGACACGCTGAATTTCCCACTCGAGTTCAACCCCGCTCGCGGCCTTGACCCGCGCGCGGACCTCATCCCCCAGCCCTTCGATATCCGCGCTGGTCGCGTCACCGGTGTTGATCAGGAAGTTGGTGTGCTTCTCGCTCACCTGCGCCCCGCCGCGCATGAGGCCACGACAGCCCGCCGCATCGACCAGCCGCCACGCCTTGTCACCCTCGGGGTTCTTGAAGGTCGACCCGCCGGTCTTCGACCGCAACGGCTGCGAAGCCTCACGCGCCGCAGCGATACGGTCCATCTCCGCCTGGATCGCGGCCGGTGCACCCGGTTCGCCGCGAAAGGTTGCGCTCACCACGATTGCCCCCTCGGGCAGTTCGGAGTGACGATAGGTATAGCCCAGCGCCGCGACCGGCAGCGTAACCCGCTCGCCCGAGCGCAGCACGACCTCGCATTCGACCAGCACATCCTTGGTCTCGCGCCCATAAGCGCCGCCATTCATCCGCACGAACCCGCCAACCGTGCCGGGGATCGAGCGCAGAAACTCGACGCCGGCAATCCCCGCATCCCGCGCAGTCGACGACACCAAGATCCCGCTCGCCCCGCCGCCACAGGTCAGCGTCTGCCCCTCGGCCTGCACCTTCGCAAACGCCTTGCCCAGCCGCACCACCACGCCCGGCACCCCACCGTCGCGCACGATCAAATTCGACCCCAGCCCCAGCGCCATCACCGGCACCGCCGGGTCGAGCTGCGCCAGAAACGCGCTCAGATCGTCGACATCCGCCGGCTCGAACAGCCACTCCGCCGTCCCGCCGCTCTTGAACCAGACGAGCGGGGCGAGCGGTGCATCGGGGGTGAGGCGACCGCGCACGTTGGGAAGCGTATCGGTGCTCATAGCCCCTCCCCTTCAGGAGGGCAGGGCCGTTTGTGCCCCCGGCACAAACTGAAATTGCCGGGGGCAATTTCACCCTGCACTGGGTTGGGATGGCGCGTCGCAGTCTCACCGAGACCGACGCGCGCGCTCACTTCACCCCCCACAATCGCGCCCATTGCTTCCAGTATGACAGGTTCGCTTCCGCAGCCTTCGCCCCCGCCTCCTGCAGCTTTGCAACATCCTCGCCCGCGTCGAGCGCTTTCTGCCCCGCGTCGATCATCGTCTGCGCCGCGTCCATCTGCGCCTTTTGCGCGCGCAGGATTTCGCGCTGCATATCGGTAGCCAGGGTGAACCAGTCGCTCATGCCGCCACGCTCCGCTTGGCGTCGACCGCTTCGGCCAGCCCCGCCGCCCATTTCGTGATATCGCCCGCGCCCAGGCACACGATCAGATCGCCCGGCAGCGCGACTTCGGCGATCCGCACCGCCAGTGCATCGGCATCGGCGACGCTCTCCGCCAGCCGGTGTCCGCGCGCCAGCGTCCGCTCGACCAGCGCCTCGCCACTCACGCCCTCGACCGGCGCCTCGCCCGCAGCATAGACCGGGGTCACCAGCACCATGTCGGCGTCGTTGAACGCCTGGGCAAAGTCATCCATCAGATTGCCGAGCCGCGAATAGCGATGCGGCTGCACCACCGCGATCACCCGCCCCTGCACGCTCTCCCGCGCCGCCGACAACACCGCGCGGATCTCGACCGGGTGATGGCCATAATCGTCGATCACGATTGCGGGCGGCTGGCCCTCGAACGCGATTTCCCCGACCTTGGTGAAGCGCCGTTTGACTCCGCCGAACTTGGCAAAGCCGTTCTGGATCGTCGCGTCGTCAATGCCCATTTCCAGCGCGACGCCGATTGCGGCCAGCGCATTCTGGACATTATGCCGCCCCGGCATCGGCAGATCGATCCCCTCGATCGACCGCGTCGTCCCGTCGCGATGGCGGATGATCGCCTCGAACTTGTTGCCGCCCGGATAGGGCTGCACATTCACCCCGCGCACGTCCGCCGACGCGGCAAAGCCATAGGTCACGATCCGGCGATCACGAACCCTTGGAATGATCGCCTGCACCTCGGGATGGTCGAGGCACAGCAGCGCCGCGCCATAGAAAGGGACGTTCTCGACAAACTCGACATAGGCGTCCTTGGCCCGCTCGAAGCTGCCATAGTGGTCGAGATGCTCGGGATCGATATTGGTCACCACCGCGATCGTGCCGTCGAGCCGCAGGAAGCTGCCGTCGCTCTCATCGGCTTCGACCACCATCCACTCGCTGTCGCCCAGCCGCGCGTTGGAGCCGTACTGGTTGATGATGCCGCCATTGATCACGGTCGGATCGATCCCGCCCGCATCCAGCAGCGCCGCGATCATCGACGTGGTGGTCGTCTTGCCATGCGTCCCCGCCACCGCGACGGTGGATTTGAGCCGCATCAGCTCGGCCAGCATCTCCGCGCGCCGCACCACTGGTATCCGCGCGGCATAGGCGGCCTGCACCTCCGGGTTGTCGCGCTTGATCGCGGTCGAGGTCACGACCACCGCCGCGTCGCCCAGATTGTCCGCGCTCTGCCCGATGGTGATCGCAATGCCACGCTTGCGCAGTCCTTCGACGACATAGCCCTCGGCACTGTCGCTGCCCTGCACCTTGTAACCCAGATTGTGCATCACCTCGGCAATGCCCGACATGCCGATCCCGCCGATGCCGACGAAATGGATCGTCCCGATGTCCTTGGCCACACCCTTCATGCCTGCACCTTCGCGAACGCTTCACCGGTGCGCACCGTCTTGACCGGCTCGGCACGCCCCATCCCAGCCGACGCCCAGTCGGCGTCGATCGATTCCACCAGATCGGCCAGGTCGCGCACCGCATCCGGCCGCCCGACGCTGCGCGCGCAGGCGGCGGCATGCGCCAGCCCCTCAGGAGCCAGCCCCAGTTTCTGGATCTGCTTGGCCAGTTCCTGCGCGGTGAACGCCCGCTGCGGGATTGTCCGCGCCCCGCCCGCCGCGCTGATCTCCCGCGCATTCGCCGTCTGGTGATCGTCGGTCGCGCTCGGCAGCGGCACCAAAATCGCCGGACGCCCCGCCGCAGTCAGCTCGGATATGGTCGACGCCCCCGCGCGCGCAATCACGATATGCGCCCAGGCCAGCCGCTCGGGCAGGTCGGGCAGGTACGTCGCGATCTCCGCCGGAATGCCATGCTCGGCATATTTGCGGCGCACATCCTCGATATCCTCGACCCGCGCCTGATGCGTCACCTGCAACCGGCGGCGGAAATGCACGGGCAGCAGCGCAAGGCCATCGGGCACCACCTGGCTCAGCACCGACGCGCCCTGGCTCCCGCCGGTCACGAGCACCCGGAAAATCCCATCCTCGTCCAGCGGCGGATAGGGCCGCAAGCGCAACTCCAGCACCGCCTCACGCACCGGATTGCCGGTCAGATGGGTCTTGCCGGCATAGGCAGGCTTCAGCCGCGCCACTTCGGCATAGCTGGTGGCGATCGCCCCGACCTTGCCCGCGACCAGCCGGTTGACCCGGCCCAGCACCGCATTCTGCTCATGGATCACCGTCGGCACCTTCGCTGCGAACGCCGCCGACAGCGCAGGCATCGACGCATAGCCGCCGAATGCCACCACCGCCGCCGGGCGCAGCTGGCGATACAATTTGCGCGCCTGCGCCCGCCCCTTGGCCATCGTGTTCAGCGCCTTCAGCCACCCGACCGGCCCGCCGGCAAAGCGCGATGCCGGAACGACATGCGTCTCGATCCCGTCGAACAGATCGGGGAAACGCACCCCGCGCTCGTCGGAAATCAACGCAACCTTGTGCCCGCGCCGCATCAGCTCCGCCGCAAGTGCCGCTGCGGGAACCATATGTCCGCCGGTGCCCCCGGCGGCGAGGACGTATTGCCGTCCCGATGTCATCAACTCTTCCCTCGAACCGTATAGCTTGATCGCTTCAGATACGGGTTCCGCCGCGTGAAAGCGAGCAGCAGTCCCATCCCGATCGACAATGCCACCATCGACGATCCGCCATAGGAAATGAAGGGCAAGGTCATCCCCTTGGAGGGGGCAAGGCCGGTGTTGACCGCCATGTTGATCACCGCCTGAATCCCGAATTGGGCCGCCAGCCCCGCCGCCGCGAGCAAGCGGAACGAGTCCTCCTCGTCCAGCAGCTTGATCAGCACGCGCACCACGATGGCCAGGTAGATCAGCGCGATGATCATGCACGCGATCAGCCCGAACTCCTCGCCCATCACCGAAAAGATGTAATCGGTATGCGCCTCGGGCAGCTTGAACTTGACCGTCCCGCCGCCCGGGCCAGTGCCGGTCGCCCCGCCCGCAGTCAGCACCGCATGCGCCATGTCGGTCTGATAATGCTCCGCCGCCGCTTTTTCGGGATCGGGGAACAGGAAACTGTCGATGCGCGTGCGCGCCGTGTCATAAAAGAGATAGGCGGAAATCACCCCGGCCACACCCGCGCCGCCCAGCAATCCGATCGCGCGCGCCGAAATTCCTGACAGCATCAGCAGCACGACCCAGACCGAGGCAAAGATCATCGTCTGCCCGAAATCGGGCTGCTTCATCAGCAATGCGGCAATGACAAAGGTCAGCGCGCCGGTCACCGGGATCACCGGCAGGCTCGGATCCTTGGCGCGCATCGACAACAGCCAGGCGGTGGTGACGATGTACAGCGGCTTGAGAAATTCCGACGGCTGGAACGACGCAAACCCAAAGCCGATCCAGCGCCGCGCGCCATTGATCTCCGCGCCAAAAAACGCAGCGACCCCGACCAGCAGCACACAAATCACCGTGCCCAGAATCGCCCCGCGCCGCGCCAGCCCGACCGGCAGCATCGACACGACCAGCAACACCGGGATCGACAGGCCGATCCACAGCGCCTGCCGCCAGAAATAGTGCATCGACGCAAACTGCTTGGTCGCGTCCGAATAACGCTCGGCCGATACCGGCGACGCCGCCGCCACTGCCACCAGCCCGATGCCGATCAGCAGAAAGGCGAGCAGCAACAGCATCCGGTCGATTTCCCAGAACCACAGGCCCAGCGGCGTCTTGCTGCCCCGGCTCAACTGGTCCTCGAACCGCTCGCGCAACGGCTTGCGCTTGGTGGTCGCGCGGATCACGTCGTTCATGGCAAAGCCTCCACCGCCGCGCGGAACTGGTCGCCGCGATCCTCATAATCGCGGAACTGGTCGAACGACGCGCATGCCGGGGACAGCAGCACCACCTCGCCCGCCACCGCATGCGCCGCTGCCGCGCGCACCGCTGCGGCAAGCGTGCCCGAGCGTTCGACCGGCATCTCGCCGTTCAGGAGTTCCGCAAACATCTCCGTCGCGTCGCCGATCGTATAGGCGCGGACAATATGGGGAAAGCCCGGTCGGCAGGCGTCAAGGTCGGCAGTCTTGGCCTTACCGCCCAAAATCCAGTGGATGCGCGGATAGGCCGCCAGCGCTGGCGCCACCGATTCCGCATTGGTCGCCTTGCTGTCATTGACGAACAGCACGCCATTGCGCGTCGCGACCCGCTCCATCCGGTGCGACAGGCCGGGAAAGCTCTCCAGCCCCCGGTCGATGCTCGCCTGATCCACGCCCAGCGCCTCGCACGCAGCGATCGCGGCGAGCGCGTTCTTCGCATTGTGCGGCCCCTGCAGCGCGGGCCAGCGCGACTGATCCATGCAGAAGCCGGGCGCGATCTTGGTCACGTCCTCGGCCCGCCCGGAGCGTGCGACCTGCTTCGCCACGCCCTGCGACGCTTCGTCCCCGATCCCGATGATCGCGGCATGCCCCCTGGACTGCATCGCGAACAACCGCGCCTTCGACGCCGCATAGGCATCGAACCCGTCATAGCGGTCGAGATGATCCGGCGTGATGTTGAGCAGCACCGCGACCTCGCAATCGAGGCTCTGCGTCAGGTCGATCTGATAGCTCGACAGCTCGAGGACATAGACGCCACCCTCCGGCAACGGCTCCTGCCCCAGGATCGGCAACCCGATATTCCCGCCCAGCCGCGCCGGAATGCCGGCGGTCTCAAGGATATGGTGGATCAGCGCGGTGGTGGTCGACTTGCCATTGGTCCCGGTGATGCCAACAACCTTGTGCGCCGGAAGCTCGCCGCGCGCCTGTGCGAACAGTTCGATATCGCCGATGACCGGCACGCCCGCATCGCGTGCCTTGGCGGCGATCGGATGGGTATTCAGCGGGACACCGGGTGACACCACAACCCCCGCAAATCCGCTGAGGTCGATGGTCAACGGATCGGCCAACTCCACTAGCCCCTCCCCTTCAGGGGAGGGGCTTAGAAGGGCATCTCGCGCCTCGTCCTTCGAATCCCACGCCGTCACCTGCGCCCCGCCGGCCACCAGCGCGCGCACGCTCGCCGCCCCCGACCGCGCCAGCCCGAGTACCGCAAAGCGTTTCCCGCGCCAGGCGCGCGAAACGATCACCGCAGTTTCAGCGTCGCCAGCCCCGCCAGCGCGAGGACAAAGGCGATGATCCAGAACCGGATCACGACCGTCGGCTCGCTCCAGCCGAGCTGTTCGAAATGATGATGGATCGGCGCCATGCGGAACACGCGCCTGCCGGTGCGCTTGTACCAGAACACCTGGATGATGACGCTCAGCGCCTCGACCACGAACAGCCCGCCGATGATCCCCAGCACCAGCTCATGATGCGTCGTCACCGCAATCGCGCCCAGCGCGCCGCCCAGCGCCAGCGACCCGGTATCGCCCATGAACACCGCAGCCGGCGGCGCATTGAACCACAGGAACGCCAGCCCCGCGCCGACAATCGCGCCGCAGAAAATCGCCAGATCGCCCGCCCCCGGCACATGCGGAATGCCCAGATAGGTCGCGAACACCTTGTTCCCGACGACATAGGCGATCAGCATGAACGCCATGCTCGCGATGATCACCGGCATCGTCGCCAGCCCGTCCAGCCCGTCGGTCAGGTTGACCGCATTGCCGAACGCCACGATCGTGAACGCGGCAAAGACGATGTAGAAATAACCCAGATCGACGCTGAACTGGCTGAAGAACGGGACATACAGCATCGTCCCGTTCTGCAGCGTGATCACCCACGCCGCGACACCTGCAATGGCAAATTCGCCGAGCAGCCGGACCTTGCCCGAAACGCCCGCGGTGCTCGCCTTGCGCACCTTGTCATAGTCGTCGAGGAACCCGATCATCCCGAAACCGAGCGTCACGAAGATGCACGCCCAGATATAGGGGTTGGACAGGTCCATCCACAGCAGCAGCGCCAGCGTCAGGCTGGTCAGGATCATCAGCCCGCCCATTGTCGGCGTGCCGCGCTTGGCCAAATGGCTCTGCGGCCCGTCGGCGCGGATCGGCTGCCCCTTGCCCTGCCGCACGCGCAGCCAGCCGATAAAACGCGGGCCGATGATCAGGCCGATCAGCAGCGCCGTCGCAACCGCCGCGCCAGTCCGGAACGACAGGTACCGGAACAGGTTGAGCAGCCCCGGAAAGCCAAGCCAATCGGCAATCTCGTACAGCATCAGCCCCTTCCCGCCAGCGCCGCGACGACCCGCGACAGCCCGACCCCGTTCGAACCCTTGATGAGCACCGCGTCCCCGGCGCGCAGCATCGCCTCCAGCGACGCGCGCGCCGCAGCGGCGTCGGGCACATGGACCAATTCGACCCGCCCCTCAAGCGCTGCCGCGAGCGGTGTCATCCCCTCACCGACCAGAAGCACCGCTTCGACGCCCGCCGCCAGCACCGGCTCGGCCAGCTCGGCATGAAACACATCGGACTCGACGCCCAGCTCGCGCATTTCGCCCAGCACCGCGATCCGCCGCGTCGCCGGGGTCGCCGCCAGCACTGCCAGCGTCGCACGCATCGACGCCGGGTTGGCGTTATAGCTCTCGTCGATCACCAGCACTTCGCCGTCGTCGACTTTCGCGCCGAACCGCGCGCCGCGCCCGGCGATCCCGCCCATCTCGCCCAGCGCCAGTCCCGCCTGCTCCAGATCGCCGCCCGCCGCATCGACCGCCGCCAGCACCGCCATCGCATTGGCGACCCAATGATCGCCCGGCTGGGACAGGGTAAAGCTCAGCGTCTTCTCCGCCCCGATCTTCGCGGTGACGAACGTCCCGCCCGGCTGACCATGCAATATCTCGACCGCGCACACATCCGCGCCCTTGCCGAGGCCAAAGGTCACGATCCGCGCCGCATAGGGCTTGGCGGCGGCGATCAGCCGGTCGCGATAGGGGCTGTCGAACGGCACGATCGCCGTGCCGCCCGGCTCCAGCCCCTGGAAAATCTCGCCCTTGGCATCGGCAATCCCCTCGACACTGTCGAAGAATTCGGTGTGGGCCGGCGCGATGGTGGTGATGATCGCGATATGCGGCCGCACGATCCGGGTCAGCGCGGCCAGCTCGCCGGCATGGTTCATCCCCATTTCGAACACGCCGAAACGGGTGTCGCGCGGCATCCGCGCCAGGCTCAGCGGCACACCAGTATGGTTGTTATAGCTTTTGACCGATCGGTGCGCCTGCCCCGGCTCGGGCCGGTCGAGGCAGTCGAACAGTGCCTCCTTGGTCCCGGTCTTGCCGACCGATCCGGTGACGCCGATCACCACCCCGCCCATGCGCGCACGGCTGGCCCGCGCCAGATCCTCCAGCGCCGCCATCGTGTCGCGGGTCAGGACATGCGGATGCGCCGTCGCCTGCGACACCACCGCCCCCGCCGCACCGCTGGCAAAGGCCTGGTCGAGAAATCTGTGCCCATCGGTCGTCTCGCCGGTCAGCGCAAAGAACAGCGCCCCCGGCCCCACTTCACGGCTGTCGAACGCAACCGCGTCGACGGCGAAGTCTGTCGAAGCCGTCCCGCCCGTGGCGGATGCGATTTCAGCGGAGGTCCAGAGAGGAGCCGTCACTTCCCCGCCTCTCTAGCTGATCCCCTGCGAAAGCAGGGGTCCAGAGTCACGAAGGTCATCGCTTTCAACCCTGGGCTCCTGCCTTCGCAGGAGCACAAGAAAACTACCTCAGACACCCTCACGCCGCCGCCTCGCGCGCCACACTCACATCATCGAACGGCAGCACCATATCCCCCACGATCTGCCCCTGCTCATGCCCCTTGCCGGCAATCAGCACGATATCTTCCGACCCCGCCGCCGCAATCGCCGCCATGATCGCCGCGCGCCGGTCGCCGATCTCGGTCGCCTGGGGACAGCCCTTCATCACCGCGCGCCGGATTTCGCTCGCATCCTCGCCGCGCGGATTGTCGTCGGTGACGAACACCAGGTCCGCGCCCGTTGCCGCCGCCTGCCCCATCGGCTCGCGCTTGCCAGGGTCGCGGTCGCCGCCTGCGCCCAGCACGATGATCAGCCGCCCCGCCGCATGCGGTTTCAGCGCCGCAATCGCCGCCTCGATCGCGTCGGGCGTATGGGCATAGTCGACATAGACCGGCGCCCCGGTCTTGCTGATCGCCGCGCGCTCCAGCCGCCCGCGCACGGGCTGCAGCCGCGCCAGATTGGCAAAGGTCTGCGCCGGATCGCCCCCGGTCGCGATCACCAGCCCAGCCGCGACCAGCGCATTCGCCGCCTGATAGCCACCAATCAGCGGAAGGCCCACGCGATAGGTCTCACCCCCGAACGCGATCTCCAGCTTCTGGTCGAGCAGGGTCGGCACGCGCGACACCAGCTGGATCGTGTCGCCATGCTCGCCCACGGTGATGATCGGATTGCCGCGCATCCGGGCAATGTCGATCACCCGCTCGCTATGCGGATCGTCGGCCCACACCACCGCCGTACCGCCGGGATCGAGCACATCGGCGAACAGCCGCAGCTTGGCGGTCAGATAATCCGCCATGTCCTTGTGATAATCCAGGTGATCGCGGCTCAGATTGGTGAACGCCGCCGCCGCCACCGGCAGCCCCTCGGTGCGATATTGCGACAGGCCATGGCTCGATGCCTCGAACGCCAGATGCGTCACGCCCTCGCGCGCCAGTCCCGCGACATTGGACAGGAATGTCACGACATCCGGCGTGGTCAGCCCGGTTGACACCATCTCGCCCGCCGTGGTCACGCCCAGCGTCCCGATCGACGCGGCATGATGCCCCGCCATGCTCCACAGCTGCCGCACCATTTCGACCGTCGATGTCTTGCCATTGGTGCCAGTCACCGCCACCGATGTCGCAGGAAAGGGTGCAAAGAAGCGCGCCGCAATCCGTGCGAACTCGGTGCGCGGATGGTCGCTCGCGATATGCGCGGCGCCCTCGACCGTCACTTCGGGCCGCGCGACCACCGCAATCGCTCCACGTGCGACCGCCTCGGCGATATAGTCCTCGCCATTGAAGCGGGACCCGCGAAACGCGCCGAACACGGTGCCCGGCGCGATCTTGCGATGGTCGATGGCGAAACCGGTAACGATGTCCTGCTCGTCACCGCCGGTCAGTTCGGCGAGCTTCACTCGTCCACCCCAGCGCCGAGCGCAGCGGTGGCCGGCTTGCCCTTGGCCTCAGCGTGCCACAGCAGCGGGGTCAGGTCGGACACGTCCACATCCCGCCGCTCGTCGGGGACGACGCCCAGCATCGCGCCGGTACGCATCACGACACGGTTGACGACAGGGGCCGCAGTCCACCCGGCGGTGGACTGGCCTGCGGACTCGGCATTACCGATCGGCGAATCAAGCATCACCAACACCACATAGCGTGGTGCGTCCATCGGGAAAGCCGCTGCGAAAGTCGATACGTTCTTGTTGCGCAGATATCCGCCGCGTCCGGGCACTTCGGCGGTGCCGGTCTTGCCACCGACGCGATAGCCCGGCGCATCGGCCTTGCTGCCCGTGCCATGCGTCACGATCAGGCGCATCAGCTGGCGCATCCGCGCGCTGGTCGCCTCCGAAATGATCCGCCGCCCCGCCGGCACCTTGCCCGGTTCGATCTTGCGCAGCGTCGCCGGACGCCACACCCCGCCATTGACCATCGCGGCATAGGCGCTGGCCAGATGCAGCGGCGTCACCGCGATGCCATGGCCATAGGCCGTGGTCATCACCGTGGTCCGCGCCCAATATTTCGGCCAAATCGGCCCGGCCACACCGCCCAGCTCGATCGGTGCCTTGGTATCGAAGCCAAGGCCGCGGAACATCGCCTCCATCCGCTCCTTGCCCAGTTCGTCGGCGATCCGCGCCGTGGCGATGTTGGACGAATGGATCAGTGTCTCGGGAATGTTCAGCCAGCGCTTCTGGGCATGGTCGTCGCGGATCCGGAACCCGCCCACCTGCAGCGGCTCGATCGCATCATAGCGTTTGGACATCGACGGGGCGACCCCGCTTTCGATCGCAAATGCCATGGTCAGCGGCTTGAACGTCGACCCCAGTTCATAGACGCTCTGCGTCACATTGTTGCGGAAATGCTCCGGGTTCGCGCCCTTGACATTGTTCGGGTTAAACGTCGGTAGCGACGTCATCGCCACCACTTCGCCCGTCGCCACGTCCAGGATCACGCCCGCCGCGCCACGCGCCTGAAAGCCCGCCATGGCCGCGCCCAGCTCGCTGTCCAGCGCCGCCTGTGCGCGCAGGTCGATCGACAGCGCGACCGGCCTGCCGCGCTGTGCCGGGTCGGTCAGCTGGCGGTCCAGGATATGCTCCATCCCGCTCACGCCCTTGCCGTCGAAATCGACAAAGCCCAGCGCATGCGCGGCCAGTGTCGCCTGCGGATACAGCCGCTGCGGTTCGCGCGCGAACTCGATCCCCGGCTCGCCCAGTGCATGCACCGCGGCGACCAGCTCGGGCACTGCGCGCCGCTTGAGATAGGTAAAGCCTGCCGTGCTGTTGAGCAGACGGGCATATTCCGCCGCGCTCTTGCCCGGCAGGGTCGCGGCCAGCATCTGCGCCAGCGCCGCCTTGTCGCCGATCACCCGGTCGGGCCGCACGCCGATCGACCAGGCATCGATCGTCCGCGCCAGCGGCGCGCCGTTGCGGTCGACCAGATCGCCGCGCAGCGGGACCAGCATCGCATTGACGCTTGGCGGGCGCTGCGGTTCGGAAAACATCGCCAGCAGCGCCAGCCGTCCGACGATCACCGCAAATGCCGCCGCGAACAACAATGTCAGGATCATCAGCCGCACATGCGCGATCGCGATCGACGACGGGCGGTTGCCGTCGCGCGGGCGGATCCGCGGCGCAGGGGCGACCAGGACCGTCACCGCAATTTGCGCGCCTCTGCGCGGACGCCCTGCATCAGGTCGCCAAAGCTCGTATCCCTCAGCAGCTTGCTGTCCAGCGATGCCACCGCCGCATCCTTTGCCACCACCGGGGCCGGCGCAGCCACACGCTTCGGCCTGGCGACAGCCGCAGCCGCTACCGTAACCGGAGCCGTCGCCGTCTTCGCATCCGCTGCCTTCTCGACCACCGCCTTCTCGACCGCCGGCTTGGCCGCCGCAACCGCATCGCTCGCCACCGCCGGGCCGCTCACCACTTCGGGCAGGCCCTGCGGCACGACCATCGCGGCATAGCGTTCGGCGGTGCCGTCACCCTCCATCGGGCGCAGCGCGGCCAACTCGGTATCGCTGCCCAGAAACTGGCGCGGCGTCGGCGCGGTATAGCGCATCACCTCGCCGTTCCAGCGCTCAAGCTGGGCGAGGTTGGCGCGCGTGTCGAACTCGGTCTCCAGCCCGCGAATGTCCTTGTGCGCCTGCAGAATCGCCCGCTCGACCGCCTCGACCTTCGATCGCTCGGCCGCAACCTGCGACGACACCAGATAGCAGGCCGGCGCAACGATCACGCCGGTCACAAACCACCCAAAGCCGCTCAACGCCCTGATCGCCATCACCGCCTCCTCAACGCCACGCCGGTGCCGCCGTGCGCCGCGCGACACGCAATGTCGCGGACCGGGCGCGCGGGTTCACCGCAATCTCATCCTCGCCGGCCCGGATCGCCTTTGCGGGCGGTTCGAAGCTCGGCGCCTGTTCCGCCGCGACCATCGGGCGATGCCGCGATCCCGTCGGCTCGCTCCCGCTGCGTTCGCGCAGGAATTTCTTGACCATCCGGTCTTCCAGGCTGTGGAACGTCACCACCGCCAGCCGCCCGCCGGGCTTCAACGCCCGCTCGGCCGCAACCAGCCCTTCCTCAAGCTCGTCGAGCTCGCGGTTGAGGTGAATCCGGATCGCCTGGAAGGTCCGGGTGGCCGGGTCCTTCTTCTCATGCGGACGGTACCCAAGGGCCCGCCGCACCACATTTGCCAGGTCCCCCGTGCGCGCGAGAGGCCGTGCCTTCACAATCGCTTGTGCCACACGTCGGGCCTGTTTTTCTTCCCCGTAATTCCTCAGTATCGTGGTTAAATCAGACTCACTGATTTCGTTAACCAATTCGGCCGCAGTCATGCCCGACTGGTCCATCCGCATGTCCAGCGGGCCGTCCGCCTGAAAGCTGAAACCCCGCTCCGGCTGGTCGAGCTGCATCGACGACACGCCGATATCCAGCGTCACGCCATCGACCGGCGCCAGCCCGCGCGCGTCCAGCTCCCGGTCCATCGCCGAAAAGGGCGACTGGATCAGGATCAGGCGATTTTCACTTGCGTTCACAAGTGCTTGACCATTGGCGATGGCATCGGGATCGCGGTCGAACGCAGCCACCTCGGCACCCTGATCCAGGAATGCGCGGGTATAGCCACCGGCACCGAAGGTCCCGTCGACATGCCGCTCGCCCGGCTGGATCGCCAGCGCGTCGAGCACCTCGGCCAGCATCACCGGAATATGTGGACGATCAGGGTTAATGGCCTGGTTAACGGCGATGTCGGCCAGGGGCGCAGTCACAGCACCACCCCCTTCTCTTCCAGACAGTAACGGCACGCCGCCTTGATCTGTTCGGAGATGGTCGGATGGTCGAGCAGGGTGCGCGGGTTCCACAGCTCGATCATCCCGCCGACGCCCATGAAAAAGGCGTAGCTGCCCTTGGGGATGCCGGCGAGGTGGCCCAGCATGCCGGGCAGCACGAAGCGGCCCGACGGATCGAACGCGATATTCTCGCTCGTCCCCACGCCGTCGCGCCAGATATTGGCGTCGGCCTGCCCGCGATCGCCGGCAAATTCGGTCGCACGCGCGTCAAGCCGCTCCATCAGCGCATCGAAATAGGGCTCGTCATAGGCGACCAGGCATTTGTCGCTCTCATGCGTCGACAGGATCGCGACGCGGGCTTCCTTGCTGTCGACGGGATGGCCGCTGTTCTTCTCCAGCGTCGCGCGCAGGCCCGAGGGGATGGCGACACGACCCTTGTCGTCCACCAGCTGTAAGCCGACCCCTCTGTAGCCGCTGCGTGCCACCCTTGCCCCTTGCCTCCCGGGCACGCCTTTCCGCCTGTCGCGGCGCGCCATCGCGCACCCCGGACCCATGATGGCCGACGATAAAGGTTACCCTGTTAACTGCTGGCCTATCGCAAGCAGTCCGGGTTTTCAATGCCTGAACACGGGATTTCGCGGTAATTTGCCCCACTTTATGCCCAGGGTTACCGCTGTTTTCACTTTATTCGTTAAGTGGGCACCTTCTGTTCCACCCTGAAAACAGGGCATGGTGGGGCAAACCGCGCGGCATGCGCGGCAATCGGCAGGCTGTGGCGGGAAATCCCGGAAACTCCCGGCGAACGCGCGTCAAAGCCCGGCGCGGGCGACTCACTGCGGTGCGGCGGGGTCTTGCGCGGCCCCGCCATCGGGGGATTCGGCGGTACGCGGCGCGATGCCGAGTTCGGCGATCGGCTCGTCCTTCGGCTCGGTCGCGCTGTTGGTCACCATACCCTCGGTCATGTTGGCGACCACTTCCGGCTTGGGCGCACCTTCGGCCAGCACCGGCGCCTCTTCGCGCGCCGACGAAAAGATCGCGCTGGCCACGCCCATCAGCAGCATCACGCTGGCAAGCCCCGTCAGTCCGACGCGGACCCGCTGCATGCTGGATTGAGGATCGCTGGGCATCGACTTCATAAGCTGTGGCATAAATGTAACGCCTTAACAGCCGATTGTCGAATGGGTGTTTGCATGGAGCGGAAGCAGGCCGCGGCGATCATGGGAAACCAGTTCCCCGGCGAAGGCCGGGGCCCAGTTTGGCAGACCAATCGGCGGCGTTCTGCCCTCGCAACTCCGTCGCGACTGGACCCCGGCCTTCGCCGGGGAACACCGAACCGAATCTTTACCCAGCCAACCCCTTCGCCGCCAGCCATTCCGGGTTGTACAGTGTTGAAAGATAACGAAATCCCGTATCGCACAGGATGGTCACGACCCGCGCGCCCGGCCCCAGTTCACGCCCCAGCGCCACCGCGCCCGCGACGTTGATCCCCGACGACAGCCCCAGGCACAGCCCTTCCTCGGACAGCAACCGGCGCACCCAGTTCATCCCCTCTTCGTCAGCGATGCGGAACTGCGTGTCGATCGGTGCGCCTTCCAGATTCGCGGTAATCCGCCCCTGCCCGATCCCCTCGGCCACCGACGACCCTTCGGCCTTCAGCTCGCCATGCGCGTAATAATTGTACAGCGCAGCACCATGCGGATCGCTCAGCGCGATGCAGACCTTCTCGTCCTTTTCCTTGAGGCCCAGGCCCACGCCCGCAATCGTCCCGCCGGTCCCGGCGGCACAGGTAAAGCCGTCGATCCGCCCCTCCATCTGGGTCCAGATCTCTTCCGCCGTTCCGACAATATGTGCCTGGCGGTTGGCGATATTGTCGAACTGGTTCGCCCAGATCGCGTTCGGCGTTTCTTCGGCGATGCGCCGCGACGTATGCACGAAATGGCCCGGGTTCGAATAGGGCGCCGCCGGCACCAGCACCAGCTCCGCGCCCAGCGCGCGCAGCGTGTCCATCTTCTCGCGGCTCTGCGTCTCGGGCATGACGATGATCGTCTTGTATCCCTTGGCATTGGCGACCAGCGCCAGGCCGATGCCGGTATTGCCCGCCGTGCCCTCGACGATCGTCCCGCCCGGCTGGATCAGCCCGCGTGCCTCGGCATCCTTGACGATGAACAGCGCCGCGCGATCCTTCACGCTCGCGCCGGGGTTGGCGAATTCGCACTTGCCGAAAATGTCGCACCCGGCGGCCTCGCTCGGCCCTTTCAGCCGGACGAGCGGGGTGTTGCCGATCAGCGCGATGGTATCCTGTGCAACTTTCATGGGGGAAACATAGGCACGGCCCACGCCGCGCCGCAAGCAAGCGAAACTAGCGCCGCACGCAGTTCAGCTGGGGACGATACGCGCCTCGTGCGTGCGCGGCTCCCCCTCCGACCCGATCGGTCAAGCACTTGATTTTAAATAACAAGTAGTTTCACGGCAATCGCGATTCAGATGAATTTAGGCATTCCCACCGATCACGGGGAAGATGCAGACAGGAATGCGCGCCGTGGAACAAGACGTCGGCAGAGTGAAACTGATCCGTCCGACGGAGCTCGCCATCTGTGTCGTTGTCGCGCTGGCCCTTGGCGTCGTCTTCGACCGGATCGAGGCATTCGAACACTTTGCCACCTTTCTCAAAGCCCATGAGGGGTGGCAGCTCGACGAACTCTTCTTCATCATCTTCTTTTTCGGCATCGGCGCGCTGATCCTCGCGATCCGCCGCACTGTCGAACTGGCGCACGCCATCGCCGAGCGTGAGGCTGCAGAGGCCCGCGCCAACGCCCTCGCCCGTCACGACCCGCTCACCGGTCTCGCCAATCGCCGCGTGCTCCAGGCCGAGCTTCCCGCGCTTGTCGCCCAGTCGCACACACGCGACCGGTGCGCCGTGTTCGCGATCGACCTCGATCACTTCAAACCGATCAACGATGCGTTCGGGCACGAAGCGGGCGACGCGGTGCTGATCGAAGTCGCCGCGCGCTTGAACCAGATCGTATCGGGTGACGGGATCGTGGCGCGCGTCGGCGGGGATGAGTTCGTCCTCGCCATGCCGCATGACCTTGACGCCGAGGCGCTCGGGCGCACCGCGCGCCACATCATCAGAACACTCAGCGCGCCCTATCACCGCGACGGGCGCAAGTTCGAAATCGGCGCATCGGTCGGCATCTCGCGCGCGCCCGATGATGCCACGGTTGCGGAAGAGCTGCTTCGCGCCGCCGATGTCGCCATGTACGATGCCAAGCGCGCCGGCCGCAGCACCTATCGCTTCTTCCGCGCGGAAATGGACGCCCGGCTGCGCGCGCGGGCAAAGCTCGAGTCCGACCTGCGTGAGGCGGTGGCCACCGGCGCGATCATTCCCCATTTTCAACCCGTCATGTCGCTCACCGACCAGCGCCTGCTGGGGTTCGAGGCGCTTGCGCGCTGGGACCATCCCGAACGGGGGATGATCGGGCCGGACGATTTCATTCCGATCGCCGAGGAAAACGGACTGATCGACACGCTGTTTCAGCGGATCCTGCATCAGTCCTGCCTCGCCGCGCGCGATTGGCCGGCCGATGTATCACTGTCGGTCAACCTCTCGCCGATCCAGCTCAAATCCCCCTGGCTGCCCGGTCGCATTCTCGCGACGCTTCAGGAAACCGGCCTCACCCCCGGGCGGCTGATCGTCGAAGTCACCGAAAACGCGATCATCGACGACATCGATCAGGTCGCCGAAGTGTTCGCCTCGCTCCAGAATGTCGGCATCCGCGTCGCGCTCGACGACTTCGGTCGCGGCTATTCCAGCCTCTCGCATCTGCGCCAGCTCAAGTTCAACCACCTCAAGATCGACAGCTCGTTCGTCCGCTCGATGGAAAGCGTCGAGAGCCGCGAGATCATCACTGCGGTGACGGGCCTCGGCAAGGCGCTGCGCATGCCGGTGACGGCGGAAGGCGTCGAGACCCCCGAAACGGCGGAGGCATTGATGGCGCTCGGATGCGAACAGGCGCAGGGCTATCTGTTCGGCCACCCGGCCAGCGCCATCGACACCGCCCAGCTCTGTCACGATCGCGCCGCCCTCCCCCCCTCCGCCGACCGCCCGGCGCTACGCAAGGCGGGTTGACGCCGATGCGGTGGCTACGCCCGATCGCGCATCTGTGCGGCGCGGCGCTCGTCATCGCCGCCACGCTGCCCGCCCACGCCCAGTCCGGCCCCGAACAGCTCGATCAGATCGAGCCGGGCCAGGGCAGTTGGCAGGCGGAGTATTTCGGCACGTTCGGCGATGACGGCGAACAGGGCGTGGAGCTTATCTACGGCCTGTCCGATCGCATCGCGCTCGGCGTCGAGGCAGAGTTTGATGGCCCCGCCGACGGTCTCCGCTTCGACTCGATCGCGCCCATCCTGCTGATCCGGCTCGCCGATCCCGAAACGGCTGCGCTGGGGCTCGGCGTCAAGCTGCAGGGCGCGATCAGCCGCAGCGGCGCGCTGGACTCGGTCGAGGCGCGCGGGGTCATCGAACATCGCGGCGATCGCTGGTGGCTTCAGGGTGACGCGATTATGCGCCACAGCCGCGACGATGGCGCCAGCGGCACCGGACTTGCCTATGCCGTCTCCATCCAGCGCGCGCTCGCCGACACCGTCTGGTTCGGGATCGAAGCCTCGGGACAGGCGGCGCGGCTGCGCGGCCATGCCGGTCTCGCGCCCACCGGCCTCCATTATGTCGGCCCCAGCCTGACCGCCGAACTCCCGCTCGGCGCTGCGGAAGTCGAACTCGGCCTCGCCTGGCTTCAACGCATCACTGGCGACGGCCCGGCGTCCGGCCCGCGCATCTTCGCCCAATTCACCTTCTGAATTGCGCCGCGCGATACGCTATTTTTCCACACCAGCCTGTTTAAGGTGCGTCCCCAGCCGCCCGGTCAGCCACAGAAAGAACATGCGGTAATCGCTCGCCAGCGACCAGAGCGGATAGGTGAAGGTCGCCGGGCGGTTCTTCTCCACCCCGAAATGCGCGCCCCAGGCAAAGCCATAGCCCGCCAGCGGGATCGCCAGAAACCACCACGCATTCCACGCAATCCCCGCCGCCAGCGCGACAAAGGTCAGCGCCGTCCCGGCATAATGCAGCGCCCGCGTCTCCGGCTTGCCATGCTCGCGCAGATAATAGGGCCAGAAATCGGCGTAGCGGGTGATCGCGCGGGCCATGGCGCGATGCTATGCCGCCCCTCCCATGCAATCAAGTCCGCCGCGCAAGGCCAGTTTCCCGCCCGTCACCGACGCCCGTACCCGCGTGCTCGTCTGCGGCAGCCTGCCCGGTGAGCGCAGCCTCGCCGCACGCCAATATTACGCCCACCCGCAAAACCAGTTCTGGCGCCTGATCGCCGCCGTCATCGACCGCGCCGACCTCCCCACCCTCCCCTACGAAGCCCGCCTCACCGCGCTTCTCGAATCCCGCATCGGCCTGTGGGACGCCGTCGCCAGCGCCACGCGACGGGGCAGTAGTGACGCCGCCATTGCCGACGCGCAGCCCAATGATCTCGCCACCCTCGCCGCCAGCCTGCCCGACCTCGCCGCCATCGCCTTCAACGGCGCGACCGCCCACCGCCTGGGCCTGCGCCAGCTCGGCACGCACGCATCGCGCTGGGCCATCCTCGCCCTCCCCTCGTCCAGCCCGCTCCACACGATCGGCCTCCCGGCCAAGCTCCCCGCCTGGCACGCGCTCCGCCCGTTCCTCGCCTGACAGGCCGGTTGCAAAAGCGCCGCCACCCCAGCAAAGCTGCGCGCAGTTCGGGCAGGGGAAACAGATGAGCAGCGACAACCGGGTCTCCTTCGCGCCCGGCACCGACAGACAAACGGCCGTGACCGACGCCATCGCGATCCTGCGCCGCGACGGGGTGGTGGTGCTCGACGACCTGATCGACCCGGCTTTACTCGCCGCATGCAGCGCGCAGATCGCCGCGCGCCACCCCGACATGTCGGTGCCCGATCGCAGCCGCTATTTCGGCCCCTATGTCGGCCGCCACACCATCCCGCTGCTGGTCGACGGCCACCTCGCCGACCCCGCCATCCTGCTGCCCAAGCCGGTCGCGCACATCGCCACCGAACTGCTCGACGAAGCGTTCAAGGTCGACTCGGTCGGCCTGCTCGTCGCCGTCCCCGGCGCGCCCGATCAGACCCCGCACCGCGACGCCTGGCTCTACCCGCGCGAAGGGCTCGACCGCCTCCTGCCCCCCTTCGCGCTCGCCTTCGCCGTCCCGCTCGTAACCATGGACGAAGTAAGCGGCCGCACCGCCTTCTGGCGCGGCAGCCACCGCTCCAGCTCGACCAACGCGCCGTCCACCCCGCATGACATGGCCCCCATTGTCCATCCCGGCAGCGCGGTCCTGTGGGATTACCGCATCCACCATACCGGCCTCGCCAACCACGGCACCACCCCGCGCCCGGTGATCTTCAGCGCACTCAGCCGCGAATGGTGGGTCGAAATCGACCCGCCCGAGGCAAAACACTATCGCAAGCTCAAGGTGGCGCGCACCGTGTTCGACGGCTGGAAACCCCGCTGGCAGGTGCGCTTCAGCCGGGCGGATGTGGTCGCTCCCTGACCTACAGCGGTTGCATTGCGCGACCGTCATTTCTATCGGACTGGCCGTACGCACTATTGTACGGTGCCAGGGGAATTCATGTGGCCGTCCGTCTCAACCATCAGGTCGTGGTGAACCCCGCCGTCTTCGCCGCGTCGCTGGACGACAGCGCGGTGCTGCTCGACATCCAGTCGGGTCGCTATTTCGAATTCGACACGGTCGGCTCCGACATCTGGACCCGCATCGCCCAGCCGCGTCAGGTCGATGCCCTGTGCGCCGATCTCGCTGCGGATTATGACGCGACGATCGACACGATCCGTGCCAGCGTGCTGACCTTCCTCACACAACTCGCGGACAAGGGGCTGATCGAGGTGCGGGACGCATGACCGCCCCGCCCGATCGCTGGCCCGCGCGGCACGGCGTCACATGACCCTGTCCCGCTACCGCGTCGGCGGGTGGAGCGTCTCCTCGCCCCGCCCGCTGCCCTATCTCCGCCCCGATGACGGGCCTGAGGCGCCGGACCCGGTCCGCATCGATTTTGCTCCGCATCCGCCGCTGGCCGATCCGGGTCGCGTGCTCGGCCCCTTCACCATCTACGGCCCCGACCTGATCGACCTCGCCCCGCCCGGCGGGCCGCGCCTGCGCGTCCGCGACGGGCGCAGCATCACCGTCGCCGAGAGTGACGGCCTCAGCGCGGCGGAGGTTCACACCTTTCTGTTCGGTCCGGCCTTCACCATGCTGGCGCATCAGCGCGGCCGCCCGCCGCTCCATGCCGGCGCGGTCGAACTCGACGGGCGCACCATCGGCATTGCCGGGCATAGCGGCGCGGGCAAGTCGACCACCGTCCACGCCCTTGTCCAGCGCGGCGCGCGGTTGCTCAGCGACGATCAGCTGCTGGTCGATCCCGCCACCCGCCTCGCCTATCCCGCTTATCCCTCGGCCAAGCTCTGGGCCGCCAGCGCGACACAGCTCGCCATCGCCACCCATGACGATGCGCGGGTCAAGCATGGCTTCGACAAGTTTCACATCGACCTTGGCGACGTCTTTCTCGACGCTCCCCGCCCGCTCGACCTGCTGATCGTCCTCGCCCCCACGCCCGACCTTGCCGCGCCCGAAGTCCGTCGCTTCACCCGGGGCGAAGCGACCGCCGTCCTTGCCAGCCTCACCCATTATGGAGAGGTCGCCGGCGCCGCCGGGCGGGGCGGCACGATCCTGCAGCACGCCGCCGCCATCGCCGCCCAGGTCCCGGTCCACCGCGTCGCCCGCCCGACCGATTTCGCGCAGTTCGATGCGCTGATCGACCTGATCCTCACGCTGGTCGCCGCGCCATGACCGCGATCTGCGGCGTCTGGCACCGCGACGGGCGGCCCGATGCGGCGGAGGATGTCGCGCGGATGCGCCGCGCGCTTGCCCCTTATGGCAGCGACCGCAGCGCCGCCTGGGACGATGGCGCCATCGCGCTCGGCATCGGTCTTGCCCGCCTGCTTCCCGAAGACCGGTTCGACCGCCAGCCGCTCGCCGCGCGCGACCGCTTCCACCTCGTCGCCGATCTGCGGCTCGACAACCGCGCCGATCTCGCCGCCGCGCTCGATCTCACGCCCCGCCTCGCCACCCTCGCCGATGCCGATCTGCTGCTCGCCGCGTGGGAGCAATGGGGGACTGCCACCCCCGACCGCCTCGTCGGCGACTTCGCCTTCGCGCTGTGGGACGCCGCCGAGCGCCGCCTGCACCTCGTCCGCGACCTGCTCGGCAACCGCCCGCTCTTCTACCATCACAGCGACCGCCGCACCGCCTTCGCCACCATGGCCAAGGGGCTGCACGCGCTGCCCGACATCCCGGTCGCACCCGATCCCTTCACCCTGATGGACTGTATCGCGCTCGCCCCCCGCCGCGGCCCGCGCAGCTTCTTTGTCGAGATCAACCGCGTCGCGCCAGGTCAGCGCGTCACATTCCACCCCGATGGCCGGATCGAGTGCGTCGACTGGTATGACTGGGACACGCCCCGCGACCTGGGGCTACGCAGCGACGACGATTTCGTCGAAGCGATGCGCACCACCTTCGACACCGCGGTCGCCGCCTGTCTGCGCAGCGACGACGCGATCGGCAGCCATCTCAGCGGCGGCATGGACAGCAGCGCCGTCACCGCCGCCGCCGCGCTCCAGCTCGCACAGCGCGGCCAGCGCCTCTCGGCCTACACCCATGTCCCCCTCCCCGGTGCCCGCCTCGATCACTGGGGCGATCGCACGCTCGACGAAGGCCCGCTCGCCGCGCGCCTCGCCGCGCGCCACGCCAATATCGACCATGTCCGCGTCGACGCCGCCGACCGTCAGATCGGCGACGACATGGACGCCCAGTTCCACGCCGCCGAATATCCCCCGTTCAACCTGTGCAACCAGCTGTGGATGACCGAAATCTGCCGCCAGATGCAGCAGCGGCGGGAGCGGGTGATGCTCGTCGGCATCATGGGCAACGCCACGATCAGCCAGCAGGGGGTGGAGCGGCTGCCCCTCCTCGCCACCACCGGCGCCTGGCCCAGCCTCGCCCGCGAAGCCATCGCGCTCCACCGCCACGGCTGGACGGCGCAGCGCATCGCCTCCTCCACGATCGGCGCGCTGCTCCCCCCGCACTGGCTCGACGCGCTGCGCCGCCTGTTCCGCGGCAAGAGCCCCCCGCGCGATCTGCTCGCTTACGCCGCGCTCAATCCGGAGCTGATCGAAAACCCGGACTATCGCGCGCATCTCGAACAGCTCGGCCACGGCCTGCATTTGCCCAGCCCGCGCAGCCCGCGCGCCCTCGCCGTCAGCATCCTGCGCCACACCGATGTCATGGGCCTGACCGCCAAGGGTCAGCTCGCCCGTTTCGGCGTCGATCAGCGCGATCCGACCGGCGACCGCCGCGTGATCGACCTTGCCCTCGCGATGCCGCCGCACCTGCTGCTGCAACAGGGCCAGACGCGCTGGATCTATCACCGCGCCTTCGCCGACCGCATCCCCCCCGAAATCCTCAGCCAGGCGGGCAAGGGGCTGCAGGCCGCCGACTGGCCGACCCGGATCGAACAGGCGCGCCCGACGCTCGTCGCCGAACTCGACAGCGCCAATCCGGTCGGCGACAGCCTGCTCGCCATGCCTGCCCTGCGCGCGCTGGCGGCACGCGACACCGGCACCGGCCGCGTCACCGACGCTCAGCGCTACGACCAGCGGATCAAGCTGCTGCGCGGCATCTCCGTCGCCCATTTCATCCGCAAGGCCCAGCGGCGCAACGATTGAGCGCGCTTTTGCCCTTGTGTAGATGCAGCCGGCCGGTACACCTGCCCGCTACCCAAAACAGCAATAGCTCGGAAACGACGATGACAGACCAGATCGACCCGACCAGCGAAGCCCCGGCCAACGCCGCCCCGCGCACATGGACCGACCCGGTCTGCACCGAA
>CAYMUJ010000032.1:0-28402 GCA_964393565.1 uncultured Stakelama sp. | reverse complement strand
ATGCCGCCAACGTCAACATGGCGCGCGCCTATGCCGGGACGGTGATGCTGGAGGGGACGACGCTGTCCGAAGGGCGCGGGACGACGCGCGCGCTCGAGCTGTTTGGGGCGCCGGATATCGACGGCAAGGCGGTGATCGCGGAGATGCGCCGGATCGCGCCGGACTGGACTGCAGGCTGCACGCTGCGCGATTTCTGGTTCCAGCCGACCTTTCACAAGCATGTCGGGCAATTGTGCAGCGGCGTGTTCATCCATGCCGAGGGCGCGGGATACGACCATCACGCCTTCCGCCCGTGGCGGTTGCAGGCCTTGGGGTTCAAGGCGATCCGGGCGTTGTACCCGGACTATGATCTGTGGCGCGATTTTCCGTATGAATATGAGTTCGAGAAGCTGGCGATCGATGTGATCAATGGCGGGCCGGGGCTGCGCGCATGGGTTGACGATGCCGGGGCGGAGCCGGGCGATCTGGATGCGGCGGCCGGGGCGGATGAGGCGGCGTGGGTCGCGATGCGGGCGCGGTTTTTGCTCTACTAAATCCTCCCCGGAACGGGGAGGGGGACCAGCGAAGCTGGTGGAGGGGCCCCAGGCAAGCGCACAGCTTCGAGGTGGGCCCCCTCCGTCAGCGCTGCGCGCTGCCACCTCCCCGTGCCGGGGAGGATTTCTGCCCCTTCCCCCGCCGAATCAATTCGCCTAACCGGATCAACATGCTGGCGGGGCTGATCTTTGCGACGGAGGATGCGGGCGATCGCGCGGGGGTGCTCGCCGCGACGCTGCCGTTCGGGGGCATGACCCTGCTGGAATATCAGGCGCGGCTGCTGATCGGCGCGGGCGCGGGGCATATTCTGGTGGCGGTGAGCCGGGTCACGCCGGCGCTGCTCGGTGCGGTCAGCCGTGCGGCGAAGCGCGGGGTGCCGGTCGATATCGTGCGATCGGCGGCGGAGGCGGCGGCGCGGGTGCATCCGCTGGCGCATGTCGTGGTGATCGCCGACGCGCTGGTTACGACCGACGATGTGATCGACCGGATGGCGGGCGCGGGCAAGGACGCGATTCTGGTGACGCAGGAGCCAGCCGCGTCGCTGGAGCGGATCGATGCGCGCAACTGCTGGGCAGGCGTCGCGTGCACCCCGGCGCAGCGGATCAAGGACATCGCCGACTTCCCGCCCGATTATGATTTCCAGTCGACCCTGCTGCGTGCGGTCGTGCAGGCGGGGGCGGAACAGGTGCCGCTGTCGACCGGGGCGGTACGCGCCGGGCATGGCGTCGAGCGTGAGAGCACCGCGCTGGCGAGCCGGAGCAACGCGGTGCTGGCGGCGCTGACCGAACGCCGGACAAGCTGGGCCGATCGGCATATCTTTACCCGCATCGCGCGCTGGATTCTGCCCAGGGTGGTCGAGAAGGGCGTGCCCGGGTGGCTGTTGATGGCGGGCGGTGTGCTGACCGGGGCCGGGGCTGTCGCATTGATTGCCTTTGGGTTTGTCTGGGGTGCCGGTGTCGCGATTCCGGGTGTCGCCGCACTCGCCACCGGAGCGGCGTTGTCGGCGCTGCGCGGCGAGGAAAAGCGCGCGCTGATGCAGGAGGCGCTGATCGGCGCGATCGTTGGCGCGGTGGTCGGTGCGCTGGGGCTGGGCGAGATGCGGATCGCGGCCACGCTGGACGCGACGATCCTGGCGCTGGTGACGATCGCCGCGACGGCGATTGCCGAGCGCAGTCAGGCGGTGATCCGCCGCTGGTGGGGTAGTCCGGCGGCCTATCTGCTGCTCGTCACCCCCTTTGCGATTGCCGGGCGGGTGAGCTGGGGACTGGCGCTGATCGCCCTTTACGCCTTTGTCACGCTGGCGGCTGCGGTTGAGAGCCGGCGGGAAAAGCCTTAGGGCGGCCTTAACCGCATTCCGTTATTCCGGGGACCATGTCCGACCCGAATGTCGACATGAGTGACGGCGCCACCGATCGGGGCGCCCGCACGTTGCTCGCGCATGCCGCGAGTGCGGACGCTGCCGCTTTCCATGGGCTGGCGACGGCGATTGATGACTTTTTCCTGTCCGATTCGCACCGGCTGGATGATCGTACGCGACTCGCGCTGGGGCGGTTGTTGCGCGCGCAGGTCGAAACGGTCGAAGGCGAAATTCGCGATCATGGCGTGCGCCAGTTGCAGGTGCAGGGGGCGCCGGAACTGTCTGACGCACTGGCCGCGGTCGATGGCGTGTTTGCGGCGCTGTGCGAATCAGGGCTGTTGCGTGACCGCGCACTGATGGCGGAGCTGATCGCGCAGGTGCAACAGGAGTTGCTGGCCAGCGGCATGCCGGTTCAGGCGCATGACGATCCCGAACGGCCCAGCCTGATCAACCGATTCGTCCAGCATCCAGACCGGGTGCTGGCGCAATGCGCGATGGGTGTGCTGATCGCCGAGAGTCGTCGGCGCAGCCTGCCCGAAGCGGGGCCGTGGCCGCAGACCGATCTGCCCGCTGAACTGCATCACAAGCTGGCGTGGTGGGTGGCAGCGGCGCTGCGCCTGCGGGCGGGCGCGGCGCGCGACTTTGCGGTACCCGATATGGCCGCGCTCGATCGCGTACTGGCGGAAGCAGCGCAACGCAGCCTTGCCGCGCATGACGAAGGCGACCGGCTGGAGGCGGCGGTGATGCGGCTTGCGGTTGCGATCGACGCGCAGCCGCACGAGCTTCCCGAACTGCTCAATGAAGCGCTGGGCGACCGGCGGGTCACATTGTTTGCGGGTCTGCTCGCCCATGCGCTGGGGGTGGGCTATCCGGTGGCGCGCGGGCTTGTGCTCGACCGGGGTAGCGACCGGCTATGGGTTGCATTGCGTGCGCTGGATCTTGATCGCCCGGCGATTGCACGTCTGGGCCTGGCGCTCACGGAAGCCGATCCGCGCCGCGATATCGAGGCATTCGCCGAATCGCTCGACACGATCATGGCCATTTCGGTCGAAGATGCCCGCGCCGCGCTCGCGTCGCTGCGCCTTCCCGATGATTATCGCGCGGCGATTCTGGCGGTGGGGGGCGCGGCATGAACGCGATGGACCCGCATGTGCCGGTAGCGATTGGCCGGGTTGGCCGGGACGGGCGGCTGATCGATGCCGAACCGCGTCTGTCCGACCTTAACATGCGGGCCGGGGGCAGGCAGGGTGAACCGCTTGCAGTGCCCCAGATTGCTGCAATTGCCCGCCTGGCGCAGCGGCTGGGCATCGCGATCTCGCGCAATATCGTCGCGGCGGATGGCGAGGATGATATCGACCTGTGGGTCCGCGCCGAACCCGATCCCGATGGCGTCCGGCTGGAGATCAGCGGATGGCGCCCGCGTGCCGCGTGGCGGGCAGTGGAGGATGAGCGGCGCGAGGATGATTTCCTGCGCAGCGACGCCGATTGGGTGTGGGAATGCGATTCGGCGATGCGGCTGACGCACCTCTCGCTTGAAGCGGGCGCACGCTACGGGTTCGATGCGGGTGCGATGCTGGGCCAGCCGCTGACGCTGTTGTTCGCGCTGGAGGCGGATGATGAGGGCGCGTTGCCGATCCTGACCGCAGCGGCGGAGCAGGGGCGGTTCGAGGGGCAGGTCGCCGAGCTGCGCGGAACCGGGCGCCGCGTGCGCCTGTCGGCCAGCCCGCGTGTCGATGCCCAGGCGCGCTTTGCCGGCTTCACCGGAGCGGCGGAGATGATCGAGCCGGCAGAGGATGCGCCCGCGCATCCCGCGGCGGCGCCTGAGGCGGTGTTCACCAGTGAGTTCGGCCAGCGGCTGGACCGTGCGCTGCGCAAGCCATTGAGCCGGATCATCGCCAATGCGGACAGCCTGAGCGCCCAGCTCGATGGCCCCCTGCGCGCGGACTATGCGGATTATGCCGGGGACATTGCCAATGCCGGGCGGCACCTGTTGTCACTGGTCGACGATCTCGCCGATCTGAGCGCGGTCGAGCGCGACGATTTCGAGGTCGAGGCGGAACCGATCGACCTGGCCGATATCGCGCGGCGTGCCGCCGGGCTGCTTGCCGTGCGCGCGAGCGAGGCGGATGTGCGGATCGACAAGCCCAAGGCGGACGAGAGCCTGCCCGCCACCGGCGAGTTCCGCCGCGTGCTGCAGATCATGGTCAATCTGATCGGCAATGCCCTGCGTTATTCGCCACCCGGCGGAGCGGTGTGGGTAAGGCTGGAACGTGAAGGTGCGCTCGGCTGTGTCATCGTCGCGGATCAGGGCAAGGGTATCGCGGCCGAGGACCATGCCCGCATCTTTGAGAAATTCGGGCGGGTCGATCCCAGCGAACCGGGCGGGAGCGGGCTGGGCCTGTATATCGCGCGGCGGCTTGCCCGCGCGATGGGCGGTGACATCACTGTGGACAGCGCGCCGGGACAGGGCGCGCGCTTTGTCCTGACTCTTCCCGCGCGCGAGAACTGATCGTACCGACTACGCTTGTAGTTGATGGCGGGGCAGCGGCCTGCTACGTCCGCCCCATGACCATGACCATGACCATGACCATGACCATGATCGATCGCCGCGCCGCGCTGCGCGGGCTTGCCGCCGGCCTTGCACTTCCCGCCCTTCCGCAGGCTTTGCAGGCCAAGGAGCCGCCGCGCGACGTCACGCTCGCGCAGGATTTCGACGAGATGTGGGAGACGTTGCGCGACCGCTATTGCTTCTTTGGCGAGAAGGCGACCGACTGGGACAGAGTGCGCCGCGTCTATCGCCCGCGCGCGATTGTTGCGCCGAGCTGGAACGATTTCGCGCATGTCCTGCGCGCGGCGCTGGGCGAACTCTACGACCCGCACACATCGGTCCGCAGCGGGCCGAACGGCATTCCCCGGATGCCGCCGTTCGACCTGCTCGTGGAGCGGGGTGCGGGGGGCCTGCGCGTGACCAATGTCGCGCCGGACTCGGGGGCGAGCGCTGCGGGACTGGCGATCGGCGATGTTGTGACCGCAGTCGATGGCGTGTCGGTGGGTGATGCGATCAAAGCGGCGGCGCTGACCTGCCTGGCGCGGCCCGATCCGGCGGCGGATCGGTTCGCGATCAACGCGGTGGTGGCAGGCAAGCGTGCGATGGCGCGACAGTTCACCGTGGCGGGGAAGGGGGAGGTCGCGCTTCCCATCCTGCAGCGCGAGGACCCAGCGACCATCGCGCACCGGCGGCTGGAGGGCGGCATTGGCTGGATCGCGATCCGCAGCTTTGGCGATTATGCGGCGACGGCGGCGTTCGATTCGGCGCTCGTCGAACTGCGCGATGCCCCGGCGCTGATCATCGACGTGCGCGGCAATGGTGGGGGCGATACCGCGGTCGCGCGGCCGATCATGGGGCGGTTTATCACCACGCGCGCGCCCTATGCGCGGATGCGGCGGCGCGCCGGGCGGGGATTGAGTGCGCCGTGGACTGAATGGGTCGAGCCGCGCGGGCCGTTCACCTATGACCGTCCGGTCATCGTGCTGTGCGACCGCTGGAGCGCGAGCATGGCCGAAGGGTTCCCGATGGGCATGCGCGGGCTGGGCCGGGCGCGGATCGTGGGGACGCCGATGATGCAGCTGGGCGCGGCGGTGTTCCCGTTGCGGCTCAACCGGACCGGATTCGAGCTGCAATATTCGGCCGAGCCGGTTTATGATGTGCGGGACCGGCCGCGCTGGCAGCTGGAGCCGGATGTGCTGGTGCCCGATGGTGCCGACATCCTCGCGGCTGGCTTTGCCGAGGCGCGGCGGATGATGGCGGCGGGCTGATTGCTTCCCGGGGCGCTCTCACGCTTGGCTCACGCCGCGCGCGGCTTCACCGGGATGCGCAGATAGCGGACGCCATTGTCCTCCGCTTCGGGCAATTGTCCCGCGCGGATATTGACCTGGATCGACGGGAGCAGCAGCTTCGGTACTGACAGCGTTGCGTCGCGCGCTTCGCGCATGGCGACGAATATGTCCTCACTGACGCCGTCATGGACATGCACGCTGTCGCGGCGTTGCGCGCCGACCGTGGTTTCCCAGCGATAGTCGCTGCGGCCCGGCGCCTTGTAATCGTGGCACAGGAACAGTCGGGTTTCGTCGGGCAGCGTCAGCAGCTTGCGGATGGAGCGGTACAGCGTCCGCGCGTCGCCTCCGGGGAAATCCGCGCGGGCGGTGCCATAATCGGGCATGAACAGCGTGTCGCCGACGAACGCCGCGTCGCCGATGCGATAGGCGATGTCGGCCGGGGTGTGGCCCGGGACGTGCAGCACCGCGACCTCCAGATTTCCCAGCGCAAAGCGGTCGCCATCGGCGAACAGCCGGTCGAAGTCCGATCCGTCGGTCTTGAGGTCGGTGAGGTTGAACACCGGGCGAAAGATCTTCTGCACGTCGCGAATATGTTCGCCGATGCCGATCCACGCGCCGGTCCGCGCCTTGATCAAGGGGGCGCCCGACAGGTGATCGGCATGGGCATGGGTTTCGAGCACCATGACGATCCGCCAGCCATGCGATGCCGCGCTTTCCAGCACGCGATCCACGGATGCCGAGTCGACCTCGCCGCTCGCCGGGTCGAAATCATGGACCGGGTCGATCACGGCGGCATCGCCGGTGGCGGGATCGGCGACCAGATAGGTCACGGTGTTGGTGGGCTCGTCGAAGAATGCTTCGATCACGGGTTGCATGGGGTGTCTCCAGTCGATGCTTGACAATATATAAGTATCATCTAAATTAGCAATACCTAATGTAAGGAAAGGCAGATGCTCAAGGTTTCGATGGATCTGGCGACGTTCACGGCGAAGGCGGACGGCGTGGCCGCCTTGCTCAAGGCGATGGGCAATGGTCGGCGCCTGATGGTGCTGTGCAAGCTGGTCGAACATGGCGAGATGACCGTGACCGACCTGGCGCGGGAGGTTGCGCTGTCGCAATCGGCGCTGTCGCAGCACCTCGC
This sequence comes from uncultured Stakelama sp., assembly GCA_964393565.1. Taxonomy (GTDB): domain Bacteria; phylum Pseudomonadota; class Alphaproteobacteria; order Sphingomonadales; family Sphingomonadaceae; genus Sphingomonas. The sequence continues at coordinate 21,533 of CAYMUJ010000032.1, read as the reverse complement.
CAAGATGCGCGACGAGGGGCTCGTTGCCTTTCGCCGCGAGGGGCAGACGCTCTGGTACCGCATCGCCGATCCGCGGACCGAGGCGCTGCTCGCCACCCTGTACCAACTTTATTGCAAGGACTGATGACATGACGATCAAGGCAATCGCGCCGGCTGATGCGCGGCGGGCGATCGAGGCTGGCGCGGTGCTGGTCGATATCCGCGAGGCGGACGAACATGCGCGGGAGAAGATTCCCGGCGCGATCAATGTGCCGCTGGCGCGAATCGGCGAGGTCGCCGCGCTGGGGCGGCCGCTGGTGTTCCATTGCCGGTCGGGGATGCGGACGGCGGCGAATGCCGAAGCGTTGAAGGCAGCGGCGGGCGGATCGCCCTGTCACCTGCTGGAAGGCGGGATCGATGGCTGGCGCAATGCCGGACTGCCGACTGCGGTCGATCGCAAGCAGCCGCTGGAGATGATGCGGCAGGTGCAGATTGGCGCCGGATGCCTGACCCTGACCGGGGTCATGCTTGGCCTGCTGGTCCATCCCGGCTTTTTCGGTCTGGCGGCCTTTGTCGGTGCAGGACTGACCCTGGCCGGGACGACCGGCTGGTGCGGCATGGCGCTGGTGCTGCGGCGGATGCCGTGGAACCGTGCGTTGCAGGCGGGGTAAGCGATTATGCTCGCCGCAACCATCCTGTCGGGCGCGCTGATCGGGCTGGTGCTGGGGCTGGTCGGCGGCGGCGGATCGATCCTTGCGGTGCCGTTGCTGGTCCATGTCGTGGGCGTCGGATCGGCGCATGCGGCGATCGGCACGGCGGCGGTGGCGGTGGCCGCCAACGCGCTGGCGGGACTGGTCGGCCATGCCCGTGCCGGGACGGTCAAGTGGCGGTGTGGCGCGCTGTTCGCGGTGGCGGGCGTCGCGGGAGCGGCGGCGGGCGCCGAACTGGGCAAGGCGATGGACGGACAGCGGCTGTTGCTGCTGTTCGGGCTGCTGATGATCGCCATCGGCCTGTCGATGTTCCGCAAGCGGCGCGGGGTGGAGCAGCCGGATGTGCGGCTGAGCCGTGCCACCGCGCGGCATCTGGTGCCGCGGCTGGTTCCGGCAGGGCTGGCGGTCGGCCTGGCCTCGGGATTTTTCGGGATTGGTGGCGGGTTCCTGATCGTGCCCGCGCTGATCGCGGCGACGCGGATGCCGCTGAGCTATGCGGCTGGCACGTCACTGGTGGTGGTCAGCGCGCTCGGCGCGACGACGGCCGGGTCCTATGCACTGTCGGGCTATGTCGACTGGCGGATCGCGGGGCTGATGCTGCTGGGCGGCATCGGCGGCGCGGTGGCGGGCATCGCGACCGGCAAAAGGATGGCGACGCGCAAAGGGCTGCTAGAGAAGCTGTTCGCGATCGTGGTGATCGTAGTGGGCGGCTACATCATCGCCACCACGATGTGAAAACCCCTCCCCGGCGGACCGGAGAGGGGTTGGAACGCATCAGCGCTGGCTGACCGGCACGTAATCGCGCTGGGTCGGGCCGGTGTAGAGCTGGCGCGGGCGGCCGATCTTCTGGTCCGGATCGCTGATCATTTCGTTCCACTGCGCGACCCAGCCGACGGTGCGGGCCAGGGCGAAGAGGACGGTGAACATCGTCGTCGGGAAGCCGATCGCCGACAGGATCACGCCCGAGTAGAAATCGACGTTCGGGTACAGCTTCTTGTCGATGAAATACTGGTCGCTGAGTGCGATCCGCTCCAGTTCGCGCGCGGTGTCGAGCACCGGATCGCTGATGCCGAGCTTGTCGAGCACTTCGGTCGCGGCCTTGGACAATACCTTCGCGCGCGGGTCGAAATTCTTGTACACGCGGTGGCCGAAGCCCATCAGGCGGAACGGATCGTCCTTGTTCTTGGCGCGGGCGATATATTCCGGAATGCGTTCCGGACGGCCGATCTCACGCAGCATGTTGAGCGCCGCTTCGTTCGCGCCGCCATGCGCAGGACCCCAGAGGCAGGCGATGCCCGCCGCGATGCATGCGAACGGATTGGCGCCCGACGACCCGGCGAGACGCACGGTCGAAGTCGATGCGTTCTGTTCGTGGTCGGCGTGGAGAATGAAGATCTTGTCCATCGCCGATTCGATGATCGGATCGACGACATATTCTTCTGCCGGGACGCCGAAGGTCATGCGCAGGAAGTTGCCGGTGTAGGACAGCGAATTGTCCGGGTACAGGAACGGCTGACCCACGCTGTACTTGTACGCCATCGCCGCGATCGTCGGCATCTTGGCGATCAGGCGGTGCGACGCGATCATGCGCTGGTGCGGATCGCTGATGTCGGTCGAGTCGTGGTAGAAGGCCGAAAGCGCGCCGACCACGCCGCACATGATCGCCATCGGGTGCGCGTCGCGACGGAAGCCGCGATAGAAGGTCGCGAGCTGTTCATGCAGCATCGTGTGGCGGCTGATCGTGTGGGTGAACTTGCCGAGTTCATCGCTGCTGGGCAGTTCGCCGTTCAGCAGCAGATAGGCGACTTCCATGAAGCTCGACTGTTCGGCGAGCTGGTCGATCGGATAGCCGCGATGCAGCAGGACGCCCTGATCGCCGTCGATATAGGTGAGTCCCGATTCGCACGATGCGGTGGAGGTGAAGCCGGGATCATAGGTGAACTTGCCGGTCTGGGCATAGAATTTGCGGATATCGACGACCTCGGGCCCCACGCTACCCTGTCGTACGGGATATGCCTTGTCGCCCAGATTGAGGGTGGAATCGGTCATCGTCACTTCCTTTCCTTCAGCCGTCCGGGTCACGCGCCCGGAAAGGCCGTCATCTGATCTGCAATCCGGCTGAGGCTTTCGTCGCGCCCGAGCAGGACGAGCACATCGAAAATCCCCGGCGAGGTGCGCTTTCCGGTGAGCGCCGCGCGCAATGGCTGTGCCACCGCACCCAGTTTGACGCCCGCCGACTCCGCAACCTCGCGTACCGCAGCTTCGAGTGCTTCCGTATTCCAGTCCGCCACCGCGTCAAGCGCTGTGTGCAACTGCGAAACAAGTTCGCGTGCATCGCCTTCAAGAAGCGGGGCCGCGTCCGCGTCGATTTCGAGCGGGCGGGTGGCGAACAGAAAGGCCGCGCCATTGGCGATTTCGATCAGGCTGGCGGCCCGCGGCTTGAGCGCGGGCATGCTGCGCTGCAGAAGGTCACGCTGTTCGGCGGTCGGATCGAACGGCAGGAATTGTGCGGTCAGTTCGGCCAGTCGCGCGTCATCCGCGGCGCGGATATAATGGCCGTTGAGGCTGTCGAGCTTTTTGAGGTCGAAGCGCGATGGGCTTTTGCCGACGCCGTCGAGCGTGAACCATTCGATCGCCTGAGCGCGGTCGATGATCTCCGCATCGCCATGGCCCCAGCCGAGGCGGAGGAGGTGGTTGAACAAGGCTTCGGGCAATACGCCGAGTTCGTCGCGGTAATCATTGACGCCAAGTGCGCCGTGCCGCTTCGACAGCTTTGCCCCGTCCGCGCCGTGGATCAGCGGGATATGGGCATAGGTCGGCTCGGCCCAGTCCATCGCACGGATAATCGTGAGCTGGCGGAAGGCGTTGTTGAGGTGATCGTCGCCGCGAATCACATGGGTCACGCCCATGTCGTGATCGTCGACCACCACTGCGAGCATATAGGTCGGCGTGCCGTCCGAGCGCAGCAGGACCATGTCGTCCAGCTCGGCATTCTGCACCGTCACTTCGCCCTGAACGAGGTCGCGGATCGTCGTCGCGCCCTCACGTTCCGCGCGGATGCGGACGACATAGGGCTGGTCGAGCGGGCCGTCATTGCGGTCGCGCCACGGGCTGCGGATGCGATAGGGCTGCTTCGCCGCCTGTGCCGCTTCGCGCTGCGCGGCGATTTCCTCCTGCGTCATCCAGCAGCGATAGGCGTGGCCGCTTTCGAGCATCGCGTGCGCGACCTGCGCATGGCGGTCCGCGCGCGCGAACTGATAGACTTCCTCGCCATCCCAATCGAGGCCGAGCCAGCGCATCCCGTCGAGGATCGCGGCGATGGCGGGCTGCGTCGAGCGGGCGCGATCGGTATCCTCGATCCGCAGCAGGAATTTGCCGCCATGATGGCGGGCGAACAGCCAGTTGAACAAGGCGGTGCGCGCGCCGCCGATGTGCAGGAAGCCGGTCGGCGAGGGCGCGAAGCGCGTAACGATGGTGGCGCCCGTGGCGGGCTCAGGTACAGCGCTCAACCGCGCAATCTCCAGCTTGTCAGTGGCGGCCGGGATGGCCGCGTGCGCCCCTAGCACGCGGCGCGATGCGCTTCAAACCGCAGTGATACGGGGGAGGGCGGGTTGCGTGTGGACTGGGCTTGGCACAGGCTGTGTTCCCGATGGGGAGCCACGTCGCACGCGCATGGGGGCCAGTCCGGCTGCCGACACCGGACTGGCCGGGCGGGGTCGGCGCGCGGGTCGAGCGCTGGCTGGAGGTCGAGCGCGGGCAGTTGTTCCTGTGGGTACCGGTGATGATCGGGGCAGGGATCGCGGCGTGGTTCGCGCTGCCCGATGCGGCGCGCTGGGGCGCGGTGATCCTGGGCGGGCTGGCGCTGGCGACGGCGGCGCTGGCGGTGGGACGCAGCGCGCGCGCGGCGCGGGCGCTGGTTTGGGCGGGAGTGCTGATCGCGCTGGGCTGTGCGCTGGTGTGGTGGCGGGCGGAGCGGGTCGCGGCGCCGGTGCTGGCGCGTCCGGCGGTGGTGCAGGTCGTCGGAACCGTCGAGCGGATCGAGCCGATGCCGGCGCGTGAGCTGGTGCGGCTGCGGATCGCCACCGATGCGGGGAGCGGCTTGCCGGGGCTGGTGCGGATCAATCTGGCGGTGAAGGATATGCCCGATGGGCTGAGCCCGGGTGCGCGGGTGCGGGTGCGGGCGCGGCTGATGCCGCCCGCGCCGCCCGCCGTGCCAGGGGCCTATGATTTCGAGCGGGTGGCGTGGTTCGAGGGGCTGGGCGCGACCGGGCGGGGGTTTGCGCCGGTAGCGGTGGTGGCGCCGGGGCGACCCGATAGCGGGCTGCGCGCCCGGCTGACCGCGCATGTCCAGTCGCGGATCGAGGGGAGTGCGGGCGGGATTGCGGCGGCGCTGGTGACGGGGGATCGCGGCGCGATTTCCGAGGAGGATGCGGAGGCGTTGCGGCGATCCGGGCTGGCGCATCTGCTGTCGGTGAGCGGACTGCATGTGACGGCGGTGGTCGGTGCGACGATGCTGCTGGTGCTGCGGCTGCTGGCGCTCAGCCCATGGCTGGCGTTGCGCTGGCCGTTGCCGGTGATTGCGGCGGGCGTCGCGGGCGTGACGGCGGTGGGATACACGCTGCTGACCGGGGCGGAGGTGCCGACGGTGCGGGCGTGCATCGCGGCGCTGATGATCCTGGCGGCGATGATGCTGGGGCGACAGGCGATCACGCTGCGGCTCGTCGCGTTCGGGGCGCTGGTGGTGCTGCTGCTGTGGCCCGAGGCGCTGGTCGGGCCGAGTTTCCAGATGAGCTTTGCCGCGGTCACCGCGATCGTTGCGCTGCACGAGAACCAGCGTGTGCGCGGCTGGTTCGAGCGGCGCGAGGAGGGGTGGGGACGGCGGCTGGCGCGGGGGATTGCTTCGCTGTTGCTCACGGGCCTGGTGGTCGAGATCGCGCTGACGCCGATTGCGCTCTACCATTTCCACAAGTCCGGGCTGTACGGATCGCTGGCCAATATCGTGGCGATACCGCTGACGACCTTTGTCGTGATGCCGTTCGAGGCGGCGGGGCTGGCGTTCGATGCATTAGGATTGGGTGCGCCCTTCTGGTGGGTGGCGGAACAGGGACTGCATCTGTTGCTGTGGATCGCGCATAGCGCTGCGAATGCGCCCGGTGCGCTGGCGATGCTGCCCGCGATGCCGGGCGGGGCCTATGCGCTGATGGTGGTGGGCGGCGTGTGGATCGCGTTGTGGCGGACGCGGGTACGGTTGGCGGGACTGGTGCCGGTTGCGATGGGGGCGGTGTGGGCACTGGCGACGCCGATGCCGGATTTGCTGGTGACCGGCGACGGGCGGCATCTGGCGCTGCGGATGGAGGGCGGCGAGCTGGCGCTGCTGCGTGACCGGGCGGGGGATTATGTTCGCGACACGCTGGCGGAGAATGGCGGGGTGGATGCGGAGCTCCCGGCGCTGGCGGAGCAGCGCGATGCGCGGTGCAGCGCGGACCTGTGCATGGTGACGGTGGAGCGCGGGGGGCGCGCATGGCGGATCGCGGCGACGCGCAGTGGTTATCGCGTGCCGTGGCGGGAGATGGTGGCGTTCTGTGCGTCAGCCGACATCATCGTCGCGGATCGCTGGCTGCCGCGCGGGTGCGTGCCGAAATGGCTGAAGCTGGATCGCGCGCAGCTGGAGGCAACCGGCGGGGTGGCGATCACGTTCGGGGAGCGGCCGACGGTTGTGACAGTGCGGCGGGCAGGGGCGCGGCATCCGTGGCTGGAGGCGGAGACGGTGATGCCGCCGAGGTGAGGGGGCGGGTCAACACGGGCCGTGCCAGAATAGGCCAGCGGCAGGTTCCGAATAGCATTCCCGTGGCATCGGGAGGGCGCGCCCATCGCGCGGGATATGATAGCCCCAGCCGCCGTCGAAATAGGATTTGGTGGCGATGTTAACGCCCCAGCCCGTGACCCGCACCTGTTCCGGGTGCAGGCCGGCGATCGTGCGGGGCCAATCTTTTCGCGGAACATCGATCCAATCACCTGACGCGGGACCAGTGTGCGTCCGCATTAGTGCGTGCGCCTCTGTCCTGATCGCCGCCAGCTTTGCGCGATCGAAAGTCGGGCCATTCCAGACGCGTAGAATCAGGAAAGTGGCCAAGAGGCACAGTGCACCCGTGATGATCAGCCATCGCTTCATTCCGCCAGATCAGCGCAATTTCACCCGAGCGGCAAGGCCAACCGCTTCAAGCATAGCCAGCCAAGGATTGCGCTGAAAAAAGTTCCCTAATTGGCTCGATCAATTTCACCCTTCGCGCCTGCCTCCCGGCGGACCGCGGCACAAGGCCGGGGTAGCTATTGCGGACGCGTTGCGCGTCCAGGTTCCGCCTAGTCGCGCACTACTTCATAGTGCGAGACGCGGCCCGAGGCATCGACATCGACCACCAGCCATTCGGAATCGATGGAGAACAGCGACCGTTCGTTACCGAGCCAATAGACATAGTCGCGGTCGCGGAAGTAGCCCGCGTTTGACGGTGGGCCCAGGAGCGCAACCAATTCGGTGCGGCTCAGGCCGTCGAGCTTCCTGCTCCACATTAGATGTTCGATCATGTGGATGCGCGCCTGATCATCGACTCGCTCCACCTGTTTCCAGCGATCCGAGTCGAAGGGGCGAACTGGCAGAAACCCGGTCATGAACCCATAGCTGACCGCGCCAGCTAGAAGGGTCACAAGCAGACCCGCGACACAACCAAGTCCACGGGCGCGCGTGCCGGAGTAGGTCATGTCGCTGTCCTACGCCCCGCCCGGAAACCGCTCGAACTGCGGCAGGCTATGCGCATCCTTCATCCAGCCGATGCGGTCGGCGGTCTGGATGTGGGCGGCGGCGGGGACGGCGTCGGGGTCGTCCAGGGTCGATGCCTGGACATCGACCAGGCCCGGCAGGTTGGTGGCATTGCGGTAGAACAGGCCCGTGCCGCAGGTTTCGCAGAACCAGCGGCGGCCAGTGTCGGACGAGGCATATTCGCGGGGGTTGCCCTGCGTGACCGCCAGTGCGTCCTCGAAATACATTGCCCAGCCGACCATCGGTGCCCCGGCGCAGCGGCGGCAGTCGGTGCAGTGGCACAGCGCCTGACCGCCATGGAGCGGTTCGCCGTCGATTGCGTAGCGTATCGCGCCGCAATGGCATCCGCCGGTCAGGGTCATGCTGGCTCACCCTTGTTCCGGGCCGGTTTGGCTTGGCGTATGCGCCCTCGTCTCACCGCCCCACCCCAACCCCTCCCCTGAAGGGGAGGCGCTTTAAGTGTGTCAGTAGCGGCGCAGCAGGCCGGCCAGTTTGCCCTGTACGCGCACCTGATCGGGGCGGTAGCGCTGGGGGTCGTAGCTGCGGTTCGCCGGGTCGAGGCGGACCATGCTGCCCTCGGTACGGAAATATTTCAGCGTCGCTTCCATCTCGTCGATCAGGGCGACCACGATCTCGCCGTCGCGCGCCGTTTCCTGGCGGCGGATCAGCGCATAGTCGCCGTCGAAGATCCCGGCCTCGACCATCGAGTCACCGGCAACCTCAAGCGCATAATGATCGCCCGAACCGAGCAGCGCGGCCGGGACGGGGAGCATGGTCGAGCCCTCCATCGCTTCGATCGGCACGCCGGCCGCGATACGGCCGTGGAGCGGGATTTCGATCACGTCATTTGCCGGCTGCGGCGCGGGGCGCGGCATGGCGACGACGGTCGACTTGGCGGCGGGCTTCTTGGTCTCGCCACGTTCGGGCATCTTGACCACTTCGAGCGCGCGCGCACGGTTGGGCAGTCGGCGCAGGAAACCGCGTTCCTCCAGTGCCGAGATCAGGCGGTGGACTCCCGATTTGGACTTGAGGTCGAGCGCGTCCTTCATCTCCTCGAACGAGGGCGACACCCCCGTATCGGCCAGGCGATCGGCGATGAAGCAGATCAGCTCATGCTGCTTCTTGGTAAGCATCGGACGTCCCCTATTCAGAACAGACATGGAACGTCTACGCTTTGTTCCGTGCGGCGTCAAGCGTGGGGGAGTCAGCCGATGTCGAGGATTTCCACGGAGTCGCCAGCTCTTGCCTGCGGAACATGTGGGGGACGCGCGATCAGACAGTCGGATGCGGCAAGAACGCGCAACATTGAACTGTCCTGCAGGTCGACAGCACGGACCCGGTCACCGGACAGCACGGCACGGAGATAGTTTTCGCGCACGCCATTGGCCGGCAACGCGGCGTCCAGCGTTGCGCGCCGCCGCCGTGGCAGCGGCTCGCCAGCTCCTGAAAGATGCGCGATCATCGGTAACGCAAAGAGCAGCGCGGTGACATGCGCCGACACCGGATTGCCGGGCAGGCCGATGACGACGGTATCGCGCATCCGCCCAGCCATCAGCGGCTTGCCCGGGCGCATCGCGATCCGCCAGAAGTCGATTACCGTCCCGGCAGCCGCGAGCGCGGGGCGGACCAGATCATGGTCGCCGACCGACGCGCCGCCGCTGGTGATAAGCAGGTCGGCATCGACTGCGGCAAAGGCAGCGGTGAGCGTGTCGATGCGGTCGGGCAGGATGCCAAGCTCGATCAGATCGACCGGCAGCGCGGCGAGCATTGCGGCGAGCATCGTGCCGTTGCTTTCGGGGATTGCGCCGGGGACCAGCGGTGCGCCGGGTGCGCGCAGTTCATCGCCCGTGGCGGCGATCGCGACGCGGATGCGGCGGTGGACGGGCAGGGTGGCGTGGCCGGCGATCGCGGCGAGCGCGATCCGTGCCGGGGTCAGGCGCGCGCCGGGAGCGATGAGTGTCTCGCCATAGGAGAAGTCGAGTCCGACCGGGCGAATATGTGCGCCGACATGCGGAGGGCCTTCGCCAGCCAGCGTCAGCGCGTCGCCGTCGCGGGCCGCTTCTTCCTGCACGAGGATCGTGTCCGCGCCATCGGGTACTGCGGCGCCGGTGAAGATGCGGACCGCTTCACCCGCCGTGAGCGCGCCCGCGAAGGGGCACCCGGCCGCGCTTTCGCCGACGACCCGCCACGGGCCGGGCAGGTCGGCGAAGCGGATCGCATAGCCGTCCATCGCCGACAGCGGCAGTTCGGGCTGGGTACGTCGAGCTGTCACGGGTGCGGCGGCCCAGCGACCGGCGGCATCGCGCAGCGGCACCTGTTCGATCGCGACGGGGTCGGCCAGTGCGAACAGGCGTTGTTGTGCTTCGGCTACGGAAATCATCTCGGCCATGGCTCCGATTAGCGGGAGCGGGCCTTATGGTCGAGGCGGCACCGGGAGGCGCATCGGCAAACTGGCTCTCAGCGCGGGCGCGCGGCTTCGCTCAACCGGCTCATTTCGTGGGGGCGCAGCGGCAGGCGGAATTCGGCGACGTGGCGCGCGCCATGACATTCGATCACCCGGATCGGCCAGCCGCCGATCTGCGGCAGCGACAGCCACAGGCCGCACAGGGGGGCGAATTCGGTATCGCTTTCGAACTCGACCAGCGCGTTGCTGAGCGAGGTGATCTGGGCGTTCCACCAGCTGCTGCCCGAGCGGACATGGGTGGCGGCGTCGAGCTTGATCGCGTTCTTGACCGCGCCGAGCGGCGATGCGCTGCCCGCCATCGGTTCCTGCGCCACCGGCGGGCGGCGATTGGCGACCTGACGCAGCCAGGGCATCAGGATCTGCCAGCCCAGTTCCTCGGCAAAGGCGATGCCGGCCTGTCCCTGTTCGGTCCAGCGGATCTCGCCCGCGATCGGGCGCAGCCCGTCGAGCGTGATCTCGACTGCCTCGCCCACCCGAAGCGCGGCGCGCGTCTCGACGCCAAGGCCGGCGGGGGAGAGGTTGCGGGTCCAGGCGAAATCGACCTCTTCGCCATGGCGGATGCACAGCCGCTGACGCAGCTCGATGCGCGGCATCTGGCGGCGTTCGGCGGGGAGGGCGGCAAGGCAGCGGGCGAGTGCCGCCACCACATCCAGCGGCGCGTCAAAGCGGAAGGCGAGCGCATTGGGGTCGTCGCCGACCACCGACCCTTCTGCACTGACGCCGAAGGGAAGCTCCATCGTGGCGCGTTCGCCATGGGTGATCGGGCCGGTTACGGTCAGCGTCGCACCGGCCGAGGTGATGCGGTGGACGAAACAGTCGCGGGCACCGTCGCGGCCGATGAGCCGGCCCGGCGCTGCATTGTCGGCGGATCCCGGCTGGCCGGGGTCGAGCCCGCCCGACAGCGAAAAAATGGCCGACCGCCCCGAACCTGACATAACGCCCCACAACTGAACGGACCGAGTGTTGGGCCAGCGCCGTCAAGATTCGCTGAGCGAGCGCGGTAAGGGGTGGGTTAACCCTGTGTCGCGGGGCGTCATTTCATCCTCCCCCTGACAGGGGGGGTGTAGATTACTCTGCGTGCCAGTCGCCGGACTTGCCGCCGCGCTTTTCGATCAGGCGGACCGCGCCGATCTCCATCGTGCGGTCGAGCGCCTTGGCCATGTCGTAGACGGTCAGCAGCGCGACAGTGACGGCAGTCAGCGCCTCCATCTCCACGCCCGTCCGCCCGGTCAGGCCGACCGTGGCGGTGGCGGTGACGCCGCCATCATCGGGGATCAGGTCGAGGCTGACCTTGCTCAGCGTCAGCGGGTGGCACAGCGGGATCAGGTCGCTGGTCTTTTTTGCCGCCATGATCCCGGCGATGCGCGCGACGGCGATGACATCGCCTTTCTTGAGCAGGCCGTTGCGGATTGCACTGGCGGCCTCCGTCGACATGGTGATCCGTCCGGTGGCGATGGCGACGCGCTCGGTTTCGGCCTTTGCGCCGACATCGACCATGCGCGCGGCGCCGCTGGCATCGATGTGGGTGAGGTCGCTCACCCGATCATCGCCCGCGTTGCCGCCTCGACATCGTCCTGGCGCATCAGCGACTCGCCGATCAGGAAACAGCGCACGCCATGCTGCGCCATCGCGTCGAGATCGGCGCGGCTGGTCAGCCCGCTTTCGGCGACGAAGGTGCAGCCTTCGGGCGCGCGGCCGACCAGTTCGTAAGTACGGTCGAACGAGACGGTGAAATCCTTGAGATTGCGGTTGTTCACCCCGATCAGCCGCGAGCGCAGCGCCAGTGCGCGGTCGAGCTCGGCGGCGTCGTGCACTTCGACCAGCACGTCCATGCCGAGGCCGAGTGCCGCATCCTCGATCTCCGCCATCTGCGCGTCTTCGAGTGCGGCGACGATGATCAGGATCGCGTCGGCGCCGATGCTGCGCGCCTCCAGCACCTGCCACGGGTCGATCATGAAATCCTTGCGGATCACCGGCAGCGCGCAGGCGGCGCGCGCGGCGATCAGATAATCCTCATGCCCCTGAAAGAATTGCGCGTCGGTCAGCACCGACAGACATGCCGCGCCACCGGCGGCATAGGCGCGGGCATGGGCGGGGGGAGCGAAGTCGGCGCGGATCAGCCCCTTGGAGGGTGAGGCCTTCTTGATCTCAGCGATCAGGCCGTATCCGGTTGCCGCCTTGGCATCCAGCGCGGCGCGAAAGCCGCGCGGCGGGGTTTGTGCCATTGCCAGCGCCTGGAGATCGGCGAGCGACGTCGCGGCCTTGCGCTCCGCCACTTCGCCGCGCTTCACCGCGATGATTTGATCCAGCATCGTGCTCATGCGGCGGCGATCCAGCAGTCGAGCAGCGCTTTGGCAAGCCCCTTGTCGATGATCTCTCCCGCTTCCTCCGCGCCTTCGCGCAGATCGATCGCTTCACCGGCCACGACCAGCGCCGCAGCGGCGTTGAGCAGCACCGCGTCGCGATACGCCCCGCGCTCGCCATCGAGCAGGCGGCGCAGCGCTGCGGCATTCTCCTGTGCGTCGCCGCCACGCAGCGCGGCGAGCGGGTGGGCGGACAGGCCGGCATCGGCGGGGGTCACGCGCGCGGGCAGGCTGACATCGCCGATGCTGACCACCCGCGACCCGCCTTCGGGCGACAATTCGTCCAGCCCCTCTTCGCCCGACACGATCGCTGCGCCCTTGACGCCCAATTGCGCCAGGGCTTCGGCATAGATCGGCGCGTAATCGGGGCGGGCGATACCGATCAACTGGCGCTGTACCCCCGCCGGATTGGCGAGCGGTCCCATCAGGTTGAAGATCGTGCGCCGCCCGATGCGCTTGCGGATCGGGGCGATCCGGCCCAGCGCCGGGTGATATTTCGCCGCGAACAGGAAGGCGATGCCAAGGTCGTTGAGATGCGCCTCTGCATTTGCCGTCGCGCGGTCGAGGTCGAGGCCGAGTGCCTCCAGCGTGTCGGCCGCGCCCGATCTGGAGCTGGCGGCGCGGTTGCCATGCTTGGCGACCGGCACGCCTGCCGCGGCGGCGACGATTGCCACGGCGGTTGAGACGTTGAGTGTATGCTGGCCGTCGCCGCCGGTGCCGCACACATCGATCGCATTGGCGGGGGCGCTGACCGGGATCACCCGCGCGCGCATTGCCCGGGCGGCTTCGGCAATTTCGATGCTGGTTTCGCCGCGGTCGGACAGGGCGATCAGGAACGCCTCGATCTCATCCTCGGCAGCGCGGCCATCGAGGATGTCGGCAAATGCCTGTGCCGCGCTTTCGCGGGCGAGCGGGCTGGCGGGGTCGGGGAGGAGGCTGAAGTTCGTCACGCCGCCTCTATTCCGGCGCGCGCCGCGCGAGTCGAGCAATTCCTGTTATCGGCAGGGCAAGCGCTGGCGCGGGTGGTCAGCGCCGATACGGGTTGTCGCGGTCCCTGATCCAGCCTGCTGAGGCAGTGCGGCCGGACGTTATGGATGGTTGCGGCCTGGGCGGGGCGATGATCGCTTTTGACCGTGCCGCATCGGGATCGATTGTCTCGGCAAAGCGCAGGCCAGCCAGATCGTCCTTGACCCAGATTACCGTGGCGCCAATTGCCTTGAGCACACCGACGGATACCAGCACTGTCGCGCCCGCGCGCAGCGTTCCCGCGCGATCAACCTTCGCGCCGGATATCGAAAGATCCTTGACGCGATGCCGAGTCGGCGCGTTGGTCCCGAATCCGCAAATCTCCGCACCCAGCAGCACCTGCTGGCGCGGCATGCGGGGGGTCAGAGAGTCACGTGTGACGGCTTCGCCCATGAGTTCCCTTGCGGTCCGTCCGGGAGACGGTGAAATGGTGTTGAGACGAATCGGTGCTAACCCAAATTGGTTAAGCCGATATTGATTCGGCCTGCCGAAATTACGCCGGGATGGTCGCGCCGATCCCGGCGATTTTCAGGAAATTCGCCAGCATCGCATGGCCGTGTTCGGTGGCGATGCTTTCCGGGTGGAACTGGACCGAATGGATCGGGAGGTCGCGATGGCGGAACGCCATGACGCTGCCGTCGGATGCGGTGGCGTTGACCACCAAAGCGTCGGGAATGTCCGTGACGATCAGCGAGTGGTAGCGGGTGGCGGTGAAGGGGCTGGGCAGCCCTTCGAACAGGCCGGTGCCGTCATGGCTGACCGGCGAGGTCTTGCCGTGCATCAGTCCGCCGCGGACCACCTTGCCCCCGAAATGCTGGCCGATCGACTGGTGGCCCAGGCACACGCCGAGCAGCGGCTTGCGCGCATCGGCGCAGGCGGCGACGAGGTCGAGGCTGATCCCCGCTTCGTTCGGGGTGCACGGGCCGGGGGAGAGGAGGAACGCCTGCGCGTTGCTGGCGATTGCCTCTTGCGCGGTGAGCGCGTCGTTGCGCACCACCTTCACCTCCGCGCCCAGCTCCATCAGGTAGTGGACGAGGTTCCAGGTGAAGCTGTCGTAATTGTCGATAACGAGGATCATGGGGAGGGGATTAGCCGGGTCAGTACCCCGCGTCGAGATCGACGATATTCTTCATCGCGCGTCCGTCGACAAAGGCATGGACATTTTCCAGGAACAGCGTGGTCGCCCGCATGATCATTCCGGTCTGCGAACGGCCCGACAGGTGCATCGAATGGATCGTGTTGGGTGCGGTCCAGAGCGGGTGATCGGCGGGTAAAGGTTCGGGCTGGACGACGTCGAGAAATGCGCCGCCGATGCGCCGTTTCCGGAGTGCGGCGATCAGTGCGTCCTGATCGACCATGTCGCCGCGCGCGACGTTGATCAGCCACGCGCCCGATTTCATTGCGGCAAGCGCGTCCGCGCCGATCATCGCCGCCGTCGCGTCGGTCGAGGGGGCGGCGAGGACGATCCAGTCGAATTGCGCGATGCATGTGCGCCACTGGTCGGGCGTCAGCGTGCCGTCGCGGCCCGATCGGGTGACGCCGGTAACGGCGACGCCGAACGCGGCCAGCCGTTCCCCGATCATCCGTCCGATTGTGCCATAGCCGATCACCAGCGCGCGCGTTCCGAACAGTTCGATCTTGCCCGGTGCATCGTCCGGCCATTCGCGGCGGTCGGCGCTGCGGACCACCGCGTCAAACCGTTTGGCGGCGGCAAGGATGCCCAGCACGGCATATTCGGCGACCGCGACGGCATTGATGCCCGCGCCGTTGGTCAGGATCGTGCCGCGCGCCTTGAGCAGGTCGATGTCGAATGCGTCGATTCCGGCATAGATGGTCGACAGCCATCTGAGCCGCGCGCCTGCTGCCGCGATCTCGCCGGTCCAGCCCGGCCGGTTCATGTCGACCCAGGCGATGTCGGCATCGCCGATCATTGCCAGCGCCTCTTCCCGGCTGGTGAACCAAAGTGCGTCGATCCCGGTGGGCAGGCCGGGTTCGATCAGCGGTCGGGCAAGCGCAGGCAGCACGGCTTTCATCAGCGCAGGATGACGTCAACCGCGCGCCGGAGCAATCGCGGCAGCCGATTTTGGTTTGCGACAAATTGATACTCTTTTCGACTGGTGCGCGGCGCCGGAAAGGGGAATGTTCCGGGCGGACGTCGTGGCACGGGAGGTGCCGTGCGTCCGGGGTGGGACCGATGGACAAACTGGAATCGCCGCTGATTGCGGTGGATGAAGCGCTTGCGCCACAACCGGCGGTCGCGGGCGATGTCGCACGCGCGGGCGGCAGCTTTACCGCAGTCGGAGTCAGCAGCATCGCGCTCGCGCTGGCCGCGTGCGACTCCGGCGGTGGCGGAGGCGGCGTGGTGTCGACGCCCGGCCCGACGCCGACGCCGACCCCCGCTCCGCCCACCGCAGCACAGGCCAGCCGTTTTCTGTCCCAGGCGACGATGGGTGCGACCGCCACCGATATCGCCGATGTTCAGGCGCGCGGCTATGACGGCTGGATCACCGCCGAATTCGCCAAGCCGCGCCCGACCACATTGTGGGACTGGCTGGTGAGCAAGGGCTATACCGACGCCAGCTTCATCAATGGCGAAGCGGGGTTCGACAATGCGATGTGGAGCCAGCTGGTCGGCGCGGGCGATCAGCTGCGCCAGCGTGTCGGCATGGCGCTGCTCGAAATGCTGGTGGTCGGCATCGGCGGGGTGAACCTGTCCTGGCGGCAATTCGCCATGGCCGCCTATGTCGACGTGCTGATGGACAATGCGTTCGGCAATTTCCGCACGCTGATCGAGCGCGTGACCTATAACGCCGCCATGGGGTCGTTCCTGACCTTTCTTGGCAACCGCAAGGCGAATGCCAGCACCGGATCGGTCCCGGACGAGAATTACGCGCGCGAGCTGATGCAGCTGTTCACCATCGGCCTGGTGCGGCTGAACATGGACGGCAGCGTCGTGACATCGGGCGGGCAGCCGGTCGAAACCTATACCCCGGCGGATGTGTCGGGGCTGGCGCGGGTGTTCACGGGCCTTGTGCTCGACGGATCGGACAATACGACGCCCGATCGCTATCGCCGCGCGATGATCTTTAACACCGGGCTGCATGAGACCGGGGCATCGACCTTCCTCGGCACGACCGTCGCCGCCGGGGCAACGGGTGCGGATGCGGTCAGGCAGGCGCTCGACACGATCTTCGCCCACCCCAATGTCCCGCCCTTCGTCTCGAAGCAGCTGATCCAGCGGCTGGTGACCAGCAATCCCTCGGCAGCCTATGTCGGGCGCGTCGCGGCGAAGTTTGCGGATAATGGCTCGGGCGTGCGCGGCGACATGCAGGCGGTGATTCGCGCGATCCTGATGGACAGCGAAGCACGGACCGAACCCACATCGACCAGCGCGGGCAAGCTGCGCGAACCGGTGATGCGCCTGACCGGCTGGGCGCGTGCGTTCGGGGCGACATCCAACTCGGGCAACTGGACCACCGGCGACACCAGCAGCTCGATCAACCGGCTGGCGCAGACGATGGGGCGCAGCCCGTCGGTCTTCAACTTCTTCCGCCCCGGCTATACCCCGCCCAATACGCCGATCGCCAGCGCGGGGCTGGTCGCGCCGGAATTGCAGATCACCAATGAAATCAGCGTCGTCGGCTATGTGAACTATATGCAGGCGGTGGTGAACAACACGACCGATCTGCGCACCGATTACGGGTCGCTGTCGACATTGGTGGCGGACAGCGCGGCGCTGGTCGACCGGATCAATCTGTGGCTCGCCGCCGGACAGCTTTCCAGCGGGACGATTACCGCGATCCGCGCTGCGGTCGACAGTTCGAGCAGCAATTCAAACCGCATCGCGATCGCCGTCCTGCTGACGATGGCATCGCCCGAATTTCTGACGCTGAAGTGAGGGGCCGGGACATGGACCAGAACCAATCGCGCCGCGCCTTCCTCAAGCGCACCGCCGCACTCGGTGCAGCGGGCGCCGCCGCGCCCTTCGTCACCCAGCTTGCCGCGATCGGCGAGGCATCGGCGGCGGTCGCCAGCGATTACAAGGCGCTGGTGTGCATATTCCTCTATGGCGGCAATGATTACGCCAACACGCTGCCGCCCTATGACAGCGCGACGCATGCCGCCTATCTCGCGCAGCGGCCGACGCTGGGGCATGCGCGCGACAGCCTGACCGCGACGCTGCTCAACCCGAGCAATGCATTGGGCGGGCGGCAATATGCGCTGGCGCCGACGATGGCGTCGCTGTTGCCACTGTTCGACGCGGGCAAGCTCGCCCCGGTACTCAATGTCGGCACGCTGGTGCGGCCGACGACCAAGGCGCAGTATCAGGCGGCGTCGGTCGCGCTGCCGCCCAAGCTGTTCAGCCACAACGACCAGCAAAGCTATTGGCAGGCATCGAGCGCGGAGGGTGCGACATCGGGCTGGGGCGGGCGCATCGGCGACCTGCTGCAAAGCGGCAACGGCACGTCCGCGCTGACCTGTATCAGCGCGTCGGGCAATGCGGTGTATCTGTCGGGGCGCAGCTCGATCCAGTATGTCACCGGTACCAACGGCCCGACCGCGCTGATCAACGGCGCTTCGACGCTGTTCGGATCGGCCACCGCCGCCAGCACGCTGCGGACGCTGATGGGCGGGGCGCAGGCGAATTTGATCGCCAACGAACACGCCACCGTGTCGAAGCGCGCGCTCGACCTCTATGCGCAGGTCAATGGCGCGCTGGCGAGCGCCCCGGCGGCGAATTTCACGCTGTTCCCGACCGGCAATACGCTGGCCGACCAGCTCAAGATCGTCGCGCGGCTGATTTCCGTGTCACAGGAACTGGGCGCGAAGCGGCAGGTGTTCTTCGTGTCGATCGGCGGGTGGGACATGCACGATTTCCTGCTGCGCGATCACCCGACCCTGATCGGCCGCGTCGCCGACGCGATGCGCGCTTTCTACGACACCACCCTTGCGCTGGGCGTGGCGGACAAGGTGACCAGCTTCACCGCATCGGACTTCGGCCGCACGCTGACGCAGAATGACGACGGCTCCGACCATGGCTGGGGCGGCATGCATTTCGTGCTGGGCGGCGCGGTGCAGGGCGGCCGCATCTATGGCACCCCGCCCGATTTCGGGCACAACACGCCAAGCGATGTCGGGCAGGGGCGGCTGTTGCCGACGACTTCGGTCGATCAATATGCCGCAACGCTGGCGAGCTGGTTCGGGGTGTCGGCGGGGAATATGTCGACGGTGCTGCCGAATATCGGGAATTACTCGACGACGAATCTGGGGTTTGTTTGAGTGCGGTGGCGTTTCGGCCCCAACCAAACCTCATTGCAGGGGTGGCTGGCCGCTAAACTTGTCTACTACAAACTCGAAGAAGGTCTCGTCGCACGGGACTATAGTCCAATCTGACAAGCAAATTTCCACCAATTGGCCATTCACTCGGTGAAATGCGCCCGCATATCCCGAAAAATCGTCTCCGAATAAGACGTAGGGTTTAAGATCGTCGGGCGCGTCGGGGAAGGCATTAGATACCTCGGAGGGGGCTGAGTAGATCATATACACAGCCTGTCCGATTTCACCCCAGCCGACTTCTCTCATGTAAGCGACGTATTCTTCTGGAACGCAGCCGAGCTTTCGAGCCGCTTCCGAAACATCCGTCGTTTCGAGGCTTTCAACCAGCGCTTTGTATTGGGGGGCGCTCAGGATCTCATAGGTTCGCAAGACTTTCCTTTCCCATGAGCAAGAGGGGAGGCAGCGGGGATCAATGCGAGGTCCGGCGCGAAGATAAGTATCTGATTTTGAGTCATTAGGAAGCCGTCCGCTACGCGTTACACCTCCACCCGCCAGTCCCACCCGATTGGGTCTCCATCCATCACCTCGACTCCCGCGCCGATCAGCTCGTCGCGGAGCGCGTCCGAGCGCGCGAAGTCCTTCGCCGCGCGGGCTTCCTTGCGCTGCGTCAGTCGCGCTTCGATTTCCGCCTCGGTGACCAGTGCGTCGGCAGGGCGGACGCGCAGGTCGGCGCGGGACAAATGCAGCAAGTCGAGGCCCAGCACTTCGTCGAACTGCGCCAGCACCAGCCGCCGCAGCCGCACCAAAGCCGCCATCAGATTCTCGCCGCTAAACTCCAGCTCGCTGCGATAATGCGCGCTCAGGCACATCAGGCGATAGGCGAGCGGGTGGACGCCCTATGCCACTACGCGCCGGGTCTGGTCAGCGATCCCGTATATCCGATCATGCTGTCCCGATCGGGTTCGGGACCCTAGCTGAGTGGTATGACCTCGATGCTAAGCGGGGCACTGCCGTCGACGATGGCGAGGAGACGATCGATATTCGGATGGGCACCCGTGCGGTTGCGGGCATCCGCCGTATGTTCTGCAAATACGGCCAGCCCATGCTCGGCTGCGCTGGCGTCCAGCGTGCCAAAAACCTGTTTGAGATAGTGGTAGACGGCGAGCGAGCCTTGCTTCCCCGGCTGATTGGGGATGCTGGCGACGATCGTTCCGCTGCTGTCCAAAAGGTCGATCCGTTCGACAGTGTCGATGGCCGGCAGCTGCCGGAGATTGTCACTGAAGGTGTCGCCTGGCTGAATCATCGTCGTCATTTGCGGAATTCCTGAGGTGGTTTGGCGCGCGCATATCAGCTCCGCCGGAGATCGGCCATAAGGCATGGGCGATCGATGCCCTATGCCTGCGCTGTGGCATCAGCAGGGTCTGATCACCTGCTGTAGAAACGCACTGGCAGCATTCACCCCGTCGATCGAAATGCCGTGGCCGGTGCCCGCCATGACGACATGGGTGGCCGGGATGGCACAGTGTGACAGGGCTGCGGTCGTCGCGTTGATTTCGTCGGCGGTTGACAGCCGGTCATCGCCCCCGGTGAGGATCAGAAAGGGCGGCTTGCTGCGGATTTCGCTGGCCAGTGCCGCTTTCCGCTTCATCCGCCCGGCGATGGCGACGACGCCGGCCAGCTGATCGCTTCGCCGCGGCGCGACCTCATAGGCAAGCCCGGCACCCTGTGAAAAGCCCAGAAGCGCGACCGCCGATGCCGGCTGTCCCCGCGCGGCGAGCTGCTCGTCAAGAAAGGCGTCGAGCCGTCGGGCCGAAGCCTGCAGCCTGCGGTCGGCCTCGTCCGTTGTTGAGCCGTCCAGCTCCGGGATCGGGAACCACATCCGTCCCCCAGGTCGGCCCGGTGCAGGTTCGGGTGCGTCAGGGGCAAGGAAGGCGGTGTCGGGTAACGCTGCGGACAGGGCGGTGCCCAGATCCAGCATGGTCTGTCCATTGGCGCCAAAGCCATGCAGCAGAACAACAAGACTGCGGGTCACGCCGGAGCGGGCAGCAAGATGGTGATGCGTCAGGGTCATACTTATAGCTCCACCCGCCAGTCCCAGCCGATCGGATCGCCGTCCATCACCTCGACCCCAGCACCGATCAGCTCGTCGCGGAGCGCGTCCGAGCGGGCGAAGTCCTTTGCGGCGCGGGCTTCCTTGCGCTCGGCGAGGCGCGCTTCGATTTCCGCTTCGGTCACCAGTGCATCGGCGGGACGGACGCGCAGGTCGGCGCGCGACAGGTGCAGCAGGTCGAGCCCCAGCACTTCGTCGAACTGCGCCAGCACCATCAGCCGTGCTTCCTGCCCCAGTTGCTTGTCGGCGAGCAGTTCCTCCAGCACCGGTAGCGCCCTGGGGGTGTTGAGGTCGTCCGACACCGCAGCGTCGAGCCGTTCGAGGTAGCTCGCGGCATTGCCGCCACCCTTGCCCTCGGCCGCGCGGAACTTCTCCGCCGCCAGCACCAGCCGCCGCAGCCGCACCAAAGCCGCCATCAGATTCTCGCCGCTAAACTCCAGCTCGCTGCGATAATGCGCGCTGAGACACATCAGGCGATAGGCGATCGGGTGGACGCCCTTTGCCACCAGCGCGTCGAGCGTGGCGATGCCGCCCTTGGACTTCGACATTTTGCCCGAACGATCGACCAGGAAGTTGTTGTGCATCCAGATTTTCGCACCCGAATTCGCGCAGCCGCAATGCGCCTGGTTCTGCGCGATTTCGTTGACATGGTGGATCTCGCGATGGTCGATCCCGCCGGTGTGGATGTCGAACGGCAGGCCGAGCAGCTCGGCGCTCATCACCGAGCATTCGAGGTGCCAGCCCGGCGCGCCGCGGCCCCAGGGCGAATCCCACTCCATCTGCCGCGTCT
>CAYMUJ010000031.1:0-28774 GCA_964393565.1 uncultured Stakelama sp. | reverse complement strand
CGGTGAAGCGCAGCGAGGAAGCGGGGATGATGAAGCTGTCCGAACGCGGCTTCCTGGCCGAGGCGAGCAAGAAGATGGGCGGGTTCCTCGGCAAGCTCGGGCCGCTCGGGCCGCGTTTCAGCTATCCGCTCGGCTTTCACCATGCCGCGAAGATCACCGCGGAGCGGCTGGCGCTGGTCGGCGACGCTGCGCATGGCATCCACCCGATTGCGGGGCAGGGGGTCAATGTCGGCTTTCGCGACGTCGCGGCCTTGGTCGAGGTCATGGTCGAGGGCAAAAGGCTCGGGCTCGACATGGGCGATCCCGCATTGCTGTCGCGCTACGAACGCTGGCGCAGCCTCGACACGATGATGGTCAGCATCGCCACCGACGCTTTGACGCATCTGTTCGGGCTTCCGGGCGGTGCGGCGAACGCGGCGCGGCGGTTCGGGTTGTCGGCGGTGGACAAGGTGCCGACACTCAAGAACTGGTTCATGGCCGAAGCACGCGGCGAATCGGGCAAGGTGCCGCGATTGCTGCATGGGGAGATGGCGTGAGCGGTAGAGGCTGGCGCGTTCTCGTCGCCACTACTTGGAGCGCCAACGTGGAGATCGGAGGGCTTAAAATTCTCGATCATGAATGGCGCCATGTTCGCAATGCGAGCGCAAATTGGACCGATTCACGCGACGGGAGGCGGTACGGCAGTCCAGTATATGAGATTGGTGACCCCGCCTGCCCGGTGCGATTTGCGGTGGAGGAAGTGTCAAACGGGGTGATTTGCGTCCTCGTCCCAGACTAACGTCGCCTACTGCAACGTCCCCTCTTCCCCCTCGTGCCGCCCGAAGAACTGCATCAGCTGGATGATCAGCTCGGCGCGGTCGGCGATGGTGTCGGCTTCCAGCAGCGCCTGTTTGGCGGCGGGGTCGAAGGGGGCGATCTGGGCGATGCCGTTGACGAGGTTCTGGTCGTCCAGCCGCGCAACCGCTTCCCAGTCGACGGCATAGCCCTGCACCTCGGCAAAGCGGCGCGATTCGAGTTCGAGTGCGGCGCGGGCGCCCATCGATAGCGTTTCGTCGACCGGGTCGGCGATCAGCTCCGCCTCGACCTGGCGGAACAGCGTGGTTACTTCCAGCTCGCGCAGGAGGCGGAAGCGCGACAACCCCTCCAGCACCACGTTGAAGCGGCCATCCTCCATCGCCTCGACATCGGCGATGCGGCCGACACAGCCGATCTCGAACAAAGGCGGCTTCTCGCCACCCCCCTTGGGCTGAATCATCGCGATGCGGCGGTCGCGGGCAAGGCTGTCATTGACCATCGCCCGGTAACGCGGCTCGAAAATATGCAGCGGCAGATGCATGCCGGGGAACAGCAGCGCCCCGGGGAGCGGGAAGATCGAGAGGCGCGTGCCGGTCGCCAATGCGGTCATCCGAACAGGATCGCGGAGAGCTTGCGGCGGTGCGCCGAAACCCACGGATCCTCCAGCCCGACTGCTTCGAACAGCTTGAGCAGGCGCGCGCGGGCGGCGCCGTCATTCCACTCCTTGTCCTCGGCAATCATCGCCAGCAGCGTGTCGGCGGCGCCCTGACGGTCGCTGCCCATCAGCGCGCCGGCCAGTTCGTAGCGCGCCTCCATGTCGCCGGTCGCGGCCTTGGCGCGCAATTCGCCAAGCTCATCGTCACCGGCCGCAGCGGGCGCTTCCTGTGCCAGGCTCAGCGCGGCGCGGGCGCGTTCGACCTCGGGCGCCTTGGCGGCGTCCTCGGGCAAAGCGGCGAGCACGGCGGCGGCTTCATCGAGCCGCGCCAGCGCGGTCAGCGCACGGGCGCGGCCGGCGGCGGCTTGCGGATTTTCGGGTGCGATCTCGGCGATCTGCTCGAAGATCGACAGCGCGCGCTCGGTCTCGCCGCCCGCCAGCACCTCTTCGCCCATCGCCAGCAGCGGTTCGAGTTCGGCGGCCTGGGCCGCGGCGTCGCTTTCGACCGGGATCTGACGCAGGATCTGGTCGAGCATCGCCTTGAGCTGACCCTCGGTCCGCGCATTGGTCAGGTCGGCGACCAGCTGGCCCTGGAACATCGCATAGACGGTCGGGATCGATCGCACCTGGAACTGCGCGGCGATGAACTGATTCGCGTCGACATCGATCTTGGCGAGCATCACGCCCTTGTCGGCATAGTCCGCCGCGACCTTTTCCAGCACCGGGGCAAGCGCCTTGCACGGGCCGCACCATTCCGCCCAGAAATCGAGGATGACGAGCTTCGTCATCGACGGTTCGGCGATGTCGCGGCGAAATGCCTCGACGGCGTCCTTGTCGGCGGCGGAAAGTCCTAGCGTGGCCACGGCGAATCCCTTGTCGTTCGAACGATAAGCTGAACCCCCTATTTGGGCGTTCGTGCGCTCAGGGCCAACCCCCTGCGCCTGAATCGCGAATCCCGCAACTTCCCCCTTGCAGACCCCGAAACCCGCTGCTAGAGGCCGCCACCTTGCCCCGCCCCCTCGGTATCCCGAGCGGGCACATATGGCGCCAGAGAGCGGGCGTAGCTCAGGGGTAGAGCACAACCTTGCCAAGGTTGGGGTCGAGGGTTCGAATCCCTTCGCCCGCTCCAGTCGCCACGGCGCCAGCACCATTCATCATTGTGCCGCGGCATTTCCGGCCCGCGATGCATTTCGCGCACGCGGCGTTTTTCAAATTGCCCCCTTCCCGCCCTTTTCGTGCCGGGTCCGGCACCTAATATCTGTTCATCCGTGATTTGAGCGCGCGGAAGCGTGCCCCTGAAGAACAGACAGGAGTTTGGCCATGACGATCGAGGGACCGGTGCGGCGCACGGCGCGTCCGCGGGCATGGGTGATGGCGGTGGCGGGGCTGGCGATGCTGGCCGCGCCGCTGGGTGGCGCTACTGCCGCTGGCAATGGTGCGACCCAGCTGGTGTCGAGCGCATGGCGCAACCCGAGCAACAGCGTGCATATCCGCATCACGCCATGCGGAGACCAGGTCTGTGGCACGGTGATCTGGGCGAGCGACAAGGCCAAGGCGGACGCGCGCAAGGGAGGGACCGAACAGCTGGTCGGGGCAAACCTGTTCCGCGAGTTCCGTCAGGTCGCACCGGGCCAGTATAAGGGCCGCGTCTTCGTGCCCGACATGAACCGCACTTTCAGCGGCCAGATGCGGATCCAGGGCGATTCGATGATCGGCAAGGGCTGTGTGCTCGGCTTTATCTGCAAATCGCAGACCTGGACGCGCATTTCGTGATGCGTGCGGGTGCGACGGAGCGCTAAGCACGCGGCATGACCCAGTCAGCGATTTATACCGGCATCGGCGGTTGGACCTTCGAACCGTGGCGCGGGACCTTTTATCCCGAGGGCCTGGCGCAGAAGAAGGAGCTGGAGTTCGCCAGCCGCCAGCTCGGCGCGATCGAGATCAACGGCACCTATTATTCGGGGTTCAAGCCGGCGACCTTTGCCGGGTGGGCGGCGAGTGTGCCCGAGGGGTTTGTGTTCGCGGTCAAGGCGTCGCGCTATTGCACCAACCGCAAGGTGCTGGCGGAGGCGGGGGAGTCGATCGCCAAGTTCGTGGGGCAGGGCATCACGGAGCTTGGCGACAAGCTCGGCCCGATCCTCTGGCAGTTCATGGCGACCAAGAAGTTCGACCGGCAAGATTTCGGTGCGTTTCTGAAGCTCCTGCCGGCCAGCCATGACGGGGTGAGGCTGCGCCACGCGGTGCAGGTGCGGCATGAAAGCTTTGCGGTTCCGGAGTTCGTGGCGCTGTGCCGCGATGCGGGGGTGGCAATCGTCTATGCCCACTCGCCTGAATACCCCGCCATCGCCGACGTGACCGGCGACTTCGTCTATGCGCGGCTCGAATCGGGCGAGGACGACAACCCGCTCTGTTATCCGGAGGCTGAGCTGGATCGCTGGGCCGATGTTGCGCGCAGCTGGGCCGGGGGCGGGCGGCCGGATGGCCTGCCCTATGTCGAGGCGCGCGAGCCGCCGGCAATGCCGCGCGAAACCTTCGTCTTCTTCATTCATGGCGGCAAGGTACGCGCCCCGGCCGGGGCGCAGGCGCTTGGCGAACGGGTGCGCGTCTGAACTCCCCCGCGACGGGCGCTGCGCCGCCGACTGCATGGTTCCACATGGACGCGATGCGCGCCGCGCTCGCGCTGACGGTGGCGTTCGGGCATCTCTGGGGGCTGATGGTCGAGGATTATCGGCCGACCGAATCGCTGATCGTCGATGCGGGCTATTTCCTGGCCGGATTCGCGCATTCGGCGGTGATCCTGTTCTTCGTTCTGAGCGGCTACTGGATCGCGCGCAGCGTGACGGCGCGGGCGGCGCGCGGCTGGCATTGGGGCGATTATCTGATCGACCGGGTCGCGCGGCTCGGAATCGTGCTGGTGCCCGCGCTGTTGCTGGGCGGTGCGCTCGACTGGCTGGGCTTTCGCGTGCTGCAGCTGCCCACCTATGACGGGTCGACCGGGGCGTGGGTGGTCACGCAGGATCTGAATGAATCGCTGACGCTGCGTGCGTTGATCGGCAATCTGCTGTTTCTGCAGCATCTGATCGTCCCGCAATTCGGCAGCAACGGGCCGCTGTGGAGCCTGGCGTTCGAATTCTGGTATTATCTGTGGTTTCCCGCGCTGTGGCTGGCGCTGCGCTACCGGCGACCGGGCATCGCGCTGGCGACCCTCGGCATCGCCTTTGCCAATCCGGAGATCGCGTTCGGATTCTTGAGCTGGCTGTGCGGTGCGGCGTTGCATGGGGCGGAGCGGCGCTGGCCCGATCTGCGCCTGCCACGCTGGACGGCGGTCGCGGCGGGGCTGATCTGCCTTGCCGCCTTGCTGTGGGGGCGGACGGGCGAGTTCGGGGCCGAGGACCCGCTGGAGGCGGCGAGCTTTGCGCTGTTCCTGTTCACCCTGTTGCGCAGCGATCCTCCGCGTATTGCCGTGCTGGGGCCGTTCGCGGCCTATGGCGCGCGGGCGAGCTTTTCGCTGTATGCGATCCACTTCCCGCTGATGGCGCTGGCGGCGGGGTGGATCGTTGGCCCGACGCGGCTGGTGCCGGATGCGCGGGCTGCCGTGCTGGTTGTCGCGCTGCTGGCGGCGGCGCTGGCGCTTGCCTGGCTGTTCGCGGCGCTGACCGAGGCACGGACGGAATGGCTGCGCCGCGCGCTGCGCCGCTGGTTCAATCGGCCGGGCGCGGCGGGCTAGCGCGGTCGGAAACCATGCGCTGCCCGTCGATCACGATCGGGCTGGCGACGCCGGGCAACCCCTGTGCCATGATCGCCATGCCGCGCGCGATCACCTGGGGGTCGGCGAAGACCTCGTCGACCGTGTTGATCGGGCCGGCGGGGACGCCTTGCGCCTCCAGCGCATCGGACAACGCCTGTTTGGTCCAGCCCGCAACGGCCGCCTGAATCGGTGCGATCAGCCGGGCGCGGTTGCGCACGCGCGCCGGGTTGGTCGCGAAATCGGGATCTTCGGCGAGGGTGAGGCCGAGCACGCCGCACAGCTTGCGGAACTGCGAATCATTGCCGACCGCGATGATCAGGTCGCCGTCGCTGGCGGTGAACGCCTGATAGGGGGCGAGGTTGGCATGACCATTGCCCATGCGGTGCGGCACCTTCGCCGGGTTGGCCATCCAGTTCAGCGCCTGATTGGCGAGCACCGCGACCTGGGTGTCGAGCAGTGCCATGTCGATCTGCGCGCCGGTGCCTGTCGCGTCACGCTGGCGCAGCGCGGCAAGGATCGCGACGGCGGAATAGACCCCGGTGAAGATGTCGGCATAGGCGATCCCCGCCTTTTGCGGCGCGCCATCGGGCTCGCCGGTCAGCGACATGATCCCGCCCATCCCCTGAATGATGAAATCATAGCCGGCGCGGTGGGCGTAGGGGCCGGTCTGGCCGAATCCGGTGATCGAACAGGTGATCAGGCGCGGGTTGATCGCGCTGAGGCTGGCATGGTCGAGGCCATATTTGACCAGCCCGCCGACCTTGTAATTTTCGATCACGACATCGGCATCGGCGACCAAAGCACGGACCTCGGCCTGCCCCTCCGGGGTTGCGATGTCGATGAAGCGGGCGGTCTTGCCGCGATTGGCCGCGTGATAATAGGCGGCGTCGCGGGTCACGCCATCGGCGTCGTGCAGGAAGGGCGGCCCCCAGTGGCGGGTGTCATCGCCTGCGCCGGGGCGCTCGATCTTGATCACCTCCGCGCCCAGATCGGCGAGCAACTGTCCGCACCATGGCCCGGCGAGGATGCGGGCGAGTTCGACCACCTTGACCCCGGCGAGCGGCTTCATGCGCGGCAAATCTCGTAGACGACATGGTCGGGGAACAGCTGTCCGCCGCCGCGATGGGTGCGGCCCGGGATCAGTTGACCGCCGATCTTCTCCATCGCGCCGCGTGAGCGCAGATTGTCCTGCCCGACAAGGAATACCACGCGATTCACGAAGCGGTGGATATGGTCGAGCATCAGCCGCTTGATCTCGCGGTTATAGCGCCCGCCCCAATAGGCGCGGGCGATGAAGGTCCAGCCGATCTCGATCTCGTCTTCCTGCGGCACCCAGAAGTCATAGCGGCTCGATCCGATCACCGCGCCGGTCGCCTTGTCGATGATCGCGAGGCCGCCGCCGCACGCCAGCGCGTCGGCGAAGAATTTGCGAAACACCGGCTCCTGCCAGCGGTCACGCGCCGGGTGGAGTTCCCAGATCAGCGGGTCCGACGCGACGGCGAAAAGGGCGTCCCAGTCCTCGGCGACGAGCGGTCGAATGGTGACCAACTCGCCCTCAAGAATTGGCTGCCGATCCGGCTCCATCAGAACGCGGCGATCCCGGTGATGGCGCGGCCCAGGATCAGGCCGTGGACATCGTGCGTGCCCTCATAGGTGTTGACCGTTTCGAGGTTGATCGCATGGCGCATCACATGGAATTCGGCTGAAATGCCGTTGCCGCCATGCATGTCGCGCGCGACACGGGCGATATCGAGCGCCTTGCCGCAATTGTTGCGCTTGATGATGCTGATCGCCTCGGGCGACAGCGTGCCTTCGTCGAACATCCGTCCGGCGCGCAACGCAGCCTGCAGGCCCAGTGCGATCTCGGTTTCCATGTTCGCGAGCTTCAACTGAACGAACTGGGTCGCGGCGAGCGGGCGGCCGAACTGATGGCGGTCGAGCGTATATTGGCGGGCGGCCTGCATGCACGCTTCGGCCGCGCCCATCGTGCCCCAGGCGATGCCATAGCGCGCACGGTTGAGGCAGCCGAACGGGCCCTTCAGCCCCTGAACTTCGGGGAGCAGCGCGTCTTCGCCCACTTCCACCCCGTCCATCACGATTTCGCCGGTGATCGATGCGCGCAGGCTCAGCTTGCCCTCGATCTTCGGCGCGGAAAGCCCCTTCATCCCCTTTTCGAGGATAAAGCCCTTGATCCCGCCGCCATGCGCGTCGCTCTTGGCCCAGACGACGAAGACATCGGCGATCGGCGAATTGGTGATCCACATCTTCGCGCCGGTCAGGCGATAGCCGCCGTCGATCTTTTCGGCGCGGGTGCGCATCCCTGCGGGATCGCTGCCGGCATCGGGTTCGGTCAGGCCGAAACAGCCGACCCACTCGCCGCTGGCCAGCCTGGGCAGATATTTGCGCTTCTGCGCCTCGGTCCCATAGGCGTTGATCGGGTGCATCACGAGGCTCGACTGCACGCTCATCGCGCTGCGATAGCCCGAATCGACCGCCTCCACCTCACGCGCGACCAGACCATAAGCGACATAGCCAAGGCCTGCGCCGCCATAGGTTTCGGAAATCGTCGGGCCGAGCAGGCCGAGCTGGCCCATCTCACGCATGATTTCCCGGTCGAACGATTCGTCCAGAAACGCGCGGGTCACGCGCGGCAGCAGCTGTTCCTGCGCATAAGCACGCGCGGCATCGCGGACCATGCGTTCCTCTTCGGTCAGCTGCGCGTCGAGCGCGAACGGGTCCTGCCAGTCGAACCGGCCCATTTCGGCCATCTTACTCTCCCTGAGCGGCATTTGCCGGTGCCCGCTGTGCAGGCGGCACGGATGTAGATGCGCCTGCTACGGGTTCGGCCTTTCCTGCGATCGCCGCATTTTCGAGCGTGTCGAGTGCGCGCCGCGTGGCGATATAGCGCCCCGCCGCCGCCATCCAGCTTTCCGCGCCCTGCGCGCCGGGCAGGCGCGAGACCTCGGCGAGTGCAGCCTCGACATGGCCCTGTCCCAGCAAGCGGCGCGCGCGTGCCAGGCGTTCGCGCGGGTGGGGGCTGGGCGCATCCTGCCTGCGGATGATGACGAGCGTGGACAGCTCACGCTGCACCGCGCTCAGCCAGCCATCGTCGGGCTGCGAGGTCGACAGGCGCGGGGCGATCTGATCGAATGCGACGCGCAAATCCTCCAGCGTGATCGGCTCGCCCGAGGCGGAGACGACGGTGGCGACTGCATTCGGCTCGGCCGCGCCAAGGCGGCGGCGCAGTTCCCCGGCGATCGTGCCGAGCTCTTGCCCGCGTTCCAATGCGCGGCGGGCACCGAACACCAGCATCATTGCTTCGGCCCGCGCGGCATAGCTGGCGGCGACACGGGCATCGGCGTCGGTTGCCTTGAGCCTGGCGTCGAGCGATTCGAGCCGGGCGGCGAGGATCTGTTCGCGCGCGGCGAGGGTGGCGATGTCCATGCCCGGCGCGGGGACCGGCACAGCGGTGACGGCGGGCTGCGCGGGAGTCGCGGGGGCGGGCGCGGGGCCGCTCCACCAGTCACCGGCGCGGAACACCACCGCCATCACGGCCAGGCCGGCGACAAAGGCGATCAGTGCCGCGCCGAGCAGCATCATCAGCGGACTGCCGCGCGCGGGCGCGGGGGGAACCGGAGCGTCGGGGGTCATGGTCTGCTTATTCTCCCGAAGCGGTCAGGGGTCAATCGCCAGCGGCCGTGCCGCGTCGATCAGGGCGGTGTCATTGGGCTGGGCGGCGATGGCGACGCGGTCCCAGCCATGTGCATCGGCATCGGCGGCGCGCGCGCTGATCGTGGCGATCCGCACGCTTGCGCGCGGGATGCTGTGCGCGTCGAGCTGCGCGGCGAGCTGGTGCAAGGCTCGGGCGGAGTGGATCAGCGCGACGCTGCCGGGCAGCTGCGCCGCCTGTTCGGGCGTCCAGGCAAAGCCCTCACTGGCGTAGATCGGGATGACGGCGCGAATGCCCGGGTGATCGATCGCGGTCCGCTCGCGCCCGGCGAGCCACAATAGCCGCCGGGACGATGGCTGGCCTGCGAGAAGCGCCGCGACACCCGCGCTTCCGTAGTCGGTGACGTTCAGGTCCGCCGCAGCCGCCGCCTCAGCAGTCTCCGGCCCGACCGCCAGCACGGGCAGCCCGGCAAGCCGCTCCAGTCCCGGTCCGGCATGGCGCACCGCGTTCGCGCTGGTCAGCAATAGTGCGTCGAAACCGGCGGGATCGGGCGGGGTCCAATCGAGCGGGACGACCGCGAACAGGGGTAGCAGCAGTGGGTCCAGTCCGGCAGCGCGCACCCGCTCAGCGGTCGCTGCGCTGCCCGGATCCGGGCGCAGTATGACAATCGCCCGCGTCAATGTCCGAACAGGTGGCGCAGCTGTGGCGAGGCGCCGGACAGCAGCGCCTGGGCATGGTCGACGGCTTCATCGGGCGTACCGCTGAGGCCGCTGCGGTCGATCGCGGCATGTTCCGACCCGTCCGCACTCAGGATTTCGGCGCGTAGGCGCAGGCCGTCCGGTTCGACCGTCGCCAGTGCCGCGATCGGCGAGTGGCAATCACCGCTGATCGCCGCGAGCAGGGCGCGTTCGGCCCAGACGCAGCGTTCAGTGACGGCGTGGCCGATCGCCGCGACATGGATGCGGGTCGCGGCATCGTCGGCGCGCACCTCGATCCCGACCGCGCCCTGCGACGGGGCAGGCAGCAGCTGATCGGTGTCGATCGCCACGCCGACATCGCCATAGCCCAGCCGGTCGAGCCCGGCGGCGGCGAGCAGGGTGGCATCGGCCTCTCCCGCCGCCACCTTGGCCCGGCGCGTGTCGACATTGCCGCGCAGGGGCACGATGGCGAGGTCGGGGCGCAGGCGGCGCAACTGCGCGGCGCGGCGTGGCGAGCTGGTGCCGATCCGCGCACCGTGCGGCAGCGCGTCGATCGACTCCGCGCCGATCAACCGGTCGCGTACATCGGCGCGCGGCAGCATCGCGGCGACCGCGATCGTGTCCGGGCGGATCGTCTCGACATCCTTCATCGAATGCACGGCAAGGTCGATCGTGCCGTCGAGCAGCGCGCGGTCGAGCTCCTTGGTCCACAGCGCCTTGCCGCCGATTTCGGCGAGCGGACGGTCCTGAACGCGGTCGCCGGTGGTGCGGATTGGCACGATCTCGACGGTCTCCGGACCCCAGCCATGTGCGGCGAGCAGCGCATCGCGCACCATATTGGCCTGAACAAGCGCGAGCGGCGAACCGCGGGTACCGAGACGGAGCAGCATGGGGGGCGTGTAGCGGAGCGTTTCGGCGATGTCGAAGGGGTCAGACGATCTCGAACAATCCCGCCGCGCCCATGCCGCCGGCGGTGCACATCGACACAACGACCCAGCGCACCCCGCGCTTGCGCCCTTCGATCAAGGCATGGCCGATCAGCCGCGCGCCGGTCATGCCGAACGGGTGGCCGATCGCGATCGCGCCGCCGTTGACGTTATATTTCTCCGGATCGATGCCGAGGTGATCGCGGCAATAGAGGCACTGGCTGGCAAAGGCTTCGTTGAGTTCCCACAGGCCGATATCGGCGACCGACAGCCCGGCGCGGTCGAGCAATTTGGGGATCGCGAAAATCGGGCCGATGCCCATTTCATCGGGGCCGCAGCCCGCCGCCTGAAAGCCGCGATAGATGCCGAGGATGTCCTTGCCCTCCGCCTGCGCGGCGGCGCGGTCCATTACGATCTGCGCGGCGGCGCCGTCGGACAGCTGGCTGGCATTGCCGGCGGTGATGTGGCGGCCTTCCGCGATCACCTGTCCGCCCTTCCACACGGTCTTGAGGCCGGCGAGCGCTTCGGCGGTGGTGCCGGGGCGGATGCCTTCGTCCTGAGTGACGGTGACGGTTTCGCTGCCGGTGCGGTTTCCGTCCTTGTCGAACAGCGCCTTTTCAACCGTGATCGGGACGATTTCCTCGACGAACGCGCCGTTGGCGAGGCCGGCCTCGGCGCGCTGCTGGCTCTGCGCGGCATAGGTGTCCTGGGCCGCACGGCTGATGCCATAGCGTTCGGCGACGATCTCGGCGGTTTCGATCATCGCCATATAGGCGTGCGGTTCGTTGGCGAGCACGGACTGGTTGGCGAAGCGCGGTGCGTCCTTGGTCACCGTCAGGCTGATCGATTCCATGCCCCCGGACAGCGCGACATCGATATCGCCAGCGATGATCGAGCGTGCCGCCAGCGCGAGCGTGGTGAGACCGGAGCCACATTTGCGGTCAAGCGTGAACGCCGGGACGCTGTGCGGCAGCCCGGCGGCGAACACCGCCATGCGTCCGGCATTGCCGCCCTGCGTCCCACATTGATTGCCGACGCCCCAGAAGATGTCGTCGATCCGCGCCGGATCGATCCCCGCGCGCGCGACGGCAGCGTTGATCACATGGCCGGCGAGGGCCGGTGCCTCGGTCGCGTTGAATGCGCCGCGATACGCCTTGCCGATGCCCGTCCGGGCGGTGGACACGATCGCGGCTTCGCGCATGGTCATCCTCTAATTCGTATATTGGGTATGGCGATCCTTTATCTTGTGATCTGATTTAGTGGAATGGTCAGTCTGTAAAATTCGGTGGGCGCTTCTGCATGTTTGCCTTGACTGCCTCGACCTGGTTGTTCGTGCCGAACAGACGGGCCTGTTCCGCGCTTTCGGCGATCAGGATCGATTCGGTGCTGGCATCAGCGGCAAGGTTGGCGAGCCGCTTGGCGGCACGGATGGCGTCGGGATTGTGCCCTGCGATTTTACGGGCCAACGCCATCGCTTCGGCATGCGGATCGTCGGCAAGGCGGGTGACGAAGCCGTGTGCCAACGCTTCGGCCGCGTCAAACTCACGTGCGGTGTAGGTCAGTTCGCGGAGTACATCGTCGCGCACGGTCGTCCGCCATAGTGCAAAGCCGGCCATGTCTGGAACGATGCCCCATCGGGTTTCCATGATCGAACAGCGCGTACCGGGAGCCATGATGCGAATGTCGGCGCCGGACATGATCTGAAAACCGCCGCCAAAGGCGATTCCGTGGACGGCCGCGATGACCGGAACGGGCAGGGTGCGCCAGCCCCAGGCGACGTGCTGGTAAAAATTGGCGTCGCCATGGCTGCGCGCATGGATGTCGGCTCCGCTCCCGCCGCCGCCCGCCATGTTCGCCATGTCGAGTCCCGCGCAAAAGGCGCGTCCCTCGCCCGAAAGCACTACGGCACGCAGACCTGCTGTTGCGGCCAGTTGATCGATTGCGTCCGTAATGCCCGTGAACATCGCCGTATCAAGCGCGTTCATCTTGTCGGGACGTGTCAGTCGCACATCGGCGATGCGGTCGACGATATCGATGGTTACGCGCTGTTCGGTCATGAATCCCCTCATATATTGTTGTTGCCGTGCCGGCTCACAGATTGACGCACAGTTAGTCCGCGACGAGGCGGTAGCCCAGCCCCTTGCGTCCTTCGATCATTGCAGTGGCGAAGGGCCGGTCGAGTTTGGCGCGCAGGTTGGACATGTGCACCGCGACGACATTGGTGCCGGGATCAAAGCGCAATCCCCAAATCTGTTCGAGCAGTTCGCCGCGGCTGACGAAGCGGCCCGTGCACGTGGCCAGGTAGCGCAGCAGGGCGAATTCGCGCGGAACCAGCGCCAGCGGCGTGCCGGCCCGGTTGGCTGTGCGTTCCACCGGGTCGAGATGCAGCGCACCCACGCGGATCGTCGGAGCGGCGCGGCGGCGGATGCTGCAATCGACGCGGGCGGCCAGCTCGTCCGGATTGACCGGCACGGTGACCGCATCGGCCGCCCCTGCATCAAGTGCGGCGATCAGTGCATGGCGGTCCTGGGTCAGCGCGATATGCGGCACCCCGATCGCATCGATCCGCTCTCCCGCGCGATAGCGGCATAGGATCGCTGCAGGCGGAGCGGTACCCGCTTGCCCCCGGTAGCCAATCTGAAGCGCATAGCCGCGCGCGCGAATCGCGGCGTCAAGCCGGGGTATATCGATTTCGGACAAAATCACCGGGCCCACTTGGCGGTTTTGCCCGGTCTGGCGGGGGTTTGTCTGCCGACGATCGCTCCAAAACGGGGTGATCGGGTGCCGCACGGGCGATCAGGGCGCGTGTGTCGGCGCAGTCCGGACGCGCCGATACGAGTGCGGCAAGTGCGGTCGCCCGCATCCGTGGATGCGGGTGATGCCGGACGAGGTGGTCGATCAGGTCGAGTCCGTTGCCGCCGCCAAGATGCGCGGCAATTGTCGCCAGCCCCTCTGACGGCGCGGTCGTCAGCACTTCGGCGACACTACCGGTCGCCGGGTCGAAGCGATGCTGGTCGACCCAACGATGCGACGGGTCGCTGCCAAGGATGTTGAGCGTGACCGAGAAGGCGTCTGGCGGAAGCTGGGCGTGGACGTCGCGGCACATGCGATAGAGCATGACCTGTCCCGGCTCGAGTCGCCGCCGCCCGGTGAAGCGCATCGGTGTCGCCGCCCGCTCGGGATCGCGCTCCCAGTAATCGCTCCAATAGCCCGGCCCGAGATAGCCATAGGTCAGGAACGGGAAATTATGGTCGTGCGCCATGCCATAGACGAACGCGGCGGTGCCGCTCGCCTGGACGATTCCATCATCGGCGGCGGGCCAGAAATTGGCGCGCAGCACAAAGCGGCCATTGGGCGGACGCAGCAGGAACACCTGTGCGCCATAGCTGTTGGTCGCGCTTTGTCGGGCGCAGCGTGTCTTGAGTTCTGCGATGGCAAGGTCGGCAAGAAAGCCACGGTTGCGTCCCAGCCGGGCCAGCAGCGGGCCGAGTGCGGCAAAGCTGTCTTCGTCATGCGGATTGAACGCGGTGGTCGCCAGTGCTTCGACCAGATCGTCGAGCGTGATTGCGCTGCCTGTTCCGGGATCGATCAGCCGGGTCATGCCGCCGCCAGCCTTGTGTCGAGCCGGGCAAGTGTCTGCGCCGCAGCGGCGCGCACGCCGGCATCCGGGTCGGCCACTGCCATCTCCGCGAGGCGGGGCCGGGCGGCGCGTGCATCGAGCATCAGCCATTCGCGCATCGCTGCCCAGCGCAGGTGAAAGGCGGGGTCGCGGGTCATCGTGTCGAAACAGCCCCCGGCATCGCTCCGCCCGCTGATGCGCAGCAGGCCGAGCAGCAGCTCGGCGCGGGAGGCGCGATCATCGGCAGTCGCGCTGCGGACGGGTCGGCCATCGGCAATGGCGAATTCGTGGATCAGCGGATCGGCGCCCGGCTTCGCGGTCGCAGTGATGGCGACCACGTCGCTGGTCGCAGCGACGATCAACCTC
Source organism: uncultured Stakelama sp. (assembly GCA_964393565.1). Taxonomy (GTDB): domain Bacteria; phylum Pseudomonadota; class Alphaproteobacteria; order Sphingomonadales; family Sphingomonadaceae; genus Sphingomonas. The sequence goes on along the minus strand of CAYMUJ010000031.1, from coordinate 14,297 downwards.
CCCTCGCGCCGTCCGTCCAGTTCGATCAGGTCACGGTCGCGCAGGTTAAGGCGCCCGACCTCGATACAGCGCCGTTCACCGCCATCGGCCAGCCTCCAACGGCGCATCTCGGCCTGCCCGCCCCGGACATACAGGGTCAGCGCGCGCCGACCGGGCAGGGCGATTGTGGCGGCTGGGTCGATCCGGCCGAGCGCTGCGGCAGAGGTCACACTGGCGGTGAGGGACAGGCCGGGCAGATCGGCAAGCACCACAGCGGTACGCAGCGCGTCGCGGGTCATGTGCAATGCGGGACTGAACCATGGATCGGCCTGCAGGGCCGCGAGCAGCGGCGCGATCAGATCGGCGAGCCATGCGGTGTCGGCGAATAATGAGCGGGCCTGTGCAATGATGGCATCCGCATCGTCGAGACCATCGAACCGCGCCCCGATGCGGTCGCGCACCATGTCGGCGTAGGCGGCATTGGCCGATTCGGCACGATCCTGGATGACGGGCATCGCGGGCCGGATGCGGTCAGCTTCAGTTTTCGTGAACGATGACGACGATCGCCACCATCATTTCGAAAATCTCGTCCCCGGCGATCTCGGCGGCGCGGATCGCGCCATGCATCGCGACCTGGGTGTCCAGCGTGGCAATATCGGCCCGGTCGAGCGTCAGCATGGTCATTCCCCTGGTTGATGTCGGATCACGGCCGGACCTTTAGGCTGGATCGCCGAGCGGGATGAGTTAATTTGACTTTATGTCGCGGCGACGTCCCGCTTGCCGCGACTTTGCCTAGCCGCTAGCGACGATCAGATGCGCGCGGAGCCGATCCCCTTTGACCCTCAACGCTTTTTTGCGCAGCGCGCCCGGGGCGGGCATGATGACGCGCTGGGCATTCGCTATGGCGCGCATGGTCCCGACTGGTGCGAGCTGGCGCTGCCGTTCGATCCCAGGCTGATCGGCGATGTCGAGCGTGGCGTATTGGCGTCCGGGCCGATCATCACCTTGCTTGACATGGCGACCAGCATTTCAGTGTGGCTGAAGCGCGGCGGCATTTTGCCGCATGCGACACTTGACCTGCGCGTGGATTATCTGCGTCCCGCCCGTTCCGGGCATGCGGTGATTGGCCGGGGTGAATGTTATCGCGTCACGCGCTCGGTCGGTTTTGTCCGCGGTGTGGCGCATGACGGCGATCCCGGCGATCCGGTGGCACAGGTCGCCGGCACCTTCATGTTCATTGAGGCGTCGGCATGAGCTTTATCCCGCCACCTTATGCCCAGACACTGGGTATCGCCATCGAACCGGGTGACGGCCCGCCCGTGCTGGCGCTGCCGTTCGGCAGCAATGTGGTGGGACGTGTGGGATTCGTGCATGGCGGTGCGCTCGCAGGACTACTCGAAATGGCGGCGATCGCCGCGCTCAAGCATGCACTGACGGCAGAGGGACGGTCCGAATCGCAGACCAAACCGGTCAATGTCACGGTCGATTTCATGCGTGGAGCGCGCGAAAAGCTGACGCGCGCACAGGGTAAAGTCACGCGGCTCGGTAACCGGGTCGCCAATGTCGAAGCCTTTGCCTGGCAGGATGATCGCGAACGCCCGGTTGCGGCCGCACGGATGAACTTCCTGATCGGATGAGTGCGCGGCGGCACGGTGCTGACTGACCGAAATGGAACGTGTCGGCGGCGATCCCGACTTTCGGGATTGCCCTGGTGCCTGTCGGGTGTTCGCGTTCGTCGGTACAGGTAGCGGATCGGCTCAACCCCGCGCGAGTGCGTGATCCGATACGTAGGGATTGGTCTTGCGCTCCTGACCGAAGCTGCTTGGCTGGCCATGGCCGGGGACGAAGACGGTGTCGTCGCCGAGCGGCCACAGCTTGCCGGTGATTGCGTCGAGCAGATCCTGATGATTGCCCATCGGGAAATCGGTGCGGCCGATCGACCCCTGAAAGATCACATCGCCGACGATGGCGAGCTTTGACGGGGCGTGGTGGAACACGACATGGCCCGGCGTGTGGCCGGGGCAGTGATAGACGTCGAGGGTGAGGTCGCCCACGGTCACCGTGTCGCCATCGACCAGCCAGCGATCGGGTTCGAACGGCTTGCCGTCGATGCCGTAATTACGCCCATCATCATCGAGCCGGCTGATCCAGAAACGGTCCGCCTCATGCGGCCCCTCAATCGGCACGCCAAGTTCTGCAGCGAGTTTCCCCGCCTGACCGCAATGGTCGATATGGCCGTGCGTAATCAGCAGTTTTTCGATGGTGACACCATGTTGTGCCGCCGCTGCCTTCAACCGGTCGAGATCGCCGCCCGGGTCGGTGAACGCACCGCGCATGGTGCGGGTGCACCATAGCAGGGTCGCATTCTGCTGAAGCGGGGTGACGGGCACGATCGCGGCGCGCAAAGGGGATGTGGACATGGCGTTGCAGATAGGCCGGGTGCGCGTGGGCATCAACAGAGGCTTGCGGGCAGACGTTTACCGCTTCATGGCCGATGCGATGCGTGTCCAGACACCGTTTGTGCTGCTTGACGATGCCCGACCGGTGGGGAGCGATGCGCGGCTCTACACTGCGCCGGCGCGGGTCATTGCAGCGCGCCGCCCGGATGAGGTTGCACCCGCGCTGGCTGCGCTCGACGCGGCGCGGGCGGAGGGGCTGCATGCGGCTGGCTATGTTGCCTATGAGGCCGGGCATGCGTTGGAGCCGCGGCTGTCCGGGCTGAGCCGCAGCGACGCCGACGCGCCTTTGCTGTGGTTCGGCCTGTTCGAAACGGTCGAGCAGCTCGCGCACGATGCCGTTGCCGCGCGCCTTCCCGATCCGGCGGGGGCATGGATCGGGCAACCTGCTCCGGGAATCGGTCGCAGCGACTATGACGCGGCGTTCGCGCGCGTGCTGGAGTGGATCGAGGCGGGGGACATTTATCAGGCCAATCTGACCTTTCGTGCGGCAGTGCGGGTGATCGGCGATCCGCTGGCGGTCTATGCCGCGATCCGCTCGCGCGCGGCGGCGGGCTATGGCGGGATTGTGTGGACGGGTCAGGACTGGCTGCTGTCCTTTTCGCCCGAGCTGTTCTTTGCGCTCCGCCACGGCGAGCTGATCGCGCGCCCGATGAAGGGGACGACTCCGCGCGGCGCGACTCCTGAAGCGGATGAAGCAGCGCGTGCGGAGCTGGCGCTGGACGACAAGCAGCGCGCCGAAAATCTGATGATCGTCGATCTGATGCGCAACGACCTGACCCGCATCGCCGCGCCGGGCAGCGTGTCGGTGCCGGAGCTGTTCAAGGTCGAAACCTATCCGACGCTGCACACCATGGTGTCGACCATCGCGGCAAGACTCGCGCCCGATATCGGGCCGGGTCAGGCGTTGGCGGCGATCTTTCCGTGCGGATCGGTGACGGGCGCACCGAAGATCCGGGCGATGGAAGTCATCGCGGCGGTCGAGCCCGATGCGCGTGGCGCCTATACCGGATCGATCGGGCGGATCGATCCGGATGGCGATGCCGCGTTCAATGTGGCGATCCGCACGCTGCATCTGAAACCGGGTGCCGACACGGCCATGATCGGCCTGGGGTCGGGGGTGGTCGCCGATTCGCGGGCGGGTGAGGAATGGGACGAGTGCCTGACCAAGGGCGCGTTCCTGACGCGCGGCCAGCGGCGGTTCGACCTGATCGAAACGATGGCGTTCGATTCCGTAGGCGGGATCGCGCTGCTCGAACGGCATCTGGCGCGGATGCGCGCGAGTGCCGAGGCGTTCGGCATTCCGTTCGACCGCCACGGCGTGCGCAACGAGCTGCAGGCGGCGACCTTTCGCCTGCGCCATCCGGCCAAGGTGCGGCTGCTGCTGTCGCCGGAGGGGCGGATCGCGATCGGAACCGCACCGATGCCCGATATGCCGCCCGGCCCGGTCACGGTCGCGCTCGCCCGTCGCCAGGTTGCGCCGCGCGACTTTCGCCTGATGCACAAGACGACCGACCGCCGCCCCTGGCCGCGTGTCGCCGGGGTGTGGGAGACGCTCTATGTCGATGATGACGGTTATCTGACCGAGGGCAGCTTCACCTCGCTCTTCGTGCCCCGCAGTGACGGCGTGTTGCAGACGCCGCCGCTCAGCCGCGGAATCCTCCCCGGCGTGCTGCGCGCCGCGCTGATCACGAGCGGCCGCGCGGTCGAAGCCGATCTGCGGCCCGAAGATTTGCGCCACGGATTCCAGCTCGGCAACGCGGTGCGCGGACTCGTTTCCGCAGTTACGCTTGCGAAACCGGAACCCGCCGACCTATAGGGCGCGCGATTTCCTTCCAGAGAGGCGTTCCCCCATGCAGACCTCCGCCGCGCTTAACCGCATCCAGCCCTCCGCAACGCTTGCGATGACCAGCCGCGTGCTGGAGTTGAAGCGCGCCGGAGTGGATGTGATTGGCCTGGGCGCGGGTGAGCCTGATTTCGATACGCCTGATTTCGTGAAGGATGCGGCGATCGAGGCGATCCGCCGCGGCGTGACCAAATACACGAATGTCGATGGTACCCCCGAGCTGAAGGCGGCCATTGTCGCAAAATATGCACGCGACAACGGCCTGACCTATACCGAGACTCAGATCAGCGTGAATTCGGGGGGCAAGCACAGCCTGTTCAACGCTTTTTGCGCGACGATCGATGCGGGTGACGAGGTCGTGATCCCGGCTCCTTATTGGGTCAGCTATCCCGATGTGGTCGAGTTTGCCGGTGGTAAGCCGGTGTTTGTCGCAGCGGGTGCTGATCAGAGCTACAAGATCAAGCCCGAACAGCTTGAGGCGGCAATCACCGCGCGGACCAAATGGGTCGTGCTCAACTCGCCGTCCAACCCGACCGGCGCGGCCTATAGCGCGGCGGAACTGAAGGCGCTGGGTGAGGTGTTGGAACGGCACCCGCATGTGCTGATCTATGCCGATGATATGTACGAGCATATCCTGTATGACGGCTTTGAATTCGCGACGATCGCGCAGGTCTGCCCGTCGCTCTACGACCGTACGCTGACTGCGAACGGCGTGTCGAAGGCTTATGCCATGACCGGCTGGCGCATCGGTTATGCGGGCGGTCCGCAATGGCTGATCAAGGCGATGAGCAAGCTCCAGTCGCAATCGACCAGCAACCCGTGCAGCATCAGCCAGGCGGCTTCAGTGGCGGCGCTCAACGGCGATCAGTCGTTCCTGGTCGAACGCAATGCCGCGTTCCAGAAGCGTCGCGATCTGGTCGTGTCGATGCTCAACGCGATCGACGGCATGACCTGTCCGACGCCCGAAGGCGCCTTCTACGTCTATCCCGAATTCAGCGCCCTGATCGGCAAGACGACGCCCAAGGGACTGAAGATCGACAATGACGAGACGATGATCCGCTATCTGCTCGACGATGCGCGGGTTGCGGCGGTGCATGGTGCGGCGTTTGGTCTGTCGCCGGCACTGCGGATCAGCTACGCGACCAGCGATGCGCTGCTGACCGAGGCGTGCAGCCGGATTCAGGAAGCCTGCGCCGCGTTGCGTTGAGCCGGGCAGTAATCTTTTTTCACCTAATGCTGAAACCTTTTGCGCGGGTTTCCCGAATATGAACGGGAACACCAGCGCAGGTTCAGCGCACCAAATTTAGTCTTTGCTTGGAATCGGAGATGGCACCCCCATTTCTGCGCCAGGCACAAAGGATCGTAATCATGGCTGCGGCTCTCAAATCGCCGTTCCTGCGCCGGTTTCTGACCGGCTTTTCGCTTGGCGTGATCGGGATGATTGCGCTTCACGCCGACCGGGTGCTGGCGGCGCCGCTGTTCTGATGCTGCGCGCGGCCGCCCTTGGTCTTGCAGGCCTCGGGGCGATCGGGTTTGCGCATATGGCGGGTCTGGTCCCCCCGGTACTGGCCGGGGGCGGTGAAAAGGCCGTCGCCATTCCTGCTTCCACCACCGATGTCGCGCCCGCGACGGGCGATCAGGTCGCCGTGCTTGCCGGGGGCTGTTTCTGGGGCATGGAGGCGGTGTTCGAGGGCGTGAAGGGTGTCAAATCCGTCGTCAGCGGTTATGCCGGCGGCACCCGCGAGACCGCGACCTACGCGCAGGTATCTACGGAGCGGACGCGCCATGCCGAGGCGATCCGCATCGTCTATGACCCGCGCGTGGTGAGCTATGCGACGCTGCTGCGCATCTATTTTTCGGTCGCGCACGACCCGACCCAGCTCAACCGTCAGGGACCGGATATCGGCCCCAGCTACCGCTCGGCGATCTTCCCGCAAAATGCCGGGCAGGCGCGGGTGGCGCGCGCCTATATCGACCAGCTGGGGCGCAGCGGCGCCTATGACGCGCGCATCGCCACGCGGATTGAGAACGGCGCCTTTTTCGAGGCAGAGGCAGAGCATCAGGACTTTGCCCGCCGCAATCCCAACCATCGCTATATCGTGCGCTGGGACAAGCCCAAGGTCGCGGCGTTCAGGGCGGCCTTCCCCAGCCTCGCGCGCTAGAATCCCAGTTCGGCCAGCTTTCCCGCCAGCTCCGGCGGGAGTGACGCCATGTCGCCAGTGCCGAAATCGGCCGGTGCGTCCTTGTCTTCCAGATAGCGCCAGCCCTGATGTGCGCGCTTGCCCTGCGGTACGACCTGCACCAGTTCTGGGTCGAGCAGGATCGCGCAGCGGCCGCCCTCCGCCTCGCCAAAACCCAGGATCGGCGAGCGGGCGATCAGCTGGTGCTTGTGGATCCAGAACAGCGATCCCTGCCCGGCAATCTCCCCATGGCGCTTGGGCAGGTAGCGGGTGGTGAGCGCGACCGGGCCGATCCGGCCATGCGCGGCAAGCCGCTGGCGGAGATGATCGAACCCGGTGGTTCCGAACGCGACTTTGGTCAGGTGCAATGCCATCGCGGCGATCTGGAGCGCGTGCCGCCTTCGGTCAACCAGATCAGCCGGTCAGGCCGCTGGCGGTGGCGAGGCCGAGAAACACCAGAAAGCCCATCGAATCGGTCGTCATCGTCACGAACACCGATGAGGCGACAGCGGGGTCGGCGCGGAAGCGTTCGAGCGTCAACGGTACGAGCACTCCGGCACAGCCTGCGATCACGATGTTGATCAGCATCGCCGTGGCAATCACGCCGCCCAGCAGGGCGTTCTGAAATACGAGGCCCACGCCCACGCCCAGTACTGCAGCGATGGTCAGGCCATTGAGCATCGCCACCTGAATTTCGCGGCGGATCGCACGCCATGTGTTCGATTGGGTCAGCTGATTGGTGGCGAGTGCGCGCACGGTGACTGCCATCGTCTGGGTTCCGGCATTGCCGCCGACGCCCGCCACGATCGGCATCAGTGCGGCAAGCGCCACCATCTTTGCGATCGTTCCTTCGAACAGGCCGATGATCGTGGCCGCGATCATGGCGGTGCCGAGATTGGCGACGAGCCAGCGCACGCGAACCTTGTACGAATCGACCACGGGCTCGTTGATGTCGCCCTCACCGGCACCGGACAGCAGTAGCGCGTCCTCGCCTGCCTCTTCCTGAATGATGTGCACGACGTCGTCGACGGTGATCACGCCCACCAGCCGCCCCGAATCGTCGGTCACGGCGGCCGAGATCAGCGCATATTTCTGGAAGATCAGCGCGACTTCCTCCTGATCCATCTCGACCGGGATCAGCGTCTGTTCGCGCTTCATCACATCGGCGACGGACACGGATCGCGGAGTGCGCAGAATCCAGGACAGCGCGCAGGTGCCGACCGGATGGTGTGCCGGATCCACGACGAAGATTTCCCAGAAATCGGTTGCCAGCTCTTCCTCGCCGCGCAGGAAGTCGAGCACGTCGCCGACGCTCCAATGTTCGGGCACCGCGATCAGCTCGCGCTGCATCAGACGGCCGGCGGATTCCTCGGGATAGGACAGGGCCTCTTCGATCGCGGCGCGATCGTCGGGGTCAAGTGCGCGGAGGACGGCGCGCTGGTCCTCCTCCTCCATGTCCTCGATGATCGCGACTGCGTCGTCGGTATCGAGTTCGGCGGCGATATCGGCGACTTCGTGCGGTTCGAGCGCTTCGATCAGTGTCTCGCGCACCCAGTCGTTCATTTCGGCGAGCACGTCGCCGTCGATCAGGCCCGAGATGGCGGCGGCCAGCGCCTGGCGCTGTTCGGTCGGGGTCAGTTCGACCAGGTCGGCGATGTCGGCCGGATGGAGCGGTTCGACCTTTTCGCGCACCGCTTCGACATCGCCCGCCTCAACCAGGTCGAGAACCGTCCGTACGAATTCGGGCGACATCCGTTCCTGTGAGTCGTGCAGCGGCGAATCGGGAATGCTGGTCGCGGTGTCGGTCTCGTCGTTCATCGAGCCTCCTGCCACTGCGCTGCCCTGGCCCCCTCTAACGCGCTCGAATCGCGCTGCCAATCCGCTGCGGTCGTGATGCGATTTGCAACCCGCCCCGCTGCGGCCTAGTGGGGGGCCAGATTGTTTCCCTTCTGGAGTATTCCTTGCGATGTCCGACCTTCCGACGCGCCTCGTCATGACGCTCGACAGCGGTGACGTACATATCCAGCTGCGCCCCGACCTGGCGCCCAAGCATGTCGAGCGGATTGTCAAGCTGGCCGACAGCGGATTCTATGACGGTGTCGTGTTCCACCGCGTGATCGACGGGTTCATGGCGCAGGGCGGCGACCCCACCGGAACCGGCACCAGCGGTTCGAAGGAACCGAACCTGCCCGCTGAGTTCAGCCGTGAACCGCATGTCCGCGGCGTCTGCTCGATGGCACGCACCAACGATCCCAACAGCGCCAATTCGCAGTTCTTCATCTGCCTCGACGATGCAACCTTCCTCGACGGCCAGTACACCGTATGGGGTGTGGTGACCGAGGGCATGGAGCATGTCGATGCGCTGCCCAAGGGCGAACCGCCGCGCAATCCGGGCAAGATCGTCTCGGCGCGTAGCGAAGCGTAGTTTTTTCGGCTTACGCCGAAGCGGATCCGGCCCGCTCTCCCACCCGGCCACCCATAGCATATGCGCGTCGGGTGAGCGGGTGGGAGAGCGGGGCGGAGTCGCAAGTTAAGCGTTCACACCAAGTTCAACGCGGAACCGGCAAGGGCCGAGCATGTTTGGCACAACCATGACACTCCGCCCTATCGCGGCGCTTGCCGCCGTCACCCTTTCGCTGCCCCTGCCTGCCGCCGCGCAGCAGGGGACGCTTGCCCAGGTGCAGCAGCATCTGCGCGCGACCCAGACGATGACTGCGGCGTTCACCCAGACCGACCGGTCGGGCAAGACGCTGACCGGCACGATGACGCTCAAAAAGCCGGGCAAGATCCGCTTTCAGTATGAAAAGGGCGTCCCGCTGCTGATCGTCGCCGATGGTAGCGCGCTGTGGTTCATCGACTATTCGGTGCGCCAGGTGCAGCGCTGGCCGGTCAAGGATTCGCCGCTCGGCATCCTGATGAACCCGGACCGGGACGCGGCGCGTTATGCGAAGGTCATTCCGACCGGCAACCCCGATGTCATCAGCGTCGAGGCGCGCGATCCCAAGCGGCCCGAATATGGTCGCATCACCATGGTGTTTGCGCGCAATGCGGCGGCACCGGGGGGGCTGATGCTGCAGGGCTGGGTTGCGCTCGACGCACAGAACAACCGCACCACCGTCCGTCTGTCGAACCAGCGGTTCAATGCGCCAGTAAGCGATGGAGCGTTTCGCTGGAACGATCCGCGGAAAGCCGGCGAGCGCCGCTGACATCCGCATTCATCCTGGCGACAGCTTTGGTGCGCTAGACATGTTGTTGCGGACGGAGCCCCGGGATTCTCCCCCTGTTGCCCGAGGCATATTCTGTCCCGCCTGCGTGACGAACGCCAGGTCGGCCCTCGCTCCATGCCCCCGGAGCGGGGGCCTTTTGGTGTTTTGTGCGCCGTTTTGCGCGGCGGTGCGGTGCCACCCTCCGCAGCCTGTCCGCCGGTGCTTCGCACCGCCAGAGCCTCTGGTTGCTTCGCCCGCTCCCCCAGCAATACTGGCGCAGGGTGTCCGGGTGGGGGCGGGCCGGTGCCGAAAACTGAACGTCACGCTGGTATCAGCCGGGGATCGCCCCTAGATCACGCGCGATGAAGATCGCCTCCTGGAACATCAACTCCGTCCGCTTCCGCATGGAAATCGTGGAACGCTTTCTGCGCGAGGAAGCGCCGGACGTGCTGTGCCTGCAGGAAACCAAGGTGGTGGACGGCGATTTCCCGCACGCTCCGCTGCGCGCGCTGGGTTATGACCATATCGTCATTCACGGCCAACGCATGCACCATGGTGTCGCGATCGTCAGCAAGGTGCCGCTGGTCGAGGACAGCCGGCTGGACTGGCAGGCAAATGGAGAGGCGCGGCATGTCGGTGTACGATTGCCCAACGGCGTGCGGCTTGAAAATGTCTATGTTCCTGCAGGTGGCGATGTCCCGGATCGGGAGGTGAATCCGAAATTTGGCCAGAAGCTCGATTTCGTCGAGCGCATGACGCGCTGGTCCGAAGGACTGGGCAGCCTGCCCGTGATCGTGACCGGTGACTTCAACATCGCTCCGCTTGAATGCGATGTGTGGAGCCACAAGCAGTTGATTGACGTCGTCAGCCACACGCCGGTTGAGGTCGCGGCGTTGGGCCGGCTACAGGCGGCGAATGACTGGGTTGATCTTGGCCGCCATTTCATCCCCGCCCCGGAGCGCTGCTTTACCTGGTGGAGCTATCGCGCCAAGGACTGGGCGGCGTCGGATCGCGGGCGTCGGCTCGACCATATGTGGGCGAGCGGCGATGTCGCGGCACAGGCAACCGCGCACCGCGTATGCGAGCCGTGCCGGGGCTGGCTCAAGCCATCGGACCATGTCCCGATCGTGACCGAGTTCGACTTTTGACCCGGCATACTCCTGACCCGCGCGCTGCGGCGCATGCGATCGACGCGATGCGACGCGGCTGGCCCATGGCCGTGCGCGGGACGAGCGGCGCGCTGGCGCTGCTGGCGGTGGAGACGGCGGATCCTGCGCGGCTGGCCGAATTCGACCCGGCGACGGCCGCGCCGTTGCTGATCACCGCCGGCCGCGCGGTGACGCTCAAGCTGGCCAATCAGGCCGCTGCGACGGTTCCGGATTCGCCGGTGATGATCGCACGCCGACCATGGCTCGATTTCGATGCAGCTGTGGCGCTTGCCGACCCTCAGTTCGATTTGCGCGTCCCGCTCAAGGGGCCATATCGCGCGATGCCGGTGATGGCACCGGATGCGGCGGCGGCGGCGTTGCGGCTGGCGCGCATCGCCGGACTGCTTCCGGCGTTCTTCGTGCGCGGCGAGGCGCTTGGTTACCGGATTGATGGCGCCATCACGCCGGCCGATATCGAAGCACATGAAGATCCGGCGCGTCTGCGACTGGTGACCCGCGCCCGGCTGCCGGTGGCTGGCGCGGAGGATGCCGAGATCGTTGCCTTCCGCACGCCAGAATCGCCGGATGAGCATGTTGCGCTGCTGATCGGTCAGCCCGACGGCACTCCGCCGCTGGTGCGATTGCACAGCGAATGCCTGACGGGCGATGTGCTGGGCAGCCTGAAATGCGATTGCGGCCCGCAACTGCACGCCGCAATCCGCGCGATCGCCGCCAGCGGCTGGGGCATCCTGCTCTACCTGCGCCAGGAAGGGCGCGGGATCGGTCTGATCAACAAGCTGCGCGCCTATGCGCTGCAGGATCAGGGGTTCGATACGGTCGACGCCAACACCCGACTCGGCTTTGCGGTGGATGCACGCGATTTCGGGGTTGCGGCGCGGATGCTGACGCTGTTGGGTCAGACGCAGATCCGGTTGCTGACCAACAATCCCGCGAAGGTGGCTGGGGTCGAAGCGGCAGGTGTCGCGGTGGCGGAGCGGGTGGCGCACCAATTGCCGCCCAATCCCCATAATGCCGCCTATCTGGCCACCAAGCGCGACCGCACCGGGCATCAGCTTTAACCCACCGCCCGTTTGTGCTGAGCTTGTCGAAACAGCGTTGTACCCATCGGTTGGGAACAGCCCTTCGACAGGCGCAGGGCAAATGGAAGTTGGGATGGCTGCCCATTGCGCAGGCAGCATTTCTATGAGCCTAAAAATTAGGCAGCGCTTCGCATCTGCATAATTTTTTACCTTTCAGTAACGATCGCATCGCGCGGAATCGCCGGAATCCTGCCTTTTCCGACTCTGGCACGCCCTTTGCTGAAGGTCCTTGCGGATCAAACGCGAAAGGGGGCGGAATGAAACTCGTCATCGCCATCATCAAGCCGTTCAAGCTCGATGACGTCCGCGAAGCGCTCACAGAACTGGGCGTTGCGGGCATGACCGTGACCGAGGTGAAGGGATTCGGGCGGCAAAAGGGCCAGACCGAAATCTACCGCGGCGCGGAATACAGCACCAACATGGTGCCAAAGCTCAAAATCGAAGTGGTCTGTGCCAGTGACCTGGCGGGTCGTGTGGTCGAAGCGGTGCAGGCCGCAGCGAACACCGGCGCGATTGGTGACGGCAAGATCTTCGTGCTCGACGTCGGTCAGGCCGTGCGAATCCGCACCGGCGAAACCGACCAGACCGCGCTCTGATGAAGGGGGTTACGATGAAAACTGCACTCAAACTGGCCGCAGGCGCGGGAGCCGCGCTGTTCGCGGCTCTGCCCGCCTGGGCACAGGACGCGGCCGCTGCCGCGCCCGCCGCACCCTTCACGCCGACGGCGGAAATGGTCAACAAGGGTGACGTCGCGTGGATGATCGTCGCGACTGCACTGGTGCTGATGATGTCCGTCCCAGCGCTCGCGCTGTTCTATGGCGGTCTGGTGCGTACCAAGAACATGCTGTCGGTGCTGATGCAGGTACTGACGATCGTGTGCGTCGCCGCGCTGGTGTGGTTCGGCTGGGGCTATTCGATGGCCTTCACCAATGGCGGCGATCTCAACAAATATGTCGGCGGCTTTTCGAAGGTGTTTCTGGCCGGGGTCGATCCGACCACGTTCGCCGCGACCTTCTCGAACGGGGTCTATCTCCCCGAGCTGGTCTTCGTGATGTTCCAGATGACCTTTGCCTGCATCACGCCGGCGCTGATCGTCGGTGCGTTTGCGGAGCGCGTGAAGTTCACCCCGCTGATCCTGTTCGTGGTCGCGTGGCTGACGCTCGCCTATTTCCCGATCGCGCACATGGTGTGGTACTGGGCTGGCCCGGACTTCCTGCACGCTGCGCCGGATGACAGCGGCCTGCTGTGGGGCTGGGGCGCACTCGACTTCGCCGGCGGTACCGTGGTGCACATCAATGCGGGCATCGCCGGTCTGATCGGCTGCATCGTGATCGGTCCGCGCATCGGCTACAAGAGCGAACCGATGCCGCCGCACAGCCTGGTCATGACCATGATCGGTGCGTCGCTGCTGTGGGTGGGCTGGTTCGGCTTCAACGCCGGCTCGGGTCTCGAGGCGAATGCCTTTGCCGCGCTCGCTTTCGTCAACACCTTCGTCGCAACCGCAGCTGCGGGCGTGGCCTGGGCGGTGATCGAGCAGATCGTCCACAAGAAGCCGTCGCTGCTGGGTGCAGCATCGGGTGTCGTCGCGGGTCTCGTCGCGATCACGCCGGCGGCGGGCTTTGCCCATCCGGGTACCGCGATCATCCTCGGCGCCGTTGCTTCGCTGGTCTGCTTCTTCTTCGTCACCACGGTGAAGAATGCGCTGAAGTATGACGACACGCTCGACGTGTTCGGCATCCACGCGGTCGGCGGTATCGTCGGCGCGATCGCCACCGGCATCGTCGCCGACCCGGCGCTCGGCGGCCAGGGTTTGATCGACTATACCGCGCCCGTTGCCAAGGCCGGCGCCTATGACATGGTCGGTCAGGTGATCACCCAGCTGAAGGCCGTTGGCACCACCGCCGTGTGGACCGGCGTGGTCAGCCTCGTGCTGTTCCTGGCGCTCAAGTACACGATCGGCCTGCGCCCGACCAAGGAAGTCGAGGTCGAGGGTCTCGATCTCAACGAGCATGGCGAGCGCGCCTACAACTACTGACGATATCGGGGCCGCGCCCATGCGGTGCGGCCCCTCACGATGTTCCTCCTGCGGACGACTGGGCTGGTGCGAAAGCGCCGGCCCGTTTTTTTATTCCGGGGGTTCGAAGGCTGAATCTCGCACAAAGGCACAAAGGCACAAAGGCACAAAGGCGCGAAGCGGCTTTGGCAAGCGCGGCGATGATAGGAAGCTGAAATGCGAGGCGCTGCGCGTAGCGTTTCACCCATCGGCGAAGCGCCCGTCTCTTTGTGGCTTCGTGCCTTTGTGCGCGCTAAACCAAGCCCTTCAATCAAGGTCGGCCCGAACGAAATCGGCGCAACGCTCGCCGATCATGATGCTCGGCGCAT
>CAYMUJ010000030.1:0-29087 GCA_964393565.1 uncultured Stakelama sp. | reverse complement strand
AAATTCCTGCCCGGCCGCACCGTGATGGACAGCGGCACGCGCGATTTTGCCACGCCCGAAGAGGCGGAGGTGTCACCGCTCGCCGATGCCTTGTTCCGGCTGGGCGATGTCACCGGCGTATTCTTTGGCCGCGACTTCATCTCGGTCACCGCCGCACCGGGCGTCGACTGGGCGGGGCTGAAGCCCGATGTGCTCGGCATATTGCTCGACCATTTCAGCGCGGACATGCCGCTGTTCCGTCAGGGCAGCGCGGCATTCAGCGTGCCGCCGCCCGAAGCCGACTTCGCCGACAATCCCGAGGACGCCGATATCGTCGCGCAGATCAAGGACCTGATCGAGACGCGCGTGCGCCCGGCGGTTGCCAATGACGGTGGCGACATCGTCTATCGCGGCTTCGACAAGGGCAAGGTGTTCCTGCAGATGCAGGGCGCGTGCGCCGGCTGCCCCTCCTCGACCGCGACGCTCAAGAACGGGATCGAGCAACTGCTCAAATATTATGTCCCCGAAGTCACCGAGGTACGGGCGGTCTGATGGGCGCTTCGCTCGACGACGGCGCACTCGATACGCTGTTCCGCACGGCGCGCACCTATAATGGCTATCTGCCGGGCGTTGTGACTCCGGCGGATATCGAGGCGATTTACGACCTGCTGAAAATGGGGCCGACCTCGGCCAACCAGCAGCCGGCGCGCTTCTTCTGGTGCCTGACGCAGGAGGCGAAGGACACGCTCGCCGACTGCGCGACGGGCAGCAACCCGGACAAGATCCGCGCGGCTCCGGCGGCGGTGGTGATCGGCATGGACCTTGATTTCCATGAAGAGCTGCCCTGGCTGTTCCCGCATACCGATGCCAGAAGCTGGTTCGCGGGGCCGCAGGAGCAGCGCCGCGACAGCGCGTTCCGCAACGGCACGCTGCAGGGCGGCTATTTCATCATGGCGGCGCGCGCTTTGGGCTGGGACACCGGACCGATGTCGGGGTTCGACGCGGCCAGGGTCGAGGCGGCATTCTTCGCCGATCAGCCTTCGGTGCGGGTCAATTTCATCTCGACCCTGGGCAAGGGCGATCCTGCGACCATCTTCGGCCGCTCGCCGCGCCCGGACTTCGCGAAGTTCAACAAGATTGGCTAGAATCCTCGTCATCGAAACTGCCACCGCCGCCTGTTCGGTCGCATTGATCGACGGCAGCGCGCTGATCGCCGAACACCATGTCGAGGTCGGGCGCGGCCATGCCGAGCGGCTGGTGCCGATGATCGCCGACCTGCCCGATGGCGGGCACGCCGACGCAATCCTGGTCGATTGCGGCCCGGGCAGCTTCACGGGCATTCGCGTCGGCATTGCCGCCGCGCGCGGGCTTGGCTTTGGCTGGGGCGTGCCGGTGCATGGCTTTTCATCGCTGCCGCTGGTCGCGGCGGGCGCGTTCGCGCGCAATCCGGGTAGCGACACGCTGGCAGTAGTGCTGGAAGGCGGGCATGGTGAGGTGTTCATGGCCGCCTATGACCGCCAGTTCGCGCAGATTGCGCCCTTTGCGTCGCTCAAGCCCGATGCCGCGCTGGCACAGCTTGGCGGGCGGATCGGCGTCGGCAATGGCGTGCGCCATCTTGCCGCGCTGGACGCCAGCCTCGACCTGCGCGAGGCGCTGCCGCGCGCGGCCGATGCGCGGCTGCTTTCACCCGCGCTGACCAGCCTGCCGCCGCGCCCGATCTATGGCCGCGCGCCGGATGCCAAGCCAAAGGCGGCATGAGTACCGCGCCCTGGCCCGTCGAGATCGTACGCGGCCTCCCCGCCGACCTGCACGCCGTGACGGCAATCATGAGCGACGCATTCGACCCGCAATATGGCGAGGCGTGGACGCCCAGCCAGTGCATCGGGATGCTGGCGTTGCCCGGCGTGTGGTTCACCCTTGCCTGGGTCGATACCCGGCCGGTCGGCTTTGCCCTGACCAGAGTTGTACTGGACGAGAGCGAGTTGCTGCTGCTGGCAATCAGCCGCTCGATGCGGCGGCGCGGGATCGGCGGTGCATTGTTGCGGTCGGCAATGGCGGATGCGCGTGATCGCGGGGCGATCATGATGCATCTGGAAGTGCGCGCGAACAACGATGCGGTACATCTGTATCGCAGCGCAGGATTCGAAAAGATCGGTGAACGACGCGATTACTATCGGGGAAGCGGCGGCAAGCTATTCGACGCCCACACATTTTCACGATCGCTCGATTGAACATTCAAAAAATCGAATAGAATGACTTGCAAAGACTGAACCACGGCGTGATAGCGCCAGCGACGGCATATACACTTATTGCCGCCGCGTTTATGTGAAAGGACGAAAATGGACACTCAGAATGACATGCAGGAGACGTTGATCACACTGACCGCTGATATTGTCGCGGCGCATGTGAGCAACAATAGCGTGGCGGTGTCCGATCTTCCGCTGCTGATCGCCAATGTTCATGGCGCCCTGTCCAATCTGGGCAGCGCCGCGCCGGAACCGGAAGTCAAGAAGCAGGAACCAGCCGTTTCGATCCGCGCATCGATCAAGCCGGACTATATCGTCTGCCTGGAAGACGGAAAGAAGCTGAAGATGCTGAAGCGTCACCTGATGACGCATTATCAGATGACCCCGGAAGATTATCGCGCCAAGTGGAACCTGCCGGCCGATTATCCGATGGTCGCCCCCAACTATGCAGAGCAGCGCCGCAGCCTGGCCAAGAAAATCGGCCTCGGCACCAAGCGTCGCAAGCGCTGAACCCACTACCCCATGAATCGCAGCGCCGGATCGGGCTTTCATGCCCGATCCGGCGTTTTGCTGTCCGCCATCCCTTTTCCCGCGCTGCAGTTGACGCTACATCGGCCGCATGAGCCGCAAGATCGACCTCGAAGCGCTGTGTCACGAAAAGGGCCTGCGCATTACCGAACAGCGCAAGGTGATCGCGCGCGTCCTGTCCGAAGCGGACGATCATCCCGATGTCGAAAAGGTCTATGCCCGTGCATCGGCGATCGACCCGGGCATTTCGATCGCGACCGTCTATCGCACCGTGCGCCTGTTTGAAGAGGCGGGAATCCTCGACCGCCATGATTTCGGCGACGGTCGCGCACGCTACGAACCATCGCCCGAGGCGCATCACGACCATCTGATCGACGTGGAGACCGGCAAGGTGGTCGAATTCGTCGATCCCGAACTGGAACTGCTTCAGAAGCAGATTGCCGAGCGGCTGGGCTTTCGCCTGGTCGATCATCGCATGGAACTGTACGGCG
Organism: uncultured Stakelama sp.; assembly: GCA_964393565.1. Lineage (GTDB taxonomy): Bacteria > Pseudomonadota > Alphaproteobacteria > Sphingomonadales > Sphingomonadaceae > Sphingomonas. The sequence continues at coordinate 25,843 of CAYMUJ010000030.1, read as the reverse complement.
TCGCACTCGACCGCAAGGGCTGATCTGCAACCGCCGTTTGCCCTGAGCCTGTCGAAGGGCGAAGTGGATTGCGGCGGACAGGGAAATATGCCGCCCTTCGGCAGGCTCAGGGCAAACGGGGGATAGAAGCGGGGTGATCGACAGCTCGGACGCACGCCGAATTGCCGCCGCGAATGGCGAGATCACACCCCTGACCCCGGCGGAGAGCTTCCGCTTCTGGCGCCGAGTCGCGCTGCTGCTGCTGGCGGTGCTGACCCATGTGCCGATGCATTATCTGTGGCGGCTGGTGCGCCTGCCCTCACCCTGGCCGCGCTGGTTCCTGCGCCGCGCGGGACGCATTGCCGGCGCGCGGGTCGAGGTGATCGGCACGCCACTGCGCCGCGACGTATTCTACATTTCCAACCATTTGTCGTGGATCGACATTCTGGCGTCAGGCGGCGCAAGTGGCACCGCCTTCATTGCCAAGGCCGAAATCGGTGCCACCCCCGTTGTCGGCTGGCTCGCCGGGCTCAACCGCACTGTGTATGTAAAGCGCGAGAACCGCATGGGCGTTGCCGAGCAGATCAACGCGCTGCGCGACGCCCTGGCCGAGAACTGGGCGATCACCGTGTTTGCAGAGGGAACGACGACCGACGGCAGGTCGTTGTTGCCGTTCAAGACGCCGATGCTGCGTGTGCTCGAACCGCCACCGGCAGGCGTGATGGTTCAGCCGGTGCTGCTCGATTACGGCGCGGCAGGCGAGGAGATCGGCTGGGTCGGTGAAGAGGGCGGGCTCAACAATGCCCGCCGCGTCCTCGCACGCAAGGGCAGCTTTCCGCTGCGGATCCATTATCTCGACCCGTTCGACCCCAGTGAGTTTCCCGGGCGCAAGGCGATCGCGGCGGAGAGTCGCCGCCGGATCGAGGATGCGCTGGTCGCGACGCTGGGCGGGCCGCTGCGCCCATTTGCCTGGAGTGTCGCGCCGGTGAATTATGCCGGACCGGGTGACGCCGCCTGACGGATCAGCGCCGCCGCCTGGCCTTCTGGGCCACCGGCTCAATCCGCGCGAACACCACGTCTTCGGGCGCGACCGATTGCCCGTGCGCGACGGTCGGGATGATCACGTCGTTGCTGGCCGTCACCACATCATAATCCCCGGTGCGGAACGCCGCGAGGTCGGCGCGCAGGAAGGGCGGATCGGCGCGCTTCACCATCTGTGTCGGCGGCAGACGCGGGGCACCGCGGCGCACGCGCGGGTCGACAATCTCATAATCCACCACCGACACCGGGGCTCCGAGCGCCGTGACCCCGAACAACCGCTGTGCAAATTCATGGGGAAAGCGGATGCAGCCATGCGAGGCCGGATAACCGGGCAGCTTCCCCGCGTGCAGCGCGATGCCGGTCCAGGTCAGCCGTTGCATGAACGGCATCGGCGCGTTGCTGTACAGGTTGGAACGGTGATGTACCCGCTTTTGCAAAATGGTGAACTCACCCGTCGGGGTCGATTTTCCAGGCTTTCCGGTCGACACGGTCGACGCCGCGATCAACACTCCGTTGCGGTAGACATAGGCCATCTGCGCCGGAATGCTGACCAGAATGCTCACCGCCGACGTGCCGCCGGCAGGCTGGAAAGCCACCTCTTCCAGCCAGGTCCATTGCCCGTTACGCAGCAGGATCTCATCCGATCCGTCGGCCACCACCTGTTGCGCCCCAACCGGTGAAGCGACGCACAGCGCCAGGCCGACCGCCACCGCCCGCATTGTGCACGCCACCGCAGACGCCATTCGCAAGACTCCATCGTTACGCGGGCGAATGGCTGCTTATCATGGTTAACGCCGTTCAGGGCAAGGTGGTGCCACGGCGAATCTGAATGGGAGCTGCCAATGCAGCGACACGCCCGATTTGCGACAGGGTTCGACAAGCCGCGCCAAGTCTGCGGCGAACCGACGGCAAACTGTGCTCTCCCTTAGGACGAATCGGGGGAGACCTGCGCTACACTCCCGGTTCGAATAGCGAAGTTTGTGGGGGCACAAAGGACGCATGGACAAGATGATCGACGCTGTAGCTTCACGCCGTGCTTTTCTGAAATCTGCCGGCATGGTTGCCGGGACCGGACTGCTCGCCGGCTGTGCATCGCGCAGCATAGCGCCCGCCGCGCTCGCCGCCGCCCCGGTGCCCGTTCCGCCGCCGCCCGTTGCCATCGCCGCCCCGCTCCCAGCCGCCCCCCGCTCCGTCGTCAGTGCGCCGCGCGGCGTGCGCCCCGAATTGTTCGAACGCGCCGTCGCCGCGCTGCAGCTGCATTCGAGCCGCATCCGTCAGCAGGACCGGATCGCGATCGCCGATTTCTCGCTGCCCAGCTCGCGGCTGCGCTTCCACTTTGTCGACATGATCAACGGCGCGACGCGCTCGATGCTGGTCAGCCACGGCATCGGATCGGACCCCGAACATACCGGCATGCTTCAGCGCTTTTCGAACGAAGTGAATTCGGAAGCGACGTGCGAGGGCGCGTTCCTTGCGTCCAACTATTATGTCGGCAAGCATCAGCTGTCGCAGCGGCTGATCGGCCTCGACCCGACCAATTACAACGCGCTCGACCGCGCGATCGTGGTCCATGCCGCCTGGTATTCGAATCCCGAGATGATCGCGAAGCACGGCAAGCTCGGCCGCAGCCAGGGCTGTTTCGCGGTGGGCGAGCGCGATCTCGACACGCTGTTCGCGCTGCTCGGCGAAGGGCGGATGATCTACGCCACCAAGGTGTAAGTGGCGCGGCGCGCCGGGCTGCGCTACCAGCGATCCATGAAGGACAAACAGCGGTTCCGATCGATCCACGCGCACGGCCTGGTGCGCGTCGGTGCCTGCACCCCCAGCGCGAGCGCGGGCGATATCGCCGCCAACACTGCCTCACACATCGCACTGGCGAAACAGGGCGATGCGGCGGGGGCGGATCTGTTGCTGTTCCCCGAGCTGGGCATCACCGGATACGCGATCGACGACCTGCATTTGCAGGACGCGGTGCTGCGCGCGACGGCGCAAGGTCTGGCGGACCTGATCGCGGCGAGTGCGACGCTTAAGCCCGTGCTGCTGGTCGGTGCGGCGCTGGAGCGGAACGGGCGGCTGTATAATTGCGCGGTGGTGATCGCGCGCGGGCGCGTGCTGGGCGTCGTGCCCAAAAGCCACTTCCCCAATTACCGCGAATATTATGAGAAGCGCTGGTTCGCGTCCGGCATCGGCCTGGCGGGCACGATCGAGATCGCCGGGCAGACCGCGCCATTCGGCACCGACCTGATCTTCGCCGCCAGCGACCTGCCCGATTTCACTTTTCATGCCGAGATTTGCGAGGATTTCTGGGGCCCGCTGCCGCCGTCGACCTTTGGCGCGATGGCCGGAGCGCTGATCCTGTGCAACCTGTCGGCCAGCAACATCGTGATCGGCAAGGCGCGTGAGCGGGCGTTGCTGTGCGCGGCGCAGTCCAGCCGCACCGCGTCGGCCTATGTCTTCTCGGCATCAGGGCCGGGGGAGAGCACCACCGACCTTGCCTGGGACGGGCAGAGCCTGATCTACGAACTCGGCGAACTGCTCGCCGCATCGGGGCGGTTCGACCTTGAGGATGAGCTGATCACCGCCGATATCGATGTCGCGCGGCTGCGGCAGGAGCGGATGCGCTTCGGCACGTTCAACGACACTGCCGCCGCCGCCGGGCATCCCGAGCAGCGCTTTCGCCGCATCGCGTTCGATCATGCGCCGGGCTTCGACGATATCGGCCTGCACCGCGCGGTCGCGCGCTTCCCGTTCGTCCCCGACACGCCCGAAAAGCTGGACGAGGATTGCTACGAAGCCTTCAACATTCAGGTCGAGGGGCTGCGCAAGCGGATCACCTCCACCGGCCTGACCAAGCTGGTCATCGGCATTTCGGGCGGACTCGATTCGACCCATGCGCTGATCGTCGCGGCCAAGGCGATGGACCGGCTGGGGCGGCCGCGCAGCGACATCCTTGGCTTCACCATGCCCGGCTTTGCCACCGGTGAGGGGAGCAAGGCCAATGCCTGGGCGCTGATGAAGGCATTGGGCATCACCGCCGAAGAGATCGACATCCGCCCCGCCGCGCGCCAGCTGCTGACCGACATGGGCCACCCCTATGCCGATGGCGAGCCGGTCTATGACATCACCTTCGAGAATGTTCAGGCCGGGCTGCGCACCGATTATCTTTTCCGCCTCGCCAATCAGCGCGGCGGGTTCGTGGTCGGGACCGGCGACCTGTCGGAGCTGGCGCTGGGCTGGTGCACCTATGGCGTCGGCGACCATATGTCGCATTACGCCGTCAATGCCGGCGTGCCCAAGACGCTGATCCAGTTCCTGATCCGCTGGTGCGTCGCGGCCAACCAGTTCGACGCGCAGACCGATGCGGTGCTGGAGGCGATCCTGGCGCAGGAAATCTCGCCCGAACTGGTCCCCGCCGATGCCAGCGGCGCGATGCAGAGCACCGAGGCGAAGATCGGACCCTATGCGCTGAACGATTTCTTCGTCCATTATGTCGTGCGCCACGGGCTGGCACCGTCGAAGATCGCGTTCCTCGCCTGGCATGCGTGGCGCGATGCCGATGCGGGCGAGTGGCCGCTGGGCGTGCCGCCGCAGCAGCGGCTCGCCTATGACCTGCCCACCATCCGCCATTGGCTGGAGAAATTCCTGATCCGCTTCTTCGCGCAGAGCCAGTTCAAGCGCAGCGCGATCCCGAACGGGCCGAAAGTGTCGGCGGGCGGCGCGCTGTCCCCGCGCGGCGACTGGCGCGCGCCATCGGACGGGGTGGCGGGTCCATGGCTGGACGAGCTGGAAGCGAACGTCCCTAAGTAGCGAGCCGCTCCAGCCCGGCGATCGTATCCGCCTCATGCGCCGGTTTGTCGGTGCGGATGCGGCTGATCCGCGGGAAGCGCATCGCGAGGCCCGATTTGTGCCGCTTCGATGCGTGGATCGAATCGAACGCGACCTCCAGCACGAGGGTCTTTTCCACCTCGCGCACCGGGCCGAAGCGCGCGGTGGTGTGGTTGCGCACGAAGCGGTCGAGCCATTTCAGCTCTTCGTCCGTAAACCCGAAATAGGCCTTGCCCACCGGCAGCAATTCGCCGCCCTCGGTCCATGCGCCGAAGGTATAGTCGGAATAAAAGGATGAGCGCTTGCCGCTGCCGCGCTGGGCATACATCAGCACGCAATCGGCGGTCAGCGGATCGCGCTTCCATTTATACCACAGCCCGACGCGCCGCCCGGCGACATAGGGCGAATCGCGCCGCTTGAGCATCACCCCCTCAATCGCCGCGTCGCGGGCGCCGGCGCGCAGTTCCTCGAGCGCGGCGAAATCCTTCGCCGCGATCAGCGCGGAGACATCGAACCGCTCCGGGTCGAGCGGCGCGGCATAGGCCTCCAGCCGCTTGCGCCGCGCATGCCAGGGCAGTTCGCGCAGATCCTCAAGTCCGTCGAACAACAAATCGTACAGCCGCACGAACGCCGGAAACTCAGCCAGCGTCCTGGCCGACACGACCTTCCGCCCCAGCCGCTGCTGCAGCGCGTTGAAGCTGCCCGCCTCACCCCCCTGCGCCTCACCCCGCACCAGCAATTCGCCGTCGAGCACGCCGGGCGTCGCAAAGGCCGAAGCGACATCGGGAAAGCTGGCGGTGATGTCGTCGCCGGCCCGGCTGTAGAGCCGCGTCTCGCCCGCGACATGCACGATCTGGACGCGGATACCGTCCCATTTCCATTCGGCGGCATAGTCCTGCAGATCGAGCTGCGTCTCCTCCAGCGGGTGGGCGAGCATGAACGGGCGGAACACCGGCACATCGGTCGTGGTCGGTTGCGGCCCGCGCCCCTCGCCCCAGGCGAACAGCGGGGCATAGGGCGGGGCGAGGCCGTGCCACACTTCTTCCACCGCATCGACATCGACCCCGAACGCCTCGGCAAAGGCGGTCTTGGCGAGCCGCGCCGATACGCCGACGCGCAGTCCCCCGGTGGCGAGCTTGAGCAGCGCATAGCGCTCGTCCGCCGCCAGCCGGTCGAGCATCGCGCCGAGCGCGGCGGGCGCGTCCGAACGCGACAGGCTGGCGAGCCGATCAACCACTGCGCCCAGTGTCAGCGGTTCGCTTTCGGGCGGCGGGGTCAGCGGCTCGGGCCAGATCAGCGCCACGGTTTCGGCGGTGTCGCCGACGAAATCGCGGCTCAGCTGGAACAGCACCGGATCGACCCGCTCGCTTACCAAGGCGCGGATCACGGCGGGCTTGACCGCAGGCAGGTCGAGCGTTCCGGTCAGCGCCGCCAGCCCCCAGCCGCGATCGGGATCGGGCGTTTCGCGCAGCCACGCACCGATCAGCCGCAGCTTCGCATTGCGCGATCGCGTGTAGATCAACCGGTCGAGCAGGTCGGCAAAGGCGCGCATGGTACGCCCAACATGGGGCGTCGCCGGGGGTTCCGCCAAGCCCTCTCGCGTCGTCCCCGGGTTCACGCTAGCGTCAATCCACCGGAATAGGTCGGCGCGCGATTCGCGTGCGCTGTGTGAGGGATTATCTGATGAAGACCCTGTTGCTTGCCGTCGCCCTGTCGGCCCTGCCGCTCGCCCCCGCGTCTTTCGCCCAGACGGCGCCGGCTCCCGCCGCAGCCGCTGCGGCAAAATATAATCTCGACACGCCGATTCAGGACATCGTCGCCAGCCCGGAGGCCAAGGCTGCACTTGACGGGGTAATTCCGGACGTATCGAAGCACGAAAGCTACGAGATGTTCAAGGTCATGAGCCTCAACCAGCTCAAGGCCTATGCCGCCGACAAGCTGACCCCGGAACTGCTCGCCAAGGTCGAGGCGGCGCTTGCTACAGTGAAGTGACGTGATGCGACCGGCCCCGGCGCGATCCGTCCGGGGCCGGCAAGGCGGCAATGCCTGTCCAACGATGGTTGCGCGTTGATCCGACTATCGGCATGATAACGATAACAGTCGATCTGTCGTGGAGAGGAATGCAATGCGTGGCGATGCCATGGGCCGGATCAGGATGGGTGTCGGTCGTACCATCGGCATACTGTGTGCCGTTGCCGCGATCCTGGCGGGGCACGTCACCGACGCGCGACAAAGGCCGCGGGCCGACCCGGTGCAGATCGACAATTCGCGCCCCGACTGGGAAAATCCGGCGATCAATGAGCGCGGTCGACTGCCTGCCCGGGCAACCGGCTTTGCCTATGAAAACCGTCAGCTCGCCCTGAACGGCGATCGCACGCGATCGGCCAGATTCCGGTCGCTTGACGGGCTGTGGCGGTTCCATCTTTCGCCTGGTGCCGATCGCCTTGCCACCGGCTTTGAACGGCCCGATTACGATGTGTCGCGCTGGGCGCAGATCAAGGTGCCGGGGATGTGGCAGGCGCAAGGCTATGATCAGGCCCGCTACAACAACGCAACCTACCCGTTCCCGGCCAACCGTCCGCTGATCCGCCATTCGACCAATCCGGTTGGACATTATCGCCGCGACTTCGAGGTTCCGGCCAGCTGGAGCGGACATGACATCATCCTGCATATCGGCGCGGCGGGAGCGGCCTATTATGTCTGGGTCAATGGCCAGCAGGTCGGTTACGCAGAAGACAGCAAGCTGCCCAGCGAGTTCGACGTCACGCCCCATCTGCGGGTCGGACAGTCCAATGTCATCGCGATCCAGGTGTTCCGATGGGCTGACGGAAGCTATCTTGAGGACCAGGATTTCTGGCGCGTTTCGGGCATCGAACGCGAAGTCTATCTGGCGGCGGTGCCCCGCACCCGGGTGCGCGACATCTTTGTCCGCGCCGGACTGGACGATCGCTATCGCGACGGCACGCTGGCGGTCGAGCTGGACGTCGCGCGCACCGCGCAACCGGCCCGCGCGCGCATTACCCTGCTGGATGGCAAGCGCACGGTGCTCACGCAGGAAGCGGCGGTGCCCGCGGGCGGCGACGCCCGCCTGGTGACGCTCATGGCAAGCGTGCCAGCGGTTCGTCACTGGAGCGCCGAGACGCCCAACCTCTACACGCTGCTGGTCGAACTGCGCGACGCTGACGGTGCTGTCCTGCAGGTGACGCCGCACCGCATCGGCTTTCGCACGGTCGAGATGAAGGATGGCCAGGTCATGGTGAATGGCCGGCCCGTCATGATTCGCGGCGTCAATCGCCACGAACATGACCCCGAGACATTCCATGTCATCAGCGAAGCGTCGATGCGCCGCGACATCGAGTTGATGAAGCGGAACAATATCAACGCCGTACGCACGTCACATTATCCGAACCACCCACGCTGGTACGAGCTGTGCGACGAATATGGCCTGTACGTGATGGACGAAGCCAATATCGAGAGCCACGCCTATCTCGGTCGCTGGGACGAGCCGGTCGAAGTCCGTGCAAAGCGCCAGCTTGGCTATGACCCCGCCTGGACACAGGCCCATGTCGATCGCGTGATGAACATGGTCGAGCGTGACAAGAACCACCCGTCGATCATCTTCTGGTCGCTGGGTAACGAAACCGGCATCGGGCCGGCATTCGAAAAGGCGGCGGCGGCAGTCCGCAAACGCGATCCGGGGCGGCTGCTGTCCTTTCTGGGGTGGGGCACGCTGCAATGGGTGCATCTGCCGAACGACTATGTCGACATCTACGCACCAATGTATGACGATATCGAACAGATGATCGATTGGGCAAAGGACCCACGCTACGCGCATCAGCCGATGATCCAGTCCGAATATGCCCATATGCAGGGCAATTCAGGCGGAAACCTCAAGGAATATTGGGATACGATCTATGCCTATCCGACCCGGTTGCAGGGCGGTTTCATATGGGACTGGGTCGATCAGTCGATGTACCGTTACGATGCCAAGGGCCGTCGTTACTGGGGTGATGGCAGCGAATATGGCCCCAATCCGGGTGGCGATATCGAGTTTGGCGACGGCCTGATCCAGTCCGATCGCACGCCCAACCCGCATCTGTACGAAGCGCGCAAGGTGCTGTCGCCGATCCAGTTCGATGGCTTCGACGCGGCCAGCGCGACGCTGTTCGTGCGCAATCGGCACGACATGATCGACCTGTCGTCATTCGATTTCGACTGGGTCGTCGAAGTCGACGGAACTGTGGTCGCATCGGGGCCGCTGACGCTTCCGCCGGTGCCCGCGCGCGGCGCCGCACAGATCACGCTGCCGCTGCCGCGTAGCGTGCGCGACCTGCCCGGCGAGCAGTTCGTGACGGTGCGCGCACGCGCGCGGAACGGCGCGATCCCGCTGGTCCCCGAAGGCCATGTCATCGGATGGGAGCAGTTCCTGCTTGGCGGTGAAACCGGCCCCAAGGCACCCGGCACGCAGGCCACTGGACAGGCGGTGACGACCGAGGCGCCGGACACGATCACGCTTTCGGCCAGCGGTGCAGTTCTGACCATCGACCGGGAGAGCGGCCTGATCCGCGACTATCGCCGGGGCGAGCGCACGCTCCTGCGCGGTGGCGCCCCCAATTTCTGGCGCATGGAAACCGACAATGACACGCTGACCGGAACCGCGCGACAGATGCAGCCATGGCGCGTCATGTCCGAACACCGGACCATCCGTCAGATCGAAGTCAAACCAGGCGAAGTTCGCGTCGTCTTTGCACTGGGATCGGGAGCGGCGACGTTCGAGACGCGCTATCGCATGGCGGCGGACGGCAGTCTGGCAGTGCAGGGCGCACTGACGCCAATCAAGGACGACCTGCCGCCACCGGTCCGCATCGGCATGGCGTTCACCATGCCGCCTGCGTTCGATTCGCTCGCCTGGTATGGCCGGGGACCGCATGAAAGCTATGTCGATCGCCGCACGAGTGCCGCAATCGGGCAGTGGCACGGCTCGGTCGCCGAACAGCATCACGACTATATCCGGCCGCAGGACACGGGCAACAAGGTCGATGTCCGCTGGCTGGACCTGTTCGACAAAAGCGGCGGATTGCGCTTCAGCGGTGACCGGCCGATGATGATGCAGGCGCTTGCCTTTCCCTATGCCGATCTGGACCGGGGTCCGCCGGGCACGCGCAAGTCGAGCGATATCGTTCCGCGCGGCGACATCACGGTCAATATCGACGCGGCGCAATGGGGCGTCGGGGGCGATACGAGCTGGGATGCGATCGGCCAGCCGCACATGAAGTATCGCACCAGACTGCAACCGACGCGATTCGAGATTCAGGTCGCGCCGTTCGACGGCGGCAATCGTGCCACGGGGAAACGCGCACGCGCAACGGAAGCACAATAGAGCCTATCCGTCGGCCGCATCATCCTCGCGCGTCATGGTGAGCGAGCGTGTGACGCGATAGTCGAGCACGCCGACCACGAAATAGACCGCGGCCTGCATCAGCCGCGTCCACCATCCGGTGCGCGCACGGTGCAGGTCGCGCGTCACCTCCAGCGAGCGCGCCACTTCGGCATCGACATAGGCGCGGACATGCGCCGCGAACGCCGCATCGTCGATCCGCAGCATCACTTCCAGGTTCAGAAACAGGCTGCGCATGTCGAAATTCGCCGACCCGATCTGCACCTTGTCGTCGATCACGAACAATTTTGTGTGCAGCTTGGTCGGCAGATATTCGAACACCCGCACCCCCCGGCGCAGCAGCCCGCGATAGGTGAAGCGCGCGGCGTGGAGGGTCAGGTGGTTGTCGGTGATCGACGGCACCACCACCCGCACCTGTCCGCCACGTCGCGCGACGCGGCCCAGGCGCAGCAGCATTGCAGGGCTGGGAAAGAAATAGGCGGCGAGAATATCGATCGCGCGCGCGCCCTTGAGATCGCGGCGCACCGCGCGCGCCCACGGGCTCAGCCGCCGGGTCGGCCCGCCGAGCAGCCAGCGCAACTGCCCCTCCGGCTCGCTCCATTGCCTGAGCGCACGGCGCAGCGTCCGCAGCGGTGCGCGCGGATGCAGCGTCCAGTGCCACAACGCATCGAAATATCCGGTCATCCGCGCCGCTGCCGGCCCCGTGACCAGCAGCCCCAGATCGCGCCAGCCATCGCTGCCCGGAGCGCCGAAATAATCATCCTGGATGTTGAACCCGCCGATGATGATCCGCGCGTCATCGCTTTCGCCATCGGCCAGTGCGATCTTCTGATGGTTGCGGAGCAGATAGCGCCGCCCCCAGCGCGGCACGAAGAAACTCACGCGCCCGCCCGCCGCGCGCAGCGGCGCGAAGAAATCGCGGTCATAGGCCGGGTCGCTGCCAAGGCCGTCAACGATCAGCGTGACCTCTACCCCGCGCGCGACCGCAGCAATCATCGCGTCGCGCACCCGCGCCCCGACCGCATCGTCGGAGTAGATATAGTAGAGCAGCCGCAGCGAGCGGCGCGCGCCGGCGATCAGCTCCAGCAATGCGTCGAGCCGGCGCGGCCCGGTGTCGAGCAACTGCAGCCGGCTGCCCGCGATCGCGAACACCGGCTGGGGCGGCGGCTCCGGCGGCAGGCCTGTAGCTGATCCGGGCAAGGGGTCGGGGGCCAGCTCCATCGCACCGGGATTGCACGCCTGCCCGGATCGCGCCAGCCCCGGTAAGGTCGCGGGGCGATTTCCTTGACTCGCCGCGCCGTACCGCCTAGATGGCCGCCTTTCCTGTATCCCTGCCCAAAGGAAGCGTTCCATGGCGCGCGTCACTGTCGAGGATTGCGTCGACAAGGTTTCGAACCGTTTCGATCTCGTGCTGCTGGCGGCCCAGCGCGCGCGTCAGATTTCCGGCGGCGCAGAGCTGACCATCGATCGCGACCGCGACAAGAACCCGGTCGTCGCGCTGCGCGAGATCGCGGAAGAGACCGTGCGTCCCGACAATCTTGAGGAATCGCTGGTCGGCAGCCTGCAGCGCGTGCAGATCGACGATGAGGAAGCACCCGATGATGTCGGCAGCCTGGCCGCATCGGCCGAGGCGCTGCGCCTCACCGCCGCTGCCCCGCCGCGCAACCAGAATCTGGGCGCCGATTACGACGGCTGAGCCGCGCGTCATCGCTGCCAGTCGAAAGGCCGCTGCCCCACCGGGCGGCGGCCTTTTCGTTTTTTGCCCGCAGTTCCGGCAAAGCTGGAACCCACAATAAGCGCTTGCCCGCCGCCGATCCGAATCGGACAATATCATGTCCGAATCGGGGGAGTCGGCATGGGAGCGAGCGAGACGATCCTGTTCGTCATCGACGGCATCGCGCGCGAAGCGATACTGTTCGCCGCGATCGGGTTTCTGATCGGCGGGATCGACGACCTGCTGATCGACTTTGCCTATGCCCTCGCCCGCCTGCGCGCCTGGTGGCGGGGTGCGGCGGAACGCCCGGCCATGGAATCGCCGCTGCCGATGGCCGTGTTCGTTCCCGCCTGGGACGAGGCGGCGGTGATCGCGCCGATGCTGCGCGCGACCCTGACCCGCTATGGTGCCGGCGATTACCGCATCTATGTCGGCACCTATCCCAATGATTCCGCCACAATCACGGCGGTGGCGGAGGTCGCTGCAACCGATGCGCGCGTGCGGCTGGTGATCGGCGCGACGCCGGGGCCGACGACCAAAGCCGATTGCCTGAACACGCTGTGGCGTGCGCTGCTGCGCGACGAAGCGGCGGGCGAGCCGTGCGCGGCGGTCGTGCTGCACGATGCCGAGGATCTGGTGCACCCCGATGAGCTGCGCGTCTTCGCCGCCTGGCTGAGCGACCATGACGCGGTGCAGTTGCCGGTCGTGCCGCTGGCCGATGCGCGCTCGCCTCTCGTCGCCGGACATTATCTGGACGAGTTCGCCGAGAGCCACGGCAAGAACCTGATCGTGCGCGAGGCGCTGGGCGCGGCGATCCCGTTCGCCGGGGTCGGCTGTGCGATCCGGCGCGCGATGCTCGGCCGTATCGCCGACAGTCGCGGCGGGCAGCCATTCGACGCCGCCAGCCTGACCGAGGATTATGAGCTGGGCCTCACCGTCGCCGCCTTGGGCGGGCGCACCCGGTTCGTGCGCACGCACGATGCCGAAGGAAAACTGGTCGCGGTGCGCGCCTATTTCCCTGCCAAGCTCCAGGCAGCGGTGCGGCAAAAGGCACGCTGGCTGACCGGTATTGCGCTCGCCGGATGGGACCGCGTCGGGTGGCAGCGCGGCGGATCGATCGGCGAGCATTGGATGCGGATGCGCGACCGGCGCGCGACACTGGCGATTCCAGTGCTGGCCATCGCCTATATCGGCTTGCTCGCATGGGGGGCGTCGCTGGCCGGCCATCGGCTGGCGGGTACAGCGATGCCCGCCATCACGGGGCCGATGGCGCAGCTGCTCGGCTTCAACACTGTACTGCTGGCGTGGCGCGTGGTGATGCGTGTCGGCTTTACCGGAGCGGCGCACGGTGCGGTGCAGGCCGCGCTCGCCGTGCCGCGCGTACTGGTCGCCAATTACATCGCGCTGTTCGCCGCGCGCCGCGCGATCGCGATCTATTGGCCGACGCTGCGTGGCGATGCGGCGCAGTGGGACAAGACCGATCACCAGTTCCCGACCCAGCAGGGCCCGGCATGAGCGCGGCGCACACGGCGCGCACGGCACGGGGGCGACCGCTCCGCTTCGTCGCGACCGTCGCGGTCGGCTGGGCGGCACTGCGCGTCGTGCTGCTGTGGCCCGAGGGTGCGACGCTGCCCGAAGCGATCGAGGCGGCCAACCCGCTGCGCCCGGCCGAGGCGGCACCGGCACACCCCGTTGCCACCATGACGCCGCCGCCACCGACCATGCGCGCGGCGGCTGGCCGATCGGGTACCGTGCCGATTGCCAACCCCGCCGCGGTCCGCGCCGCCCCGCCGCCCATGGCCGGATATGCGATGCTCAACCTCCTGTCCTTCGGCACCGAACAGGATATTGCGGGACGCGCAGAGGCGCTGCCCCGCATCCCCGCTCCGCCCGCGATGCTGCCCGATCGCGCAACGCCGGGACGGTGGGAGGCGAGCGCGTGGCTGGTCACCCGGCGCGGCACCGGGGTGGGCGGCACGATGCTGGGCGGCGATCAGGCCGGACTGCGCGTCGCGCGCAGGCTCGACCGGCGCGGGCGGCTGGCGCTCTATGCGCGGGCCACCACGCCGCTTGCGGGCAGCGGGCGCGAACTCGCGCTCGGGATCGAGTGGCGGCCATGGCGTGCGCCGATGCGCTTTCTGGTCGAACAGCGGGTGGCGCTGGACGGCGGCACATCCGGCCCCGCTGTCGCGATGGTCGGCGGGGTCAGCGCGGTCGACCTGCCCTTCGCCTTCGCGCTTGAGGGCTATGCCCAGGCGGGTGCGGTCAAACGTACGCAGGTCGAGCCCTTTGCCGACGGCGCGCTGCGGATCACGCGGCCCGTTGCCGCGCTGGGTGAAGCACAAATCGCGCTCGGCGCAGGTGCCTGGGGTGCGGTGCAGCGCGAGGCGGCGCGCATCGATCTCGGCCCCACCGCCGTCACCACCCTGCCCCTATCAGGCCAGACCGTGCGGATCGCGCTCGACTGGCGCGCACGGATCGGGGGCGATGCCCGACCCGGATCGGGGCCGGCGCTGACGCTGGGCGCGGATTTCTAGACCGCGCGGCCTTCCGCAGTGCCGTGTGAGGGGCTAGGGATAGCGCCAGCACCGTTTCAGCGCGGCTGAAACCCAACCAAGGCGCTCATGGACCTTTACCTTCCCATCGCCAATCTTTCGGTCAACGCGCTGGTTATCGTGTTGCTCGGACTGGCGGTCGGCCTGTTATCGGGCATGTTCGGGGTGGGTGGCGGATTCCTGACGACGCCCTTGCTGATCGTATATGGCATCCCGCCCACGGTGGCCGCAGCATCGGCAGCAAGCCAGGTCACTGGCGCGAGCGTGTCGGGCGTATTCGCGCATTTCCGCCGTGATGGCGTCGATCTGCACATGGCATGGGTATTGATCGGCGGGGGCGTGCTGGGATCCGCAGCCGGAGCGCTGCTGTTCCGGATCCTGCAGGCAAGCGGCCAGATCGATACGGTGATCGCGCTGCTTTATGTCGTGATGCTCGGATCGATCGGCTGGCTGATGCTGTCCGAATCGCTCGGCGCAATCCGTTCGGCACGGACCGGGGTGACGATACGTGCGCGGCGGCGGCGGCATCATCCGATGGTCGCCGCGCTCCCGCTGCGCTGGCGCTTCTACCGCTCGGGCCTCTATATCTCGCCGCTTGCACCGCTGCTGCTCGGCTTTGCCACCGGCATCCTCACCATGTTGCTGGGCGTCGGCGGCGGTTTCATCCTGATTCCGGCGATGCTCTATCTGCTCGGCATGCCGGCGCAGGTCGTGGTCGGCACGTCGCTGTTCCAGATCCTGTTCGTCAGCGCCGCCGCGACGATGGTTCATGCGGTCACGACCAAGGCGGTCGATATCGTGCTTGCGGCGCTGCTGCTGCTCGGGTCGGTGGTCGGGGCCCAGCTCGGCGCGCGCTTTGCCGCCCGCGCGCGGCCCGAATATCTGCGTCTGGCACTGGGCGTCATGGTGCTGCTGGTCGCGCTGCGCATGGTACTCGGCCTCGTCTGGCAGCCGGATGAAATCTATACGGTCGAGCTGGGATGAAGCGCGCCGCGATCCTTCTGGCACTGGTCGCACCGCTGTTGCTGGGACAGGCCAAGCCGACGCTGGTCCCCGACGTGTCGCAGCGCGAGATCGAGATCATCTATTCCTTCACCGGTGCGGAACTGCTGCTGTTCGGCGCGATCGTCCAGCCGGGCAATACCGCGCCGCGCCCCGGCGATCCGCGCACCGATATCGTGGTGGTGGTCAAGGGGCCGACCGAATCGGTGCTGGTGCGCGAAAAGCGGCGCGTCGCCGGCATCTGGGTCAACGCCGACCGTACCCGTTACCGCTCGGCTCCATCCTTCTATGCGATCGCCTCATCGCGCCCGATTGACCGGATCGTCGATACCCGGACCCGCGCAATCTATGAGCTCGGCCTCGACAGCCTGCAATTGTCGCCCGCATCGGGTGCAGCGCCGACCGAACAGTCGCGTTTCGACGCGGGACTGGTCGACCTCAAGCGCCGCGCGGGCCTGTACTATGAAGCGCCCGGCACGGTCGAGATTACCGACAATGTCCTGTATCGCGGCCGGATCGAGATTCCCGCGCGCGTACCGGTGGGACGCTTCACCGCCGAAACCTTTCTGATCCGCGACGGTCGCGTGCTCGCCGCAGCCGTGCGCGAAATCGATATCCGAAAATCCGGCTTCGAACGCTGGGTCGCGCGCGCGGCAGAGCGCAATTCGATCCTGTACGGCATTGCGGCCGTGTTGCTGTCGATCGGATTCGGCTGGGCAGCCGGGGCGATTTTCCGCAGATTCTGAGTCGTTCGCAGACGGCGGTACCGGCCAGCTCAGCTGTACTCAGAAAATTCTCCATCCCAACCACTTCTTTACCCCCGGACGCTAGAAACTGCCTGTCTTGCAGGGGGAGCAGCTGTGCGTGATGAGTGAAGACATGGGCGGTCGGCGCTTCGACCGTATCCGCCCGGCATCCGAAATCAGCGATTTTGCAGCTGCGCCAGCGGGGCAGGGCATCGGCGCGGTATCGGCGATCGGCGGCGCGGCCAGCGAAGTCATATTCGACATGGCCGCCCTCAAACTGCTCGAGACCAGCGCAGATCCGGCCGTCGCCGGTGCCGGCACTGTGGGCAGCCAGATCAAGCTGCGCTCCGGCAATAGCTGGCTGATTGCAAATGTTCGCGCGCTGCGCCTCGACGACCGCAGCGGCGCGATCATCGCCCAGGTCGATTTCTTGGGCGAGGGCGATGAGGAAAAGCTGACCGGCAAGCTCTACAGCTTCCGCCGCGGCGTCACCCGCTATCCGGTCCCCGGCACGCCAGTCTTCCCGGTCTCGACCGCCGATTTGAAGCAGATCTACGCCGCCGACGACCGCGCACATATCGAAGTCGGCAATGTCTATCCGACCAGGGACATTCGCGCCGCGCTCTACATCGATTCGATGCTGGGCAAGCATTTCGCGCTGTTGGGCTCGACCGGTACCGGCAAATCGACCGCCGCCGCGCTGATCCTGCACCGCATCTGCGAGCTCGCGCCGCAGGGCCATGTCGTCATGATCGATCCGCACGGCGAATATTCGGCCGCGTTCAAGACCAATGGCGCGCTGTTCGACGTGTCGAACCTTGCCATGCCGTACTGGCTGATGAACTTCGAGGAACATTGCGAGGTGTTCCTGACCACCGACGGGTCGGATCGTCAGGTCGATGCCGACATCCTCGCCCGCTGCATCCTGATGGCCAAGCAGAAGAACCGGCTCGCCGCCGAATTCGGCAAGCTGACCGTCGATGCCCCGATCCCCTATCTATTGTCGGACCTGACCCAGATCCTGCAGCTCGAAATGGGCAAGATGGACAAGGCGACCGACACCGCCCCCTATCTGCGCCTGAAGGGCAAGATCGACGAGATCAAGGCCGACCCGCGCTACGCCTTCATGTTCAGCGGCATGCTGGTGTCCGACACGATGGCGAGCTTTATCAGCCGCATCTTCCGCCTGCCCGGCGACGGCAAGCCGATTTCGATCATCGACGTGTCCGGCGTGCCGAGCGAGATCACCAGCGTCGTCGTCGCGGTGCTCAGCCGCATGGTGTTCGACTATGCGATCTGGTCGCGCGGCGAGGCGCAGCGCCCGATCCTGCTCGTCTGCGAAGAGGCGCACCGCTACGTGCCCAATGAGCGCAACGCCGATGGATCGTCGGTCGGCCGCATCCTCAGCCGCATCGCCAAGGAAGGCCGCAAATATGGCGTGTCGCTGGGCCTGATCACCCAGCGTCCGTCGGACCTGGCCGAAGGCGTGCTGTCGCAATGCGGCACGATCATCTCGATGCGCCTCAACAACGACCGCGACCAGGCATTCGTGCGCGCGGCCATGCCCGAAGGCGCGCGCGGCTTCCTCGACGCCATCCCCGCGCTGCGCAACCGTGAGTGCATCATGGTCGGCGAAGGCGTCGCCACCCCGGTGCGCGTCGCATTCGACGCGCTGGAGGAAAACAAGCGTCCGGCATCGGGCGACCCGCTCTTCTCCGAACTATGGCGGCACATGGGCGGCGAGGAGCAGATTCTCGACCGCACCATTCGTCGGTGGCGCGCGCAGGGGCGTTGATCGAACGTCCCTTTCACTATCGAAGGACGAAGCGAATCGCTTCGACCCTTCGACAGGCTCAGGGTACACGGGGGTTAAGGCACAAAGGCGAGTTTGGCGATGGTCGCCGCCGCGATCAACATGCGGCGGACGGTCACTCGGCTTCGGGCGTCTTGGCGGGCTTGTTGCGGGTGCCGCCAACCGGCACCGCCAGCAGCTGCGACAGCTTCGATCTGAACGCGCGCAGATCGGTCCCGCCAAGCTGCTGCACGACCGAGAAACTGACCGAACGCGGATTGATCGCAACGCCGTTGCGATAGAGTTCATAGTGCAGATGCGGCCCGGTCGAGATGCCGGTCGACCCGACATAGCCGATCACCTGACCCCGGCTGACCCGCTGACCGCCGCGCACCGCGATCCGGCTCATATGGCCATAGCCGGTGCCCATGCCGCCGCTGTGATTGAGCCGCACGAAATTGCCGTAACCGCCACTGCGGCCGGCGAATGCAACCACCCCGTCATTGGCGGCGCGGATCGGCGCGCCATAGGGGGCGGCAATGTCCATCCCCTTGTGCATCCGGCTGAAGCCCAGCACCGGGTGGCGGCGCAGGCCGAAGCCCGAGCTGATCCGGCCCGACGCCGGCATCGCCATCGTGCCCTTGCGCTCCCCCTTGCCGGCACCGTCATACCAGCTGACCTTGCCGTCCTCTTCCCAGCGGACCAGTTGCAGCTTGCCCGCGCCGCCGCCGTTCAGGCCGGCATAGAGCAAATTGCCGAGCTGGACTTCGCCGGTCGCGGCGCGCGCCTGTTCGACGATGATGTCGAATTCCGCGTCCGACCCGACCCGACCGATCGGCGTGCGCGTCGCGATCGATCGGATATAAGCCTCAACCGCGCGCGCAGGTGCACCAGCGGCGCGTGCCGAGCGGTACAGGCTCTCCCCCACCCGGCCGCGGATGCGCAGCGGGGTATGATCGACCGCGATCGGAATCTCGTTGAGCGCCAGTCCCGTCGGCGTGCGTACCAGTTCGAGGCTGAGGTCGAAGCGCGCGCGGAAGGCGAGTTTTTCCAGCGGGCGCGATGCCGACTTATCGGCCCGGCGGCCGAGCGTCAGGTCAAGCTGCGTCCCCGATTTAAGGTCACCCAGCGCCATCGCGCCACCGATCAGGTCGGCGGCGGTCGCAGCCTCGCCCGACCCGACTCCGGCCCGCGCCAGCGCGGCCTGCAGCCCGCTGCCCGATCCCAGGGTCACGCTGTGCTGAATGATCGGACGTTCCGGCGTGTCGGTCAGCGGTGTGACGAGCCGGTTGGCGGCAAGCCGCGTGCCGGTCACGCCACCCTTGTCCAGCGGCGCGATCGACTGGGCACGCATCAGGTCGGCGCTGGCGGCATGGGCCGTGGGCACGGCACCAAAGATCGGGCGTTCAAACCCCGGCGAGAGCAGATAGACAAAGGCGCACATGCCGGCACAGGTCGCGGCACCGCGAAACCATTCGGGGCTGCCGATACGCGCGCCCAGATCCGGGGCCAGTTCGAAATCGGGAAAGCGCTCGCGGAACCGTTCGATCAGGCCCGGCGTACGCAGATCGACCCCACGCCCGAACGACCGCGCCGCAGCGCCGCCCGAATGTTCCGGTCCATGATCGCTGCGCAGAAACAAGGCGCGCTGCCCCCACTTACAATCGTTAAGCGAATTGCCGTTCCCCCGGCATCGGCGGGAACGGTTGTGGATAGTATATACTAATGTCAAATTAAGCAGGTTCGGGCCGTTGGCTTCTTGCGGCGAATCGTGCCGGGGCGGGGACGGGGCGTGTTGCTGACCGAAATTACTGGAGCGGGCTGGTACCGCCTCCGTTTCAGCTGTGCCGAAACAAACTCCAGCGAAACCCGCGCGTCATGGCTTGCGTTGCCGTCGTCCCGGGTCAATCTTGGCCAGTGATGGCGCGTTCCCCGAACAGCCCGGTCACTGCGGTGCTCGGCCCGACCAATACCGGCAAGACGCATCTCGCGATCGAGCGGATGGCGGCGCATTCCAGCGGCATCATCGGCTTTCCGCTCCGCCTACTCGCGCGCGAAGTCTATGACCGGATGGTCGCGCTCAAGGGGCCGAAGGAAGTGGCGTTGGTCACGGGCGAAGAGCGCATCGTCCCACCCGGCGCGCGCTGGTTCCTGTGCACCGCCGAATCGATGCCGCTTGACCGCGAAGTCTCGTTCGTCGCGCTCGACGAGGGCCAGCTCGGCGCCGATCCCGAACGCGGCCATGTCTTCACCGATCGCATCCTGCGCGCGCGCGGCCGCGACGAGACGATGATCCTGGGGTCGGACAGCCTGCGCCCGGTGCTGCGCAAGCTGGTGCCGGATGCGGAGATCATCACCCGCCCGCGCTTCTCGACATTGTCCTATGCGGGAGCGAAGAAACTCTCGCGCCTGCCCAAACGCTCCGCCATCGTCGCGTTCAGCGCCGAGGAAGTCTATGCCGTGGCCGAAGCGCTGCGGCGGTTGCGCGGCGGGGCGGCGGTGGTGATGGGCGCACTGTCCCCCCGCACCCGCAACGCCCAGGTCGCGATGTTCCAGGCGGGCGAGGTCGATTATCTCGTCGCCACCGATGCGATCGGCATGGGCCTCAATCTCGATGTGCGCCACGTCGCCTTTGCCAGCCTCAACAAATTCGACGGCCGCCGCCAGCGCCGTCTGACCATCGCCGAAATGGCGCAGATCGCCGGGCGCGCCGGGCGGCATCAGCGCGACGGCACCTTCGGCGCTCTGGTCGAGGAAGGCCCCGGCGCGTTCACGCCAGAGGAAATCGCGGCGATCGAGGGGCATCGCGTCCCCCCGCTCGAACATCTCTACTGGCGTGAGGGCGAGCCGGACCTGTCCGGCATCGACGCGCTGATCGCCAGCCTTGAGGCCAAGCCCGACCGCCCCATGCTGCGCGCCGCGCCCGAGGCGGCCGACCTGATGGTGCTCAAGCGCCTCGCCGACGAGGATTGGGTGCGCGAGCGTGTCCGCTCGCCGCGCGCGGTCGCGCGGCTGTGGGCGGCGTGCGGCCTGCCCGATTTCCGCAAGCTCGGCCTCGACCCGCATGCGCGCTTCGTGGCGCGCATGTTCCGGCATCTGAGCGAGGGGCGCGGGCATATCCCGCATATCTGGTTCGCCGATGAAATCGCCCGGCTCGACCGCGTCGATGGCGATGTCGAAAGCATTGCCGGGCGCATCGCCGCCGCGCGCAGCTGGGCCTATATCGCGCACCGCGCCGACTGGCTGGAGGATCCCGCGCACTGGGCCGACCGCACCCGCGCGCTGGAGGAACGGCTCTCCGACGCGCTCCACGCCAGCCTGACCCAGCGCTTCGTCGACAAGCGCACCACGGTGCTGCTGCGTCAGATCGGTGCCGACGCATCGCATCTGCCCGTCGTGATCGGGCCGGAGGGCGAGGTGACGGTCGAGGATCATGTGCTCGGCCAGCTCAACGGCTTTCACTTCGCGGTGTCGCCCGATGCGCGCGCGGGGGACAAGCGCATGCTGCTCGCCGCCGCCGAAAAGGGCCTCGCCCCCGAACTGCGCCGCCGCGCCGCCGACCTTGCGGCAGCGCCCGATGACGCGCTGTCGCGGGTCGGGGCCGAGGTGCATTGGCGTGGCGCGCGCGTCGCGCATCTCGACGCCACCGCCAACCCGCTGCGTCCCGCGCTGCGCCTGTGCCGCACGCTCGACAGCCTCGATCCGCCTGTACGCAACACCGTCCGCGCGCGCATCGCCGCGTGGCTCGACACGCGCATCGCGGCCGAACTGCCCGATCTCGCCGCGCTCGATGCATTGAGCCGCGATGCCAGCGCGGGCAGCCGCGTGCGCGCGCTCGCCGGTCAGCTGGTTCAGGCCGGCGGCCTGATGCCGCGCCGCGCGGCGGGCGCGCTGGTCGAGGCACTGGACGCCGATGATCGCAAGCGGCTGCGCAAGGCGGGGCTGGTGATCGGCACGCTCGACCTGTTCATGCCCGGCCTGCTCAAGCCGCGTGCCGCCGCCGCGCGCCGCGCACTGCTGAACCTGGGTGACGGACCGGCGGAGGGCGCCAGCGTGTTGCCCCGTGCCGCACCCGGCGCGGCGCTCGACCATGGCTATCGCCCGCTGGGGCAACAGGCGGTGCGGATCGACCTTGCCGAGCGGATCGCCCGCGCCGCGCATGAATCCAGAAAGGGTCGCGCGCCGTTTGCGCCCGACCCCGCGCTCGCCACCTCGATGGGGCTGACCGCCGACACGCTGGCGCGGCTGATGGCACAGCTTGGCTTTCAGGCACTGCGCGGGCGCGAAGGCCAGCCGCAGCGCTGGGTGTGGAAGGGGCTGACCCCGCTCGCCAGGCCCAAGCCTGCCCCGCGCGACAATGCCTTTGCGGCGCTTGCGAACCTGATCGATGGCTGACGCGATGCGCCTCGACCGGTTTCTGTGGTGGTCGCGCATCTCCGCATCGCGCAATTTCGCCCGCGCGCTGGCCGAATCCGGCCATTTCCGCATCGATGGCCGCCGGGTCGAACGTGCACACCTTCCCGTCCGCCCCGGCAACGTCCTTGCCTTCGTCACCCATGGCGGGAAAGTGCGCGTGGTGCGGATCGAGACGCTCCCGCACCGGCGTGGCCCGCCCGCCGAAGCGCGCGACTGCTACACCGAACTCACCCCGGGCGCCGCCACCGCAGAAAATTGAGAATGGATCGCATAAAGCGCGTCTAGATTGACCTTCTCGGGCCGCTTGCATAGCAGAAGACGATTGATACCGCCCTGACGGGGCGTTTGAGGGGCCGAATCTGCCATGACCTATGTCGTCACCGACGCCTGCATCCGCTGCAAATATATGGACTGCGTCGAAGTGTGCCCGGTCGACTGCTTCTATGAGGGCGAGAATATGCTCGTCATCAACCCCAGCGAGTGCATCGATTGCGGCGTGTGCGAGCCGGAATGCCCGGCCGAAGCGATCCTGCCCGACACCGAGAGCGGTCTGGAGCAGTGGCTGGAGCTCAACAACACCTTCTCCGCGCAATGGCCCAACGTCACGCGCAAGCTGGACCAGACCCCGGCCGACGCCGACGCGCACAAGGGCGAAGAGGGCAAGTACGAGAAATATTTCTCACCCGAACCCGGCGCGGGCGACTGAGGGTTTAGCCGGGCCGGACTCAGGGCCGGCCACGGCACCCGTCAACGAAGCTGATCCTAAAACAAACACACCCGCGCGCCCTGCAATCCTCATGGATTCCGGGGTGGTAATTTTATTGCATCTGTGTTAAATACGCCGCCGAACGTGAGGAATCGCGTTTCGGTACTGGAGACCGTTGTTGATTTGCCCCGAACCGGCTTCACCCGCCCGGTAACCGCACCGGGCCCGTGGCGCAATCCCTTCAGGGGCGTGAGTTCAAAAGAAAGGCTTCCCGCACATGGCTGCCAAGGCGCTGTCCTTCGATGTCGGCGATTATGTCGTATACCCCAAGCACGGCGTTGGCCGTGTGATCGAACTCCAGAAGCAGGAAATCGCGGGCATGCAGCTTGAGCTGTACGTGCTCCGCTTCGAAAAAGAGAAAATGACGCTGCGCGTTCCGACCAACAAGGCGGAAAGCGTCGGCATGCGCAAGCTGTCGAGCGACAAGACGCTGCGTGAAGCGCTCGACACGCTCAAGGGCAAGCCAAAGGTCAAGCGCACCATGTGGTCGCGCCGCGCCCAGGAATATGAAGCGAAGATCAATTCGGGCGACCTGGTGTCGATCGCCGAAGTGGTCCGCGACCTGTTCCGCGCCGACGACCAGCCCGAGCAGAGCTATTCCGAGCGCCAGATCTTTGAAGCCGCCGCCTCGCGCCTCGCGCGGGAGCTCGCCGCGATGGAGCAGATCGACGAAAAGGCCGCGCTCGAAAAGCTGCTCGACATCCTGCGCGCCTCGGCCGCGATCTACAACAAGGAGAAGGCGAGCGCCTGATCGCGCGACGCCTTGTCCGGTGACAACAAGGGCGGTCCTGCGGGGCCGCCCTTTTCATTTGCACCGCTCGCCCGCGATGTGTATTATTCAGGCAATACACATGGGAGAGACCCGATGACCCGCTTCCGCATCGCACTTGTCGTCACCGCCGCGCTGTCGCTGTCGGCGTGCAATTTCGCCAACGGCATGAGCGGCGACGTCGTCCAGCCGAGCGGCCAGGGCGCGACGCGCAGCTTCCAGGTCGCCGACTTCACCGGCGTGTCGCTGCGCGGTGCCGACGATGTCGAAGTGCGCACCGGCGCCTTTTCGGTCACGGCAGAGGGGGACAGCGCGCTGCTCGACCGGCTCGAAATCCGCAAGGACGGCAATACGCTGCGCGTCGGGCGCAAGGATGGCGACTGGAACTGGGGCGGCGACAAGGGTGCGAAGATCATCGTCACTCTCCCCGCGCTCGCCAGCGCCGACATCGCCGGGTCGGGCGACATGACGATCGATCAGGCCAAGGGCGATTTCGACGGTGCCATCGCAGGATCCGGCAACATGACCGTCACGTCGCTTGCGGGGGGCAAGGCCGATCTGGCGATCGCCGGATCGGGCGACCTCACCATCTCCGGCGGCACCAGCACCGCGCTCGACATCGCGATTGCCGGGTCGGGCAATGTCACCGCGAGCGGGCTGAAGGCGGCCAAAGCGGATATCTCGATCGCCGGTTCCGGCAATGTCCGCGCGCAGGTGAGCGGCCCGGCCGATATCTCGCTGATCGGATCGGGCGATGTCGAACTGACCGGCGGGGCGAAGTGCTCGGTCAGCAAGATGGGATCCGGCGACGCGCGGTGTAGCTGAGTTTAATGGTTGCGGCACCGGCCCGCTCCCCCACCCGACCACCCATAGAATAGACTGTCACTGGGTGGCCAGGTGGGGGAGCGGGCCGATGCGGTCTCGGCGGCGCTGAACCCAACTCTCCGCGTAGCTTGCGCAGGGTAGGCAATCGGTGCGATGCCCGTCTTATGCGCAGCCATCTGATCCTTGCCCCGCTCCTCGCTGTCGGCGCGGCACCCGTTCCGCAGGCGGCGGAGAGCAACACCGTCATGCTCACCGGTTTTGAACGGCTGCGCGTCGACGGCCCCTTCCTCGTCAAGGTGATCGACGGCCAGCCGCCCAAGGCAGTCATCACCGGCGACCGCCGCGCGCTCGACCGGGTCAGCGTCCGCAACATGGGCGGCCAGCTGGTGATCGGCCCGCGCAACCAGACGTTCGAAGGCTGGAGCGAAGCGAGCGGCGCGGTGACCATCACGGTCGGCGCACGCGGGCTGCGCGGGATCAACATCAATGGCGGCGGATCGGTCGATGTCGACCGGATGGGTGGCCAGCGCGTCGACCTGGGCGTCAATGGCGCGGGATCGCTCAACATCGCCCAGCTCGACGCGGATCAGCTCGCGGTCACGCTGACCGGCACCGGCGCGGTGCGGATCAAGGGCGGCATGACCCGCACCGCCCGCTTCGGCAGCTATGGCGCGGGATCGATCGACGCGACGGGGATGCGCGTCAACGACCTGATCATCCAGTCGCAGAGCGCCGGGGACAGCCGCTTCACCGCCCGCTACACCGCACAGATCGCGACGCTGGGCACCGGCGCCGTCCGCATCACCGGCAACGCCGCCTGTCTGATTACCGGCCCCGGCCCGGCGAGCTGTACCGGCAAGACCGAGCGGCGGAAGTAACGGCGTCAGCGGTGCCGAACCTCAGCAACGCTGAGCAAATCACGCGGCAATCGGAAAGCGCAGCAGCCGGTCCTCCAGCGCTACCAGCGCCTGCGCACCGCGGCCGACCGCACGGACGATCTCCGGATGGTCGACGT
>CAYMUJ010000029.1:0-29328 GCA_964393565.1 uncultured Stakelama sp. | reverse complement strand
CCGTCGCCACCGCCTTGCTGCCCATCGATCCGGTGGTGTCGAGCACGAACATCACGTCGGTGTTGGGCAAACGCATTTCGGCGTCACAGGTGACGCTGAGCGTTTCCGTCGTCTTGCCCAGCACGCGCATCAGTGTCATTGGCAGTGTCGCGCTGGCGGTTCCGGTGACCTTGCCCGCGCTTTCGCTGAAGCTGCGCGTGACACTGGACGCGCCATAGGGACTGGCCTGGATATTCGCGTCGAAGAAGCGTTCCGCGGCAGCGTTGGCGGCATTGCTGTTGAACGCCCAGGTGCCGCCGCCCATCTGCTTGCGCCCGGCGAGCGCGCCGGCGTCACAGGCATGTTGCAGGCGCGTCTTGACGATGTACATGCGGCTCAAATCGACGCCGCCACCGACCATGCCCGCCAGCGGAATCAGCGAGGCGGCGATGATCGCAAGCGTGTTGCCGCGCTTGTCACGCGCAAGTGCGGCCATAGTGGTGCGGGCGCTGGTCACAACGGTTGAGCGCAACGGCATGGTGTGGGATCCCCGGTTCCTGCATCGGCTATGCGCGAAGTTGGGCTAACGGGGATTGAAGGCGCATGGTTAATCCGGTGGTTACGAACGTCGGGCGGGGAGTGAGGCGGTGATCGATGTCGAGCGCCGGTTGGTGCTGACCTATATGCCGACCCCCGCTGCGGCGGCGGCACTGGCGGCGCTGTTCGCGCTGGACGACAAGCTCGCCGAGACGCTGCGTACGACCAGCGAACCGATGCTGGGCCAGATCCGCATGCAATGGTGGCAGGATGCGCTGACCAAGCTGGACAGCGCGCCGCCGCCGCCCGAGCCGGTGCTGCAGGGGATTGCGCGCGATGTGCTGCGCGATGGCGTGACCGGGGTCGCGGTCGGGCAGATGGTCGAGGGGTGGCGCGTGTTGCTGGAGCCGGAACTCGATGAGGCGGCGCTGCGGGCCCATGGCGAGCGGGGGCGGGCGCTGTTTGCGGTGGCTGGTCGGGTGGCGGGTGCTGCGGCGTCCGATCCGCTGGCGCAGGCCGGGGAGGGCTGGGCGCTGGCCGACCTGTCGGGGAAATTGAGCGATCCCGCCGAGGCGGAAGCGGCGCTGCGAATGGCTGAGGCTGCGCTGGCGGAGGCTTGTTCAGCGCGGTGGAGCGGGAAGGGGCGGGCGCTGGGGGCGATGGCGCTGCTGGCGCGGATGGATCTGGCCGGGGTGGCGGTGGGGTCGCCGAAGCGGACGTTGCGGGCCCTATGGCATCGGATGACCGGTCGCTGAGCGCTTGCTGCCGCCGTTGAAGACGTTAGCCTGTCGCTGCGACGGGGGAGAGTCGGGATGTGGCGGTATCTTGCAGGCGGAGTGGCGGCGTTGCTGATGGCGGGGGCCGGGGTGTTCCTGTTCCAGAGCCGGGCGACCCCCGATCCCTTGCCATCGCCGCCGCCGGTCCGGGCGGCGCAGGCTGTTGCCGAACCGGCGGCTGAGGCGGCCGAGGTGCCGGAGGCGCCGGACCGGACCCGGGAGGAAAAACGCTTTGATCGCAACGACAAGGACAAGAACGGGCTGATCTCGCTCGCCGAGCTGAACCAGCCGCGGCGCAAGGCCTTTGCCAAGCTGGACAGCAATGGCGACGGCAAATTGTCGTTTGAGGAGTGGGCGGTCCGCACCTCGACCCGCTTTGCCGCCGCCGACAAGGACAAGTCGGGGACGCTGACCCGCGCCGAATTCGCCACCACCGCGCCGAAGCGCAAGCCCAAGACTACCCCGCGCTGCGACTGCCGGGCGGAGGTCGCCAAGGCGCTGGCCGAGGCGGAGGAGTAAGCTACGCCGCCTTGAGCCACTCCGCGAACGCCGCGCGGGCGCGGGCGGTGTAGAGGAGTTTGCGATCGGCCTTTTTGGTCCGCCCCTCAATCGGTGGCATCAGACCGAAATTGACGTTCATCGGCTGATAGGTCTCGACCTCCGCCCCGCCGGTAATGTGGCCGAGCAGCGCGCCGAGCGCGGTTTCGACCGGGGGTGGCGTCAGGTCACGGCCGAGGATTTCGGCAGCGGCAAAGCGGCCCGCGAGCAGGCCGATGGCACTGCTTTCGACATAGCCCTCGCACCCCGTCACCTGTCCGGCGAAGCGGATATGCGGGCGGCTTTTCAGGCGAAGCGTCGGATCGAGCAGCTCGGGCGAGCGGATGAAAGTGTTGCGGTGCAGGCCGCCCAATCGGGCGAATTCGGCATTCTCCAACCCCGGAATGGTGCGGAACAGGCGGATTTGCTCGGCATATTTGAGCTTGGTCTGGAAGCCGACCATGTTCCACAGCGTGCCGGTGGCGTTGTCCTGACGCAGCTGGACCACGGCATAGGGCCAGCGGCCATTGGGGAATTCGTCACACGCGGTGCGCGGATCGTCGAGCCCGACGCCCTTCATCGGGCCGTAGCGTAGCGTATCGACGCCGCGCTCCGCCATCACTTCGATCGGCATGCAGCCTTCGAAATAGGGGACGTTTTCCCAGTCCTTGAACTCGCTCTTCTCGCCATCGAGCAGACCCTGATGGAAGGCGAGATACTGCTCCCTAGTCATCGGGCAGTTGATGTAATCCTTGCCATTCCCGCCGGGTCCGACCTTGTCCCAGCGCGACTGGAACCACGCCTTGTCCATGTCGATGCTCTCGAAATGCACGATCGGGGCGATGGCGTCGAAAAAGGCGAGGGCGTCGCTGCCGGTCGCCGCGCCGATGCTGTCGGCCAGGCCGGGGGCGGTGAGCGGGCCGGTGGCGACGATGGTCAACCCCTCGGCCGGAAGCTGGTCGATGCGTTCGCGCACGATGGTGATGTTGGGATGCGCTTCGAGCGCGGCGGTGACGCCGTCGGAGAACAGGTCGCGGTCCACCGCGAGCGCGGATCCGGCCGGCACCTTGTGCGCATCGCCCTGCGCCATGATCAGCGAGCCGAGGTCGCGCATCTCCTGATGCAGCAGGCCGACCGCGTTACGCTCGGCATCGTCGGAGCGGAAGCTGTTCGAGCAGACGAGTTCGGCAAGGCCGGTGGTCTGGTGCGCGGGGGTCATGTCGCCGCTTCCCCGCATTTCGGACAGCTTCACGCGGATGCCGGCATTGGCGAGCTGCCACGCCGCTTCGGACCCGGCGAGACCGCCGCCGATGATATGGACTTGATGATCGGACATGGGCATCGGTTAGGGCATGAAACGCGGAAGGGAAAGTATGGGGTGGCTGTTCGGGGCGGCGGTGGTCGCGGGAGCGAGCTATTGCCTGGAGGCGTGGGGGCTGGTCGATCCGGGCGTCTGGGGTCCGGCGTGGAAGACAAGTGGCGTGGCGCTGCTGGCGATCTGGGCGGCGACGCGGGCGCGAGGGGCGGATGGCTGGTTGCTGACGGGGGCGCTGGCGCTGGGTGCGCTGGGCGATCTGTTGCTGGAGACGCATGGGCTGGAGGTCGGCGGCGCGGCATTTGCGGCGGGGCATGTGGTGGCGTGCGTGCTGTATTGGCGCAACCGGCGGGAGGCGCTGACGCCAAGCCAGCAGGCGTTCGGTTGGCTGTTGGCCCCGGCGACGATCGGGATCGCGGCGCTGTTCGCGGCACCGAGCGGCGGGGCGGTGCAGGCGGGGGCGTATTCGGCGTTCCTTGGTGTCATGGCGGCGCTGGCGTGGACGAGCCGCTTTCCGCGCTATCGCGTCGGGCTTGGCGCGGTGTTGTTCGTGGTGTCGGACCTGCTGATCTTCTCGCGCTTTGGGCCGCTCGCGGGATCGGCGGTGCCGGGGTTGCTGATCTGGCCGACCTATTTCGCGGCGCAGGCATTGATTGCTTGGGGGGTGAGCGGGGCGTTGTCGTCGGACCAGCGCGTGCCGTAGCGGACGATGAGGGCGCAGATGGCGGCCGTCGCGATCAAGGCAAAGGTGATGGGGGATTCCGCTTGCGGGTCGAATGGCAGCACCGCAGCAGCGGCTGACGCTCCACCGGCAATGGCCCAGATGGCGGGATGCATCAGCCCTGCGTTGCGCGCGGCGGCCCAGCCCATGACCATGCCCCCGATCCACACAGGCAATACCGCCAGCAGCGCGCCGAACACAAGCGATGCGGCAAGCATGGGCAGCAGGACTGCCTGATCCTGCGCGTCGATGTTCAGGTTGATCGCGTCGCCCGGTGCATGGCTCCATAGGGCCAGGCCAAACATCATCAGAAAGAGCGGGCCTGCGCCGAGCGTGGCGATCAGGCCTCCGCGAAAGAAACTGAAGCGCATATCTAGCTCCATACCAGAGTAAGCGACGGCGCGCTCCGGCGAGCGCGCCGTCGGTCGGTCAGGCAACACCGGGCTTTGCCTCATAGGTCAGCCAGCTGTTCACCTTGCGTCCGAACTGGGCGATTGCACCCATGTTGAAGAAGTGCATCGCGCCGAGCACGATCACGGCAAGCCCGACCTTGCTGCTGAGGAACCGGATCGCTTCCGGAACGGTGGTCGGTTCGTTGCCGAGGCTGAGCGTCAGGGTGATGAAGCCGAGGTTGATCAGATAGAAGCCGACAACCAGCAGGTGGTTAGTCGAATGGGCCAGCGTTTCATTCTGGCCGAAGCACTGCATCAGGAACACGATGCCGTTGCGGCTGAGCGTCCGCGCGACCCAGATGGTGAGCGCGATCGTGATCGCGAGGTAAAGCGCATAGACGGTCTCGATCATCATACTTCTCCTTCTTCAGAGCTTGAGGGGCAGCATCTTCTTTGCCTCCAGCGCGGCGCAGTGGCGTCGATCCGAACGCGCCGGCCGTGAGCGACAGAGCGAGCGGGGCGATGCTGCGAAGCGTGGGGTGGGCGGGGCTATGTCCGGTCATCTCACGGTTCCAGCTTGGACGGGCGGGCATCCGTGCGACCGCGTGTCTGCCGTTCGGCATGGTCGCTGATGATCGCCAGCACGTTGGCGGAAACGTCGCCGACCAGCAGTTCGCCCCAGAGGTGTCCGTACCAGTTGACCGGGGTCTGAACCCAATAGTTGGTCGTCAGCGTCAGGCGTGTGCGGCCATCGCCGAGCGGCTCGAGGACATAGCCGCCATCGGTAATGCGATAATGCGGGCTGTCGGGCAGGAGGTGGCGATCCTGCATCGCCCAGGCATCCAGATCGGTTTCGTCGAAGCGGAAGCGCCACCACAGGCGTCGGGCAGGTTGCCAGTCGCTCACCACCTCCTTGAAGCGGATACCGTCCTGCCATTCTACACGGCGCGTCGCACCGACTCCGTCGCGATCAAGATGCGCGCCGATCGGGCGCGGAAGGCCGATGATATCCTGCGAGATGTTCCAGGTTCCGGCATCGGGCGCGATGTGTGGGACGCCGCGGGCATGGTGCCAGACCGTCGCGGGATCGGCATCGATGACGATGCTGCGCGTGATGCTGCCGCTGTCGCGCGGTAGCGGGATCATCGGCTCGACCTGCATCGCGACAAGCGGAATGAGCAGCAGCGTCGAGGCGCGGAACACATTTTCAGCCGGCTCGCGGCGGTTCCGCAGGCGCCATGTGATGTATCCCCCAAGCGCGCTGAGGGCGAGCCAGAACGGAGCGAGCATCAGGATACAGATGACGCCTTCGCGCAGAAATACGATCGATGCCACAACGACTGCGCCGAAGAGGCTGAAAGGCACGCTGACGGTGTAGAAACTACGGCTGCGCTCTGCGAGCGGATCACCGACATAGGTGATGAACGCCGTGACCGCCGCGGGGAGGACGAGGAGAAAGGTGAAGCTGATCAGGCCCGATGGGCTGACCGCTTCGATCAGCAGATAGACGCCGAGTGCGAACGAGAGACCGAGCGCCGTTGCGGCGAGGATGCGGATCGCTGCAGTGGAGTGGCGGGGGCGCCCTGTGTCCATTTCTCGATCCCTTTCATCTGTTATTTCGGTAAACTCAGAAAGTGCGGCGCGCGGCTCAGCCGTCCGGCGCTGGGCTTCAGTCCTTCTTCGAGCCCCCCGGAATGAATCGCGCCACCTTGCCGCCCAGCTTCATCAGCGTGACGAGGGTGGGTTTGGGCAGGACGCGGACCTGGTCGTACCAGCCGCCAAGCGTACCGATGAATTCGTGCATCCGCCCGATCCGTTCACGCACCTGGGGTGGGGCGCTCTGGTCGGCGGCGAGGCGCTGGGCGAGTTCGCCGAGCAGTTGGACGGTGGGGTCGATCTCGCGCCGCTTGCGCTCGGCGACGATACGCATGAGCATGTCCCACAGGTCGGTTTCCGCAACGAAATGGTCGCGTCGATCGCCCTCAACATGCACGCGGCGGACGATGCTGTAGCCCTGCAGCTCCTTCAGGCCCGTGGAGACGTTGGAGCGGGCGAGGCCGAGTGTCTCGACGATCTCGTCCGCATGGAGCGGGCGGTCGGCGAGGTAGAGCAGGGCGTGGATTTGCGCGACGGAGCGGTTGACGCCCCAATGCGTCCCCATTTCACCCCAGTGGAGGATGAAGGCCTTTGCGTCGGGATGCTCTGCGAAACGGGTCATGATGTAATTTCTGTAATTACAGAAATTGATGGAGTCAATCACGATTGCGCGGGCAGGTGGGCTCCGGAGGGGAGTGCAGGTCGTGCATTGCGGGGCAGGTCGAAACATCTGTCGTCCTGCGGCCCTTCGAGGCTCAGGGCAGGCGCCAGGTTTACCCGCAGCGTAGCGCGGTGATCTTGTTCGCGTTGTCCAGTTCGACGTTCAGCCGGTCCGAGCGATAGTCCATCGTGACTGCCATGCCCGGCTTGATCACGCGGACGGTGCGGGCGGTCGCCTGCTCCTGTGCCTGCTTGATCGTCTGCGGTGTGGCGTTACGGCCTACCAAAGACTGAATGCGGTTCGCATTGCACTCGCGGATCGGTTCGACCGGCGCGGGGCGCTCATAGCTGCAGGCGGCAAGGCTGAGCGGCACGGCGATCAGGACAGGCGCTTTCACGGATTCGGCTCCTCGGTTCGCGTCATCTTGAGCTTTCCGTTACGTACGGTGAACCCAAGCTGACCCTCGACAAGGGCGAGTGCATCGCGGCCGAATTGTTCGAACCGCCAGCCGCGCAGGATGGCCAGCCCTTCGCGCTGCCCAGCCGCGAGTGCTTCGAGATCGTCGGTGCGGGCGAGCAGGCGGGCGGCGACGTTGATGTCGCGCGCGCGGATCTTGAGCAGCAGCTTGAGCAGATCGGCGACCAGCGCACCTTCCTTGCCCAGCGGTAGCTTGCGGTCGTCGCGCGGGGGGAGTTCATCGGCCGGCATCGGCACGGCATTCTCCAGTGCGGTCATCAGGCGGCCGCCAATGTCATTGCCCCCCCAGGTCGCGGACAGGCCGCGCACCTTGGTCAGGTCGGCCTGTTTGCGCGGCGGATTGGCGGCGAGGTCGGCGATCGTCTCGTCCTTGACGATGCGGCCGCGCGGCAGGTCCTTGCCCTGCGCTTCACGCTCGCGCCACGCCGCCAGCGCCTTGAGGCGGCCCAGCACTTCGGGCTTGCGGCTGGAAATGCGGATGCGCTGCCATGCCTTTTCGGGATCGCTGCGATAGTTTTCGGGATCGGCAATCCGTTCCATCTCCTCGTCCAGCCAGTCACCGCGACCGGTTTTCCTGAGTTTGGCCAGCATCTTGGGGAAGATTTCGGAGAGATAGGTGACGTCGCAGATCGCATAGTCGATCTGGCGCTTGTCGAGCGGCCGGCGCGACCAGTCGGTAAAGCGCGCGCCCTTGTCGACGGTGATGCCGAGATAGGTTTCGACAAGGTTGGAATAGCCGATCTGCTCGCCCTGACCCAGCGCCATCGCCGCGACTTGCGTGTCGAACATCGGGTGCGGTGTCTTGCCGGTCAGGTTGTAGACGATCTCGATATCCTGACCGCCGGCATGGAAGACCTTGAGCACATCCTCATTGTTGACGAGCAGGTCGAGCAGCGGAGTCAGGTCGATCCCGGGTGCCATTGGGTCGATCGCCGCCGCCTCATTGGTGTCGGCGATCTGAATCAGGCACAGCTCTGGCCAGAAGGTGTTTTCCCGCATGAACTCGGTATCCACCGTGATGAACGGCTGCTGCGCGAGGCGGTTGCAGAGGTTGGCGAGGGTTGCCGAGTCTTCGATCAGGCCATGAATATGCATCGGGCGCCCATAGCGGCGCCTGCGCGGGTTGACAAAGGGGCGCGTGAGAAGGATGCGCGCGGCCTGTTATTTTCACCTGAAACCGTTGGAAACCGCTCATGCACGCCTATCGCACCCACACATGCGGCCAGCTGACTGCCGATCAGGTCGGCGAAACCGTCCGCCTGTCGGGCTGGATTCATCGCAAGCGCGACCATGGCGGCGTGCTGTTCGTCGATTTGCGCGATCATTATGGCGTGACTCAGATCGTGTGTGACAGCGACTCGCCCGCGCTGCCGGTGCTGGAAGGGCTGCGCGTCGAATCGGTCGTGACGATCGACGGTGTGGTGAAGGCACGCAGCGAAGCGACGGTGAACGCGAACCTTGCGACCGGCGCGATCGAGGTTTTCGCCAAGGCGGTGACGGTCCAGTCGGCGGCGCAGGAACTGCCGATGCCGGTGTTCGGCGATGCCGAATATCCTGAGGAAATCCGTCTGCGGAACCGCTTCCTCGACCTGCGCCGCGACGGGCTGCACGCCAACATCATGCTGCGCAGCCATGTCATCGCGTCGCTGCGCCGCCGGATGATCGATCAGGGGTTCACCGAGTTCCAGACGCCGATCCTGACCGCGTCGTCGCCGGAAGGCGCGCGCGACTATCTGGTGCCGAGCCGCGTGCATCCGGGCAAGTTCTATGCGCTCCCGCAGGCGCCGCAGATGTTCAAGCAGCTGCTGATGGTGGCTGGCTTCGACCGTTATTTCCAGATCGCGCCGTGCTTCCGCGACGAGGATGCGCGTGCGGATCGTTCGCCGGGTGAATTCTACCAGCTCGATTTCGAGATGAGCTATGTCACGCAGGACGATGTGTTCGCCGCGATCGAGCCGGTGCTGCACGGCGTGTTCGAGGAGTTCGCGAACTGGCAGGGCAAGGGCCGCACGGTCAGCCCGCTGCCGTTCAAGCGTATTCCGTACCGCGAATCGATGCTGAAGTACGGCAATGACAAGCCCGACCTGCGCAACCCGATCCTGATTTCCGATGTCAGCAGCCACTTCGAAGGCTCTGGTTTCGGGCGTTTTGCGTCGATGGTCGCGGCAGGCGACGTCGTCCGCGCGATCCCCGCGCCGAACACTGCGGAGAAGAGCCGCAAATTCTTCGACGACATGAACGCATGGGCGCAGGCCGAGGGCTTCCCGGGCCTTGGCTATGCGACGCAGAAGGACGGCGTGTTCGGCGGCCCGATCGCGAACAACCATGGGCAGGAGGGCATGAAGGCGATTGCCGACGCGCTCGGACTTGGCCCGAATGACGGCATCTTCTTTGCCGCAGGCAAGGAGGCGCAGGCCGCCAAGCTGGCGGGCCTCGCGCGCACCCGCGTCGGAGAGCAGCTGGAACTGATCGACAAGAGCCGGTTCGAATTCTGCTGGATCGTCGATTTCCCGATGTTCGAATATGACGAGGACGCGAAGAAGATCGACTTCAGCCACAACCCGTTCAGCATGCCGCAGGGCGAGCTGGAGGCGCTGGAGACCAAGGATCCGCTCGACATCCTCGCCTGGCAG
The DNA here is from genome assembly GCA_964393565.1 of uncultured Stakelama sp. GTDB lineage: Bacteria > Pseudomonadota > Alphaproteobacteria > Sphingomonadales > Sphingomonadaceae > Sphingomonas. The sequence goes on along the minus strand of CAYMUJ010000029.1, from coordinate 19,704 downwards.
TATGACATCGTGTGCAACGGCATCGAGCTGTCGTCGGGCGCGATCCGGAACCATCGTCCGGAGATCATGTACAAGGCGTTCGAGATTGCCGGCTACAGCCAGCAGGACGTGGACAGCAATTTCGCGGGCATGATCAACGCCTTCAAATACGGCGCCCCGCCGCACGGCGGATCGGCTCCGGGCGTGGATCGGATCGTGATGCTGCTGGCGGATCAGCCGAACATCCGCGAGGTCATCGTTTTCCCGATGAACCAGAAGGCGGAGGATCTGATGATGCAGGCCCCGTCGCCGGTCAGCGAGAAGCAGCTCAAGGAACTGCATATCCGGCTGGCGCCGCAGATCCGGGACTGAGCTTGGGGCAGAGCGCGACCAGCCAGCGACTGGTGCTGACGTTCGTCGGTGCCTGTCTGCTGGCCGGATGCGATCCGTTTTCAGGAATCGCGATAAACGAGCGCTTCACGATTCCGGACGGACAGGGGGCTACGGTCACGCTCCTGGACGAGCGTCGCCGTCTCCCAAAGTCCGCCCGAAACATATCCGGACACCTCCGTCACTTTCAGGATTCGACCCTGACACTGCGGTTCGATGCTCCCTTGAAGGATGCAAAGGCCTTTCAGATGCGGATGCTGGAGGGGAAGGGCGAAGCGTGCGTGCTTTGGCGGGAACAGCCCGAGGTTGAGGGGTGGCCCTCACAATTGCCTGAGAACGCCGATTGCCTGGAAGACAAAACGGTTGATGAGGTCGGGCCGCCGATCACTGTCGCGATCATTCCAAACGGGCAGGCCGCAACGGTTTTCGTCAGCACCTTTACCTTGTAAGCATGTGCTTCCTTCCTGCTTGCGGGAGGGAAGAGCGGGTGAACCGTGCCCGGCACGGTACAGGGCAAGCCGGGGCTTGCCCGACCCGCTGTTGGCAGGGCATGTTCGCAGCATGCTCAACCCGGATTTGACAGGCCCTTCCCTGGCCCCTCTTGCAAGCGGGAGGGAGGCGTGAAGATCGACCTTTCGGATTACGAGGCGGGCGAGAAGGTCGACGATTATGCCGACCGCCTGGCCGCGCTGCAGGAGCGGCTGGGGCATATCCAGACCGCGCACATCATCCACAAGCGCCGCGCGATCATCGTGTTCGAGGGCTGGGACGCGGCCGGGAAGGGCGGGATCATCAAGCGGCTGACCGCCGAATGGGACCCGCGCTATTTCGAGGTGTGGCCGATTTCTGCGCCGACGCCGGAAGAGCTGTCGCACCATTTCCTGTGGCGCTTCTGGCGGCGACTGCCGGCACAGCACAATATCGCGGTGTTCGATCGCAGCTGGTATGGCCGCGTGCTGGTCGAGCGGGTCGAGGGCTTTGCGAGCGCGGCGGAGTGGCAGCGCGGCTATGCCGAGATCAATGATTTCGAGGCGCAGCAGGCCGAGACCGGCGCGACGCTGATCAAGCTCTTCGTCCATGTGACGCAGGAAACCCAGGACAAGCGCCTGCGCGAGCGGATCGAAAGCCCGTGGAAGCGGTGGAAGACCGGGCTGGACGATTATCGCAATCGCGCGCGGCGGGCCGATTATCTCGATGCGATGCACGACATGTTCGTGCGGACGAACACCGAGATCGCGCCCTGGGTCGTCATCGATGGCAACGACAAGAAGGCAGCGCGGATCGCGGCACTTACCGCAATTGCCGATGCGCTGGAGGCGCGTGTGCCGATGGACCCGCCCGCGCTGGATCCGGCCGTCGAGGCGGCGGCGCGCGCAGCCGGGGTGATCTGATCCCAGTGGACGACCACGGTTTACGCGCGTAGGTTAGTATCAATAGATACGACACCGATTGGGAGTGCGATGCTTCAGTCTCCAGCCACGTCCGAACGCGATCGTGCTCAGGCAACGATCGGCCTTGCTGACCTGTTCACAATCGGCATCGGCCCGTCGAGTTCGCATACGGTTGGACCAATGCGCGCTGGCTTCGCCTTTGCCGAGGCCGCGCTGGATTGTGGGACGCCGGTTTCGGTGTCGTGCGAGCTGTTCGGGTCGCTGGCGCTGACCGGCAAGGGGCATGCGACCGATACTGCCGTGATGCTGGGGCTGGCGGGGCATCAGCCCGAGTGCGTCGATCCTGATGCCGTGCCGACCATCATCGACACGATCCGCGCGGAAGGACAGCTCAAACTTGGCGGGCATGTGCCGGTGCCGTTCGTAGAAGGGGCGCATCTGGTGTTTCGCGGCGACCGGTTCCTGCCAGCGCACCCGAACGGCATGCGCTTCGTCGCGCATTATGCCGAGGGCGAGCCCTATGAGACCTTCTGGTATTCGATTGGCGGCGGTGCGGTGGTCGAGGGCGGGTGTGTGCTGCCGCAGACCAATGTGAAGCTGCCCTTTGCCTTTTCGTCGGGGGCGGAGTTGCTTGCCGTGGGTGAGGCCGAGGGCAAGACCATTGCCGAGATCGTCCGCGCCAACGAAGCCGCGTGGCGCGACGATGCCGAGACTGATGCGTTTATCGACAGCCTGCGCGGCGCGATGTCGGCCTGTATCGAACGCGGGATGCGCGGGGAGGGCGAACTGCCCGGCGGGTTGAAGGTCAAGCGGCGTGCGCGCGACCTGCATGCGCGGCTGATCGCGCGCGGGCCGCGATCGGACCCTTCGCTGGTGTTCGACTGGGTCAGCCTGTGGGCGCTGGCGGTGAATGAGGAGAATGCCGCCGGGGGCCGCGTCGTCACCGCGCCGACCAACGGCGCGGCGGGGGTGATCCCGGCGGTGCTGCGCTATTACGAGACCTTCTGCGCCTCACCCACGCCGGCGGGGTCGCGGACCTTTCTGCTGACCGCGGCGGCGATCGGATTCCTCTACAAGAAGCGCGCGTCGATCAGCGCGGCGGAGATGGGATGCCAGGGCGAGGTCGGGGTTGCCTGTTCGATGGCAGCGGCAGGCCTTGCGGCGGCGCTGGGCGCGACCAACGCGCAGATCGAAAATGCCGCCGAGATCGGGATGGAGCATAATCTGGGCCTCACCTGCGATCCGATCGGCGGACTGGTCCAGATCCCGTGCATCGAGCGCAACACGATGGGCGCGATCAAGGCGATCAACGCCGCCTATCTCGCGATGCACGGCGATGGTAGCCACATTGTCAGCCTCGACGCGGTGATCGAAACGATGCGCCAGACCGGTGAGGATATGCGGTCGAAATATAAAGAAACCGCGCAGGGCGGGCTGGCGGTGAATGTGGTGGCGTGTTGAGAGCGTCAAATTCCCGTTTGCCCTGAGCTTGTCGAAGAGCGATCCCCAACCGGCGTTTCGCTCGCGGCCCTTCGACAAGCTCAGGGCAAGCGGGGGGGTGAGCATTGCCTCAGCTCGGATAGCCGATCGCCATCACCTCATATTCCTTCTCCCCCGCCGGGAGCATCACGCGGCGCAGGTCGCCGACCGCCGCACCGCGTAGCGCGCGGGCGAGGGGGGAGTTCCAGCCGATCCGGCCTGCGCCGGCGTCCGCCTCATCGTCGCCAGTCAGGGTCAGGGTACGGTGATTGTCGTCTTCGTCGGCGATGGTGACGGTGGCACCGAACCAGATTTTCGAGCGGTCCTCCTGCTTTGACGGGTCGATCACCTTGGCGGCCTTCATCCGCTTCGCCAGCCAGCCGAGCCGCCGGTCGATCTCACGCAGCCGCTTGCGGCCGTAGATATAGTCGCCGTTCTCCGAACGGTCGCCATTGCCTGCGGCCCAGGCGATCGTTTCGACCAGCGCCGGACGCTCGGTGGCGAACAGCTGGTCATATTCGGCCTTCAGCGCCGAATAGCCGGCGGGCGTGATGTAGTTCGGACGATCGATCAAAGATTGCGGCCCATGCTGATTCGCGGCTCGACCGCATAGCCCATATGCGCCCAGAAGGCGGCGGCGTCGTGGTTGGTGTCACGCACCTGCAGATTGACCTTGGTGCAGCCGAGCTCCGCCAGCGCCCGCTCAGCGGCGCAGATCAGCGCGCGGGCAATGCCGCAGCCGCGCGCGCGGGGATGCACCGCGAGCTTGTAGAGCCAGCCGCGATGGCCGTCATAACCTGCCATGATCGTGCCGAGGACATGCCCGTCCTCCTGCGCGACGAGCAGAAGGTCGCGCTGCACCGCCAGCTTTTGCGGGATCGCAACGGCGGCGTGGCTGTGCGGCGGATCGTCGGGAAAGACGCTGCGCCACAGCGCGTCCACATCCGCGAACTGCGCCTCTTCATAGGGCTGGATCGCGATCACCCCGGACGGTTCTTGCCCAGATACCAGCTGATCCGGTGCGGTCCGTGCGAACGCGACCGCTGCGGGTGGAGCATGTCGTAGACGACCGCGTTTTCCAGCACGCGGTGGACGTAATTCTTTGTCTCGAAAATGGGGATATTCTCGATCCATTCGAGCATGTCGACGCCGGGCGTGCGCGGATCGCCATTGGCGCGGATCCACTTGTTCACATTGCCGGGGCCGGCATTGTAGGCGGCGACGGCGAGCGGATAGCTGCCGCCATAATAATCGAGCATCCGCTGGATATAGCTCGACCCGAGCCGGATATTGTAATCGGTGTCCACGGTCAGCGCGGCGCGGTCATAGCTCATGCCGAGTTGACCCGCGACCTCACGTGCGGTGCCGGGCATCAGCTGCATCAGGCCGCGCGCGCCGGCATGGCTGACCGCCGCCTTGTCGAACTGGCTTTCCTGGCGCGCGATGGCGTGGATGATCGTGAAATTGCCGTCCTGCCCCGGCGGGACCGACACCGACGGATAGCCAGCAACGGTATAGTCGTTGAGCCCGTTCCGCAGCGCACTGCGCCCGACCATGACGCCCAGGTCGGGTCGGTTGAGCGTGCGCGACAGCTCGGTCGCCAGCAGATGATCCTCGGCGCTGGTCGCGTCGGCGGCAATCTGACGCAGGAAATATCCCTGATCTTCAGCGCGTCCGAGCGTGCCGAGCATCTGTGCGACGCGGACGGTTTCACGATTGTAGAAGGCGGCGCGGGCGGCGGGGCTGGCCTGGCGGAAATCGACCGGCGGGGGTGCCTTGAGCTCAAAGCCCAGCCGTTCGGCCGCGAGCTGGCCATAGAACAGGTCGGAATAAGCGGCGGCGCGCTCAAAATAGGTGCGCGCGACGGCTGACTGCCCTGCAAGCTCGGCAGCGCGCCCGGCCCAGTACAGCCCCTTTGATTGCGTCGTGGGGGTACGCGATCCACGTGAATAGCGGTCGAACATGCCGATCGCATCGGCGGGGCGACCCAGTTTCTGCATCGCGACCGTTCCGGCAAGCCACACCAGGCTGGTGTAATCGTCGCGAATGCCGAGGCCGAGGTCGGAGATGTCGGTGCCGGGCGCTACCGCGTCGTCGACCTGGCTTGCGATGGCATAGGCCAGTGCGAACTGCCGGTCGGATTCGGCGGCGCGCGCATTGGTCAGCAGCACTTCATACCATTGTTCGACATTGCCGGGGCGGCTGTCGAGAACACGCGGGCGGGCGAGCAGCGAGCGCGCCGACCCGCTGGCGCCATTGTTGCGGAACCAGCTGGCGCGATCGGCAATGAAACCGGGGTCGCGCGCGCCCAGCGCCTCGACCGCAACGGCGCGGTCCTGCGCATCGGGGGCGTTGGTGCGGAGCGCCAGCCGCGCTTCGAACAGCGCGCGCTTCTGGGGCGAGCTATAGCCGATCTGGCGGGCAGCGGTGGTGCGGGCGTCCTGCCATAGCAGCGCATCCATCCGCGCATCATGGTCGGCGGGCGAGAGCGCGGAGGCAAAGCCCGTCAGGATCGCGCTTTCATCCGCCGGGCGCAGGATACCGCTGCGCCATGCGCGGCGTGCCAGATCATCGGCTTCGGCGCGGCGACCGGTGATCGCCAACGCTTCGGCATAACGGATTCGTCCGGCGGCGGTGAGCGGCGGAAACCGCTCGAAAAAGCGGATCGCGAGCGAGGGGGCGTCGGTGCCTGAGCCCAGCGCCGCTTCGGCGGCGGCACGACGGCTCGTCTCCCCCGGCCAGCCGGGGTGCGCGAGCAGGAAATTGGCATAGTCGACGAACGGCCAGCGATCCGACTGCTGCAGCCGTTTCCATTCGTCGATGGTGGTCTGCAAACCGGATGTCGTTGGGGGCGGGGCTGCGGGGAGCAGCTGCGCGGCGATTGCGGCGAACTGCGCGCGGTACCATTGCGGCCCCTCCTGCACGACGTGCGACGAGACCGCGAGACCCGAAACGCCTGCGAGCAGGAGCCCGCTTTTGAACATAGCGCCAAGCATGCTGGACATGATACGCAATCGCCCCCTATTGGCCACCCCGAATTTCCGACAATTGGGGCATTTTGACGCATATGTTTTCTGGCTCGATCCCCGCGCTTATCACGCCATTTCGCAACGGCCGTTTCGATGAGGGTGCGTTCCGCGATCTTGTCGAGTGGCAGATTGTCGAAGGGTCGTCGGCACTGGTGCCGGTGGGCACCACCGGCGAGGCGGCGACGCTGACCAAGGACGAGCATTTCGAGGTGGTCCGCGTCTGCGCCGATCAGGTGCGTGGGCGCGTGCCGGTGATTGCGGGTGCCGGATCGAACGACACGCGCGTTGCAATCGGCAACGTGGCGGCGGCAAAGGAAGCTGGCGCAGATGCGGTGCTGATGGTCCCGCCTTATTACAACCGCCCGAGCCAGGAAGGCATTTTCCAGCATTTCGCGGCGGTGGCGGCCGAGTGCGATTTGCCGATCATCCTCTACAACGTCCCCGGCCGCACCGTAACCGATATCCAGCCGGAGACGGTGATCCGCATCGTTCAGGCATTCCCGGACACGTTCGTCGCGATCAAGGACGCGACCGGCGACCTCGCCCGCGTGTCGAAGCACCGTGCTGCATTGCGCGGCGGCTTCGCGCAGCTTTCGGGCAATGACGAGACGGCGCTGGCGTTCAACGCGATGGGTGGGGTCGGCTGCATCTCGGTCGCCGCCAATGTCGCGCCGAAGCTGTGCGCGCAGTTCCAGGCGGCATGGGCCGAGGGCGACACGGCGGTTGCACTGGCGCTGCACGACCGGCTGTTCGCGCTGCACCTCGCGCTGTTCACCGACGCCTCGCCGGGGCCGGTGAAGTATGCGGTGAACAAGCTGCGCCCCGAGATTTCCGCCGAACTGCGCCTGCCGATGGTCGCGCCGAGCGACGCCAGCAAGGCAGCGGTCGATGCGGCGATGGCGGCGGCGGGGATTATCTGAGGCGATCCGCTTCCCTTTCTCCCCGCGCAGCCCTACATCGCGCGTCCCATGGCACGCCCTCGTCCCCTTGAATTCGACAAGAAGAAGATCGTCGCGGAGAACCGCAAGGCGCGCTTCGAATATTTCCTTGAAGAGTTTTTCGAGGCGGGGATCGCGTTGCAGGGGACCGAGGTGAAGTCGCTGCGATTCGGCGAGGGGTCGATCGCGGAAAGCTATGCCGAGGTCCGCGACGGGCAGGCGTGGCTGGTCAACGCCAATATCCCGGAATTTTCGCACGGAAACCGCTTCAATCACGAACCGAAGCGTCCCCGTAAATTGCTCCTTCACGAACGCCAGGTACAGAAGCTGCATGGCGCGGTCGCGCGGGAGGGCATGACGCTGATTCCGATGTCGATCTACTTCAACGGGCGCGGCCGGGCGAAGGTCGAGCTGGCGCTGGCGAAGGGCAAGAAGACTCACGACAAGCGCGAGTCGATCAAGGAACGGGACTGGAAGCGTGAACAGGGGCGGCTCCTCCGCGATCGCGGGTGACATGAAGCAGAGTCGTCTCAGTGCCTGGTGGCAGCGCAACATGCCCACCCGCGAGTCGATCGAGGAAATCCGCTGGCTGCGTCCGGTGGCGCATCGCGTGCTCGCCCCCGAATTGTGGCGCTTTACCCGCCGGTCGGTGCCGCGCGGCGTGGCGCTGGGATTGCTGGTCGGCATCTTTCTGCTGATCCCGGGCCTGCAGATCGCAGGGGCCGCGATGCTGGCGCTGCCGTTCCGCGCCAATGTGCCGATCGCGGCGGCGATGACGTTTCTGAGCAATCCCGCGACAACGCCGTTCATCCTCTATGGGTCGGTGTATCTCGGTAATCTGATGCTGGGGCGTAACGCCGATGTCTCCGGCTTCATGGCGCTGGTCGATCATCATGCCGGGGTGGGCGAGTGGATGAGCTGGCTGTTTTCGCAGGCCGCACCGGCGCTGTTGATCGGATTGTTCGTGATTTCGGTCGTCTCGGCGGCGGCGGGCTATGGCCTTTCCATCCTGATCTGGCGCGGCTGGGTCGCGCGCAAGTGGCGCAAGCGCGTCCTGCTTCGCAATAAAGTTTCTTCGGAGACTTGATCAAGCGTATCATCGGCGTAAGACACAGGCGTTTTTCAACGTCCTGAAGGGTGCCCGATGCGTCTTCTCCTGATCCCCGTTCTTCTCGCCGGAACCGCATTGGCGAGTGGCTGTGCCAGCTCGGCCAGTGGCGAGGGGCCAGCAGCGGCCGCGCCGGCTCCGTCACCCGCGCCGGCACCTGTCGCGACCGCCAAGCCGCAACTGGGCAGCTTTGGCTTCGATGCCGCGGGAATGGACCGCAGCGTCGCGCCGGGTGAGGATTTCTATAGCTTCTCGAACGGGGTGTGGGCGAAGAACACGCCGATCCCGGCGGACAAGTCCAACTATGGCATGTTCACCGCGCTCGACGATCTGTCGAAGGAGCGCGTGCGCGGCATCCTGAACGCGGTGAAGGACGATCCCGCCAGCATGGTCGGGCGCGCCTATTCGAGTTATCTCGACACCGCGACGGTCGAGGCGCGCGGCCTGGCGCCGATCCAGCCCTGGCTGGGCAAGATCAAGGCGCTGGACAGCAAGGCGGGCTATGCCGCGCTGATGGTCGAGGGCGCGAAGATGGGCGTGCCGGGGCCGTTCGGCGGCTATGTCGGGCAGGACGACAAGATCCCGACACAGTATATCTTCTCGATCTATCAGGGCGGCACCGGCCTGCCCGACCGCGACATGTATCTGCTCGACAATCCGAAGATGGCGGCGATCCGCACCGGCTATCTCGGCTATCTCGCCAAGATGCTGACGCTGGCGGGCGAGGCGAATGCCGATGCGCGGGCCCAGGCGATCCTCGACCTCGAGACCCGCATCGCCAAGGTGCAGTGGACGCGCGAGGAATCCGGCGATGCGTCCAAGACCTATAACAAGTTCACCCTGGCGCAGACGGCAAAGCTGTCGTCCAGGACGCTGGACATGCCGACGATCCTGAAGGCGATAAGCCCGAAGATCACCGAAGTGCTGGTCAACCAGCCGAGTGCGGTGTCGGGCATTGCGACAATCATCGACGACGCGCCGCTGGCGGTGGTGAAGGACCAGATGCTGGTCCGCAGCCTGGGCGCGATGGCTGACTATCTGCCGGATGCAGTCGCCGACGCGAACTTTGCTTTCTACGGCACGACGCTGCAGGGCACGCCGCAGCGCGAAGAGCGCTGGAAGCGCGGCGTGAGCTTTGCCGAGGGTACGCTGGGCGAGGAACTGGGCAAGGAATATGCGGCGCGCTATTTCCCCGCCGAGTACAAGGCGGAGATGAACAAGCTCGTCGCCAATGTACTTGACGCGATGGGCCGGCGGATCGACGCGCTCGACTGGATGCAGCCGCAGACCAAGGCGCGCGCGAAGGCGAAGCTCGCGAACTTCACCGTCAAGGTCGGCTACCCGGATCAGTGGCGCAGTTATGCGGGGCTTGAGGTCAAGGCCGACGACCTGTTCGGCAACGCCGTGCGCTCCAACCGGTTCGACTATGCCTATATGCTCGACAAGCTGGGCGGGCCGGTGCGCAAGTGGGAATGGGGCATGCTGCCCCAGACGGTGAACGCCTATGCCAATTTCGGCATGATGGAAGTCGTGTTCCCCGCCGCGATCCTGCAGCCGCCCTTCTTCGACCCCAAGGCTGATCCCGCGATCAACTATGGCGGCATCGGCGCGGTGATCGGGCATGAGATCAGTCACCATTTCGACGATCAGGGCGCCAAGTATAACGAGAAGGGCGAACTGGCCGAATGGTGGACGCCTGAGGACATCAAGGCGTTTGAGGCGGCGGGCAAGGCGCTGATCGCGCAGTATGATGCCTATGAGCCGCTGCCGGGCGAGCATGTGAAGGGCGAGTTCACACTGGGCGAGAATATCGGTGACCTGGCCGGCCTCACCATCGCCTATGACGCCTACAAACATTCGCTGGGCGGCAAGGAAGCACCGGTGATCGACGGCTTTACCGGCGACCAGCGCTTTTACCTTGGCTGGGCGCAGGTGTGGCGGCGCAACTATCGCGAGGCGAATCTGCGTCAGCGGTTGCTGACCGATACGCACAGCCCGTCGATCCAGCGCGCCTGGGTCGTCCGCAACCTCGACCCCTGGTATGGTGCGTTCGACGCGAAGCCGGGCGAAAAACTGTATCTGGACCCGGCAAAGCGCGTTCGCGTCTGGTGAGCGCTTGACGCTATGCCAGCGGGGCGGGAAAGGGGGCTATGCCCAGCATTTCCGCCCCGACCGATGAAACTTCCGGGATCACCGGCCCGCTGATCGCCGCGATGGCGGCAGGATCGGTGGCGAGCGGCGCGATCCTGTGGGCGGTCGATTCGGTCGCCATCGCCGCCGGATTCTTTGCGGCGGCGATCCTGGTCGCGCTGGCAATGATGTTGTGGCGACGACCGGCCGGATCCGTTGATGTGCCTGCTAGCGGCACTGAGATTGACTGGTCGCTTGCCCATATGCTCGCGTCGATGAGTGGCGATGCGATTGCCGTCACCGACCGCGCCGGACGCCTGGTCTGTGCGAATGAGCGGTTCGGGACGCTGTTTCCGTCCTATCCCGCGCCGCCAGCAGTGGTCAGCGGCGACTGGGCTGCGTCACAGCTTGGCAGCGCCGGACGCGCGGCATGGCGCGACGGGCAGGCATCGAGCGGATCGTTCGACGCAGCCGGAACCAAGCTGACCGCGCATATCCATCGCGTTGGGGATGCGTTGCTGGTGTGGCGCTTTGCCGGGGCCGATGCGGTTGACCTGACCAAGCAGGCGCAGGCGCTGGTCGCGGGCAAATCGGGCGACCGGCTGGGACAGGCGGGGATCATGATGGCGCTGATCGGTGCCGATGGCCGGGTCCGCGCCGCCAACCGCGTGCTGCGGCTGCGCGCTGCGGGCGACGAACTGGCGATGATCGAGGGGCGCGACATCACCCGTTTCCTGATCACCGACAATCGCGGGACGGTGCGGTTCGAGCGCGAAGGCCTGTCGGGCACGCCGATCCGCGTGCTGGAGATCCCGTTCCTCGACGGCGATGCGACGCCGATGCTGGTCGCACTGCTGGACGAGGAATATGCCCCGGCGCAGGATATGGGCGCGGAATCGAGCGCGCATGTCCGCTCGCTGATCGCGCTGCTGCCGACGGGGATCGCTCTGGTAGGGGCGGATGGGCGCTTTGCGTTCATGAACGACGCCTTTGTCCGCGCGGCGCATGTCAACACCGACGCCCCGCCGCTTTATCCCGGCGATCTGGTGGTGCGGGAGGACAAGAGCACGCTGGCCGACGCCGTGCGGCGGTTCGCGGCGGGCGCGGTGCATCCGTTGGACCTGACCGTCCGCTTTGCCCAGGCGCCGGACGAGGCGGTGTCGATCTCGATCGCCTCTGCGCGGGGCCTTGGCGATGCTGCGGTGCTGCTCAGCCTGCGTGATGCGGGTGAAGAGGGGCAGCTCAAGCGGCAGGTCGCGCAAGCGACCAAGATGCAGGCGGTCGGCCAGCTCGCCGGGGGCGTGGCACATGACTTCAACAACATCCTGACTGCGATCATTGGTCATTGCGACCTGATGATCATGCGTCATGCGCCGGGCGACAGCGACTATGACGATATCCAGCAGATCCTGCTCAATTCCAACCGCGCGGCGGCGCTGACCCGCCAGCTGCTCGCCTTTTCGCGGCAACAGACGCTGCGGCCACAGCTGCTCCAGCTGCCCGACATCATTTCGGAGATATCCAACCTGCTCAAGCGATTGCTGGGCGAGACGGTCGAGCTGGTGGTTAATCACGGCCGCAACCTCGGCCCGGTGCGCGCCGATCCGGGGCAGCTGGAGCAGGTCGTCGTCAACCTGGCCGTCAATGCGCGCGATGCGATGCTGGCCAAGAACCCCAATGGCGGCGGCACGCTGACGATCGAGACGCTGAGCGTACCCGCGCATGAAGTGCGCGCGATGGACGATGATGTCCTGCCCGTCGGCGACTATACCGCGCTGCGCGTGTCGGACACCGGGTCGGGCATCCCGGCGGATGTGCTGGCGCATATCTGGGAACCGTTCTTCACGACCAAGGAAGTGGGGAAGGGGACGGGTCTTGGCCTGTCGACCGTCTATGGCATCATCAAGCAATCGGGCGGGTTCATCTTTGCCGAGAGCGAACCCGGCAAGGGCGCGGTCTTCACCATTTACCTGCCCGTCCACACTGCGCCCGAGCCGACCGCGCAGATCCCGACCGCCAAGGCGGTGCAGGGCGATCTGTGGGGCAGCGGAACGATCCTGCTGGTCGAGGATGAGGCGATGGTCCGCGCGGTGGCGGAGCGCGCACTGACGCGGCAGGGCTATACCGTGCTGACTGCGGAGAATGGCGAGGCGGCGCTGGAGCTGCTCGAAAAGAGCGACAAGCCGGACCTGCTGATCAGCGATGTGGTGATGCCGATGATGGATGGACCGACCATGGTCCGCCATGCGCGCAAGAAATATCCCGACCTGAAGATCATCTTCATGTCGGGCTATGCCGAGGAGCAGCTGCGTAAGTCGATCGACCTCGACAATGTCGCGTTTTTGCCCAAACCCTTTTCGGTCCAACAGCTTGCGGAGCTTGCCCGGTCGGTGATGACTGCGAATTAGCGCTCGACCGCGATGCGCTTGTCGGGCACATGCTGGCACGATGAACGCAACGCAACGCATCCTCGTGGTGGAGGACGAGCCCCTGATCGCCATGATGATCGAGGATTTCCTCGACATGCTCGGCAAGGATCATGCCGGCACGGCGGATAGCGTGGCCGCCGCACTGCAGATTGTCGGCGCAGGGGGCGTCGATGCTGCAATCCTCGATGTCAATCTGTCGGGGGGCGAGCAATGCTGGCCGATCGCGGACGCGCTCGATGCCCGGGGCGTGCCGTTCATCCTCGCCACGGGGGGCAGCGGTGACACGGTGCTGGATGCACATCGCGACCGCCCGGTGCTGGCCAAGCCGTTCACGATGGATTCGGTTGAACAGGCGCTCGCGGCGCTCTGATCTCGTTTCAGCCTAGCTGAAATGGTCGCGGCACCGGCCCGGCGCCGTTAAACCTACGCGATCCTGTCCGGTAGTTCGGCTGCGTCGGCTTCGATTGCGGCATCGGGTGCGACGGCTTCCCACGGAAAGATGAACCAGTCTTTCGTCACCGACCGGTCGATCGTGCGCGCCGCGTAATCCACACGCTGGTGCGAGGTCGTGTTATCGAGCAATGTCGCAAAGCGGATATGCGCCGCGTCGGCCCCGGCGCTGCTCAGCCCCGCGCGCAGCCGACCGATCGTCGCGCCGCTGTCGTTGATATCGTCGATGAACAGCAGCCGCGCGCCCTCCCGGGTCCGATCCGCCAGCCGGGCGAGGGCGGGGGCGGCGAGATCCTCGTTCCGCGCGCTGTAATCGACCGAAAGCATCGGTCCGCCGATCGCATGGCTGAGATACACCGCCGGGATCAGCCCGCCGCGCCCGATGCCGATCAGATAATCGGGGTGCCAGTCGGGATCGGCGCGCAGCGCATCGGCGAGCGCGAGCACGTCGGCGACAAACTGTTCATGCGGGATCGGGGTAAAGACCGGCATCACTGCGCCGTCACATAGGCATCAATCCGCGCAAGGTGCGCGGCGATGGCTGCATCGTCGAGGAAGGAGCCGGTGAAGCTGTTCCGCGCCAGTTGCACGATCTGATCGCGCGACAGCCCGCGCGCGGCGGCGACCGCACGGTAATTGTCGGCGATATAGCCGCCGAAATAGGATGGGTCGTCGGAATTGACCGTCGCTTTCAAACCGCTGGCGAGCATGCGGTCGAGCGGATGTTCCGCCATGTCGCCGACCACGCACAGTTTCAGGTTGGATAACGGGCATACGGTCAGCGTCATGCCCGACCCGGCAAGGCGCTGAACAAGCGCGGGATCCTCAAGACTGCGGTTGCCATGGTCGAGCCGATCGACATGCAGCAGATCCAATGCCTGCCACACATAGTCCGGCGGGCCTTCCTCCCCGGCATGCGCGACGCGCTTGAGGCCGAGCTTCCCGGCTTCCGCGAATACCCGTGCGAACTTCTCCGGGGGATGGCCGAGTTCCGACGAATCGAGGCCCACGCCAGAAATTCGGTCGAGCCAGGGTTCTGCGGACCGGAGCGTGGTGAATGCCGCATCCTCGTCCAGGTGCCGCAGGAAGCACAGGATCAGTTTCGACGTCACGCCATGCCGCTGTTCGGCGTCACGCATTGCCGCCAGCAGCCCGTCGGCAACCACTTGAAACGGGATACCGCGATCGGTGTGAGTCTGGGGATCGAAGAAGATTTCGGAATGCACCACCCCGTCTGCAGCGGCGCGCGCGAAATAGGCGTCGGCGAGGTCGTAGAAATCCTGCTCGACCCGCAGCACGTCCGCACCGGCATAATAAATGTCAAGGAAATCCTGCAGGTTGGAGAAGCTGTAGGCGGCACGGACCGCATCGACACTGTCGAACGGGATCGTCACATGATTGCGCCGCGCGAGCTCGAACATCAGTTCGGGCTCAAGGCTGCCTTCAATGTGCAGGTGAAGTTCGGCCTTGGGCAGGCCGGCGATGAAATCTCTGGGGTTGGTCATCACCCGAGGATCGCGCGAACGTGAACGCAGGGCAAGGGGGGCGAACACTGGGCGCGGCGACAGAACAAAAAAAGATCGTTCCGCACTTGTTCTATTGGAACAAACATTGTACGGAGCGGTTCAGGCAATGGTTGAACGCAATCCGCAAAGCCTTTAGCGACGGAGACTTCTCATGGCGGCTTCCCTCAAGGTGATCGAAGGAAAAATGGGCATTTCTCCGGACAAACAGAAGGCGCTCGACGCAGCGCTGGCACAGATCGACCGCGCATTCGGCAAGGGCAGCGCGATGAGGCTCGGCTCGAAGGAGACGATGCAGGTCGAGGCGATCTCGACCGGCTCGCTCGGGCTTGACATTGCACTCGGTGTCGGTGGCCTGCCGCGGGGCCGCGTGATCGAAGTCTATGGACCGGAAAGCTCGGGCAAGACCACGCTGGCGCTGCACGTGATCGCAGAGGCGCAGAAGAATGGCGGCACCGCTGCATTTGTCGATGCCGAACACGCGCTCGATCCGGTCTATGCCAGGAAGCTGGGCGTCAATATCGACGAACTGATCGTGTCGCAGCCTGATACGGGCGAGCAGGCGCTTGAGATCACCGACACGCTGGTGCGGTCAAACGCGATCGACGTGCTGGTGGTCGATTCGGTCGCCGCGCTGGTGCCGCGTGCCGAGATCGAGGGCGAGATGGGTGACAGCCATGTCGGCCTGCAGGCGCGCCTGATGTCGCAATCGCTGCGCAAGCTGACCGGTTCGATCAGCCGTTCGCGCTGCATGGTGATCTTCATCAACCAGCTGCGCATGAAGATCGGCGTGATGTACGGCAATCCTGAGACCACGACTGGCGGCAATGCACTCAAATTCTACGCCTCGGTCCGTCTCGATATCCGCCGCACCGGCCAGATCAAGGATCGCGACGATATCATCGGCAACACCACGCGCGTGAAGGTGGTCAAGAACAAGGTCGCGCCGCCGTTCAAACAGGTCGAATTCGACATCATGTATGGTGAGGGGATTTCGAAGATCGGCGAGATTCTCGACATCGGGGTCAAGGCGGGTCTGGTCGAGAAGGCTGGCGCGTGGTTCAGCTATGACAGCATCCGCATCGGTCAGGGCCGTGAGAACGCCAAGACGTTTCTCAAGGAAAACCCCGAGGTCTGCGCCCGTCTGGAAGCGGCGATCCGCAACCGGACCGAGCAGGTTGCCGAAGAGATGATGACCGGCCCGGATGCCGAGGACGATCTCTGACACGCCGGTGCCTTTATTGTTCCCCGGGTTGATCCGGAGCGGGAGCTAAAGACGCTGTTAACCAGTTTCGGGCAGCAATGTCCGTGCGGGCCGTGCCGGATCGACAGGTCGGTGGCGGTCAAGGGACCAGTATCCCATTGGAAGGCCCGGCGTGGCGTACGCCGGGCCTTTCCTGTTGTAGGCGTCCGACGCGCTGAAGGGGATTACAAGGCTGTGCCTGACTCTTGCGGTCGGTGATGGCGTGTAGCGGTTCCTTGATGGATGCGCTGCGCGCAGTGCGATAGCTCCGTATAGGGAGCCGTACGCGATGATTACGGTCCAGTATCCCGAACATGCGCGGTCGCAGCGGGTCCTCTGACTGCCCGAAGAACATGTGCTTCGCTACGCGATCACGCGCTACGAGCGGAACCCCAAGACCATAGGCCGCCCGGCCTGTCATAAGGCGGGCGGGCGCTATGGCTGTGTCTGAATGGCCGGGCGGGGGCGGGCCCCGCTCAGGCCCTGAAGCTTTGTTCGTCCACCGCCGGGCCACTGCCCGATGGCGCATGCGGCGCGTCGATTTCGGCCGGTTCGATCGGGTCGAGCCGCCCGCCTTCCCACTTCGCCACGACCGCGGCGGCGACCGCATTGCCGACGACGTTGGTCGCGGAACGGCCCATATCGAGGAAATGGTCGATGCCGAGGATCAACAGCAGCCCGGCCTCCGGAATGTCGAAAAAGCCGAGCGTCGCGGCGATGACCACCAGGCTGGCGCGCGGAACCCCGGCAATGCCCTTGCTGGTGATCATCAGCACCAGCAGCATCGTGATTTCCTGCCCCAGCGTCAGGTCGATACCATAGGCCTGCGCGATGAAGATCGTCGCGAAGGTCATGTAGATCATCGATCCGTCAAGGTTGAAGCTGTAGCCGAGTGGCAACACGAAGCTGGCGATGCGCGGCGGCACGCCGAAGCGGTCGAGTGCTTCCAGCGTGCGCGGATAGGCGGCCTCCGACGATGCGGTCGAGAAGGCGAGCAGCAGCGGATCGCGGATGTAGCGGACGAGCAGCCCGGTGCGCTTGCCGACGATCAGGAAGCACACGCCGATCAGCAGCGCCCACAGGATCAGCATGCCGAGGTAGAAGGTCCCCATGAAATAGGCGAGGTTGCCGATGATCGCGGGGCCGCGCTCCGCCAGCGTGCCGGCGACGGCGGCGAACACCGCGAACGGGGCGAAGCGCATGACGTAGTTCGTCACCTGAAGCATCACATGCACCAGGCTTTCGACCGCGCTGACCAGCGGCTTGGCCTTTTCGCCCACGGCGGTCAGTGCGACGCCGATGAACAGCGAGAAGATCACGATCTGAAGGATTTCGTTCTTCGCCATCGCCTCGATCCCCGACGCGGGGAAGACATGGGTGAAGAAGTCCTTGAGGTTGAACGCGGCCTTCTCGACGCCGCTCGCCGCATCGACCGGCGGCAGCGGGAAGTTCAGGCCGACGCCGGGCTGGAACAGATTGACCAGCATCAGGCCGAGCGAGAGCGAAACGATGCTGGCGCAGATGAACCACGCGACCGCGCGCCCGCCGACCCGGCCCAGCGCGGCGGTGTCGCCCATATGCGCGATGCCGGCGACCAAAGTCGCGAACACCAATGGCGCGATGATCATCTTGATCAGGCGCAGAAAGATCGTGGTGACGATCGAGAAATAGCCCGCAATCGCCTTGAGCTCTGCCTCCGCTCCGACGACATCTGCGCCAAAGCTGTTGCGGACGCCGAAATGCAGCCCGAGGCCGACAACCGCACCCAGCACAAGCGCGATCAGAATGAAGGTCGTCAGTTTCTTGGCCATCGGGCTCCCCTTGATTGGCGCTTAGACAGGGGATTGCGGCGCGCAGGTCAAGGGTCGTATCGCAATGCAATGTTGATCACGCGCCGCTCGCTGGTTGCCGCCGCTGCCTTGGCCCCGTTGATGCCCCGACTTGCCGTGGCGCAGTCGATCGATACCGGCGATCTGCAGCCGATCACTGGCGATGCTGTGCCGATCGGGCGCGAGGAGCGCGCCGCGCGGCTTGCCCGCGCGCAGGCGCTGATGAAGGCGAACGGCATCGGCGCGGTGCTGATCGAGCCGGGGGCGAGCCTGCTCTATTTCACCGGGGTGCGCTGGGGACGGAGCGAGCGGCTGACGGCGGCGGTGATCCCGGTCGAGGGCGATCCGATCATCGTCACCCCGTTTTTCGAGGAACCGTCGGTCCGCGAATCGCTCGGCATCCCGGCGGAAATCCGGGTGTGGCAGGAGCATGAGGATCCGTTCGCGGTGGTCGCGGGGTTTCTGCGCGAGAAGAAGCTGCTCGGCCGCCCGCTGGGGATCGAGGAAACCGCGCGCTTCTTTGCGGTCGATGGCATGTGGCGCGCGCTGGCGGGCGTGAAGATCGTGTCGGCCAACCCGGTCGTGCGCGGGTGCCGGATGTTCAAGACGCCGGCCGAAATCGCGCTGATGCAGAAGGCGGCGGACGTGACGCTGGCCGCCTATCGCTGGACCTACCCGCGGATCGAGGCGGGGATGACGCCCGCCGACATCGCCGCGCTGATGACCGCCGCGACGGCGAGACTGGGCGGGCAGGTGGCGTTCAACCTGATCCTGCTGGGCGAGGCATCGGCCTATCCGCACGGCACAGGCAAGCCGCAGCGCGTGGTGAAGGGCGAAGTCGTGCTGATGGACTGCGGCGCGCGGATCCATGGCTATGAAAGCGATATCAGCCGCACCTTCGTCCATGGCACGGCGACTGCAGAGCAGCGCACGGTGTGGGACCATGTCCGCGCCGGGCAGCAGCGCGCCTTCGCCGCCGCGCAGCTGGGCGTTCCGGCGGGCCGCGTCGATGATGCGGTGCGTGGATGGTATGCAACGCTTGGCTATGGCCCCGACTACAAGCTCCCCGGCCTGTCGCACCGCACCGGCCATGGCATCGGCATGGACGGGCATGAGCCGATCAATCTGGTGCGCGGCGAGATGACGAAGCTCGCGCCGGGCATGTGCTTCTCGAACGAACCCGGCCTGTACCTGCCGGGCAAGTTCGGCGTGCGGCTGGAGGATTGCTTCCATATGACCGAAGCGGGGCCGAAATGGTTCAGCGTGCCGCCAAGGTCGATCGAGGAGCCGATTGGGTGAGGTGGTATCGCGGTCTGGCCATTTGCGTCCTGACATTGAGCGCAGCCAGTGGCTGCACGACGGCTTGGCAAGTGAAAGCAGAATGGGTCGGAGGCCGATTGTTGTTTGGTGCGAGTCTGAAGGACACCGATGCCGATTGCATTCAGGCGTTTGAGGTGAGTGATCAGGCGACAGGGAAAGTCGTATGGTCGATCAAGGAGCACCCAGATTCTAGCGGGGCGGAGCTTTCTCCGTGCCAACGCCGCTTCCCTCTCGAATACGGGAAAACGCCGACTGGATTCTCGACGGTGGTCAAACCCGTCAATCTGCAAAGCGGGCAGATTTATTCCATCAACGGCTCGGCCTCCGATCCGATCTTCGGACGGTTTCGCTATACAGTCGAACCACAAATCGAGAATCTCTAGCGAACCCGCATAGGTACGTTCACGTCCGCCAATCACCCTGATCGAACCGTTTCGCTTGAGCGAACGCGCGCGCGCGCTTAAGT
>CAYMUJ010000028.1:22220-30318 GCA_964393565.1 uncultured Stakelama sp. | reverse complement strand
TGCTGCTGATCGACGAAATCGACAAGGCCGATATCGAATTCCCCAACGACCTGCTGCACGAACTCGATCGCATGGAATTCCATGTCTACGAGACCGGCGAGACCGTGCGCGCCGCCGAGCGGCCGATCGTGGTCATCACGTCGAACAACGAGAAGGAACTGCCCGACGCATTCCTGCGCCGCTGCTTCTTCCACTATATCAAATTCCCCGATCGCGGCACGATGCAGGCGATCATCGACGTCCATTTCCCCGGCATCCAGAAGATCCTGGTGAGCAAGGCGATGGATATCTTCTACGACATCCGCGAGGTGCCGGGCCTGAAGAAGAAGCCGAGCACCAGCGAGCTGCTCGACTGGCTCAAGCTGCTGCTGCACGAGGACATGCCGCTCGACGTGCTGCAATCGCGTGACCCGACCAAGGCGATCCCGCCGCTGCACGGCGCGCTGCTCAAGAATGAGCAGGATGTGATGCTGTTCGAACGGCTGGCGTTCATGGCGCGGCGTCAGCAGGGGAAGTAGCGGCAAGGGGTTGGCGGCTGCGCGACTATTCATATATATTCGTAATGAATAGCGGAGGCAGCGATGGCCAATACCAGTCTTAGCCTGGGCGACCATTGGGAGAAGTTCATTCGCAGCGAGGTTCGGAGCGGACGCTACGGCTCGGCCAGCGAAGTGGTGCGCGACGGACTGCGGGCACTGGAGGAGCGCAAGGTACATCTGGAGACATTGCGCGCGCACCTCACCGATGGCGCCGTCCAGGCGCGGGAGGGTGTGTTTATCGAAGGCTATTCCGCCGATCGCGTCATCGCCGACCTGGACCGCGAGGAGTGAAGTCGTTTCGCGTTACCCCGCGCGCATTTGAAGACCTCAAGATGATCGGACGGTACACACTTCGCCAATGGGGTCGTCAGCAGCGCGATATTTATTTGCGCGCGCTGGATGCGCGGTTCGCGTGGCTGGCGGAGCACCCCATGCTCGGGCGAGTACGAGACGAGATCGCGCCCGGCTACCGCAGCTTTCGCCACGAGGCGCATGTGATCTTCTACCTGATCCGCGCGGACGGGATCGACATCATCGGCGTACCACATCAGGCGATGGACATTACGGCCCAATTCAGCGCTGAGACGGATTAGCGCATTTACGCCGACACCCGCACCACCAGCTTGCCGATGGCACCACGGTCGGCGAGTTTGGCGATGGCCTTGCCGCCGTCTTCGAATGCGAACACTTCGCTGACATGCGGGTTGATCTTGCCCTCTTCCCACAGGCGGAACAGGTGGTCGATATGCGCGGCGTTGGCCTTGGGATCGCGCCCGACGAAACCGCCCCAGAACACGCCGCAAACGTCGCAGCTTTTGAGCAGGGTCAGGTTGAGCGCGAGTTTCGGGATGCCGGCAGGAAAACCGACGACAAGGTAGCGCCCCTCCCATGCGATCGAACGCAGCGCGGGTTCGGCATAATCGCCACCCACGGGATCATAGATGACGTTCGCACCAGCAGGCCCCACCGCCGCCTTGAACTGTTCCGCCAGCGCTTTGGACGCATCCTTGTCGAACGGGGCGCGGTCATAGACGATTGTTTCGTCCGCCCCGGCGGCTTTGGCGGCAGCCGCTTTCGCGTCACTCGACACTGCCGCGACGACGCGCGCGCCGAACACCTTGCCCAGTTCGATCGCCGACAGGCCGATGCCGCCCGCCGCGCCGAGGATGAGAAGCGTGTCACCGGCCTTCAAATGCCCGCGATCGAGCAGCGCATGGATGCTGGTGCCATAGGTCATCAGCAGCGCGGCGCCCTGCTCGAAGCTCTTGCTGACGGGCAACGGATAGAGGTGGCGATGATCCACCGCGACCTTCTCGGCGAGGCCATTCCAGCCGGTCGAGCCGAGCACGCGGTCGCCGGGCTTGAGGTTGGTGACGCCCTCCCCCACCGACTCCACCACACCGGCGATTTCGCCGCCCGGCGCGAAGGGGCGCGGGGGTTTGAACTGGTATTTGTCCTCGATGATGATCACATCGGGAAAGTTGATCGCACAGGCCCTGACCGCGACCACCACCTCACCGGGCTGTGCCACCGGATCCGGCAGCTCACCCATGGTTAGAGTTTCAGGTCCGCCCACTTCCTTCGACAACAAGGCCCGCATCACCGCTCTCCCTCTTGAGCCAGGGCCGCGCATCGGCGACGATCGACTCATATTTCGAAATTGCGGTATCTCTTGCCAGTGTCAGCCCGACCTCGTCCAGCCCCTGCATCAGGCAATCGCGGCGGAACGGGTCCATCGCGAAGCTGAAGCGATCCTGGAACGGGGTGGTGACGGTCATGGTTTCGAGGTCGATGGTGACGGGATCGGTCTTTGCCACCTCGATCAGCCGGTCGATCGCCTCTTGCGGCAGCACCACCGCGACGATGCCGTTCTTGAACGCATTGCCCGAGAAGATGTCCGAATAGCTGGGCGCGATCACCGCGGTGATGCCCATGTCCTTCAGCGCCCAGGCGGCGTGCTCGCGGCTCGATCCACACCCGAAATTGTCACCCGCGATCAGGATCGGCGACCCGGCATAGGCGGGGTCGTCGAAGATATTGCCCGGCTGCGCGCGCACCGTTTCGAACGCGCCCTTGCCAAGGCCCTCACGGCTGATCGTCTTGAGCCAATGGGCGGGGATGATGATGTCGGTGTCGATATTCTTGGCGCCCCAGGGATAGGCGCGCCCTTCGACCTTGCGGACGGGGTCCATGTTCAGCTCCGGATCTGTTGAGGGCGCGCGACACTGCGGGCCGCGCTGGTGCGCCGCCCGCCTGCCTGCCCGATCGATGCGATAATGTCGTGCGGCGCGCTCAGCGCACCGGCGCGACGGCCTGGGTGCTGGCCCGCGCCTCTGCGACGGGGCCGCTGACCGTCGAATAGACTGCGGCCGCACCGCTTAGGATCGTGCCCGTGATCAATGCCACCAATACGCGCTTCACCGGTCATCCCCCCGCCTGGGCCCCCATCAGGTCCCGCACGTCCGTCAATCGCCCGGTCACCGCCGCCGCCGCCGCCATTGCGGGGGAGACAAGGTGCGTCCGGGCGCCCGGACCCTGCCGTCCTACGAAGTTTCGGTTGGAAGTGGAAGCGCATCGTTCGCCCGCCGGCACCTTGTCCGGATTCATCGCGAGACACATCGAACAGCCCGGCTCGCGCCATTCGAAGCCGGCGGCGGTGAAGATGCGGTCAAGCCCCTCCGCCTCAGCCTGGCGCTTGACCAGCCCGGAGCCGGGAACGATCAGCGCCTGACGCACGCCGTCGGCGACCTTGCGCCCGTTGACCACGGCAGCAGCGGCGCGCAGATCCTCAATCCGGCTGTTGGTGCAGCTGCCGATGAAGATATGTTCGACCGGAATGTCCTGCATCCGCGTGCCAGGGGTCAGGCCCATATAATCGAGCGATTGCTGCGCCGCGACGCGCTTCGACGGATCGGCGAAGCTGTCGGGATCGGGCACCACGCCGGTGATCGGCACGACATCCTCGGGACTGGTGCCCCAGGTGAGCGACGGGGCGATGTCGCTGCCCTGCAGCGTCACCACACGGTCATACACCGCGCCGGGGTCGCTGGGCAGGCTGCGCCACCATGCCAGCGCCTGCTCCCACTGCGCTCCCTTTGGCGCCATCGGGCGGCCCTTGAGATAGGCATAGGTGGTTTCGTCGGGCGCGATCAGGCCCGAACGCGCACCGCCCTCGATCGACATGTTGCTGACCGTCAGCCGCCCCTCGACCGACAGGCCGCGGATCACATCGCCGGTATATTCGACGACATAGCCGGTCCCGCCCGCCGCGCCGGTCTTGCCGATGATCGCGAGGATCACGTCCTTGGCACTGACCCCATAGCCCAGCGTGCCGTCGACACGGATTTCCATCGTCTTGGACTGGCTGAGCAGCAATGTCTGGGTCGCCAGCACATGCTCAACCTCACTCGTCCCGATGCCGAAGGCGAGCGCGCCGAGCGCGCCATGCGCCGACGTATGGCTGTCACCGCAGACAAGCGTCGTGCCCGGCAGGGTGAAGCCCTGTTCCGGCCCGACGACATGGACGATCCCCTGTTCCGGGGCGGTCGCGCCGAAATAATCGATGCCGAACTCCGCGACATTGCGTTCGAGCGCGGCGAGCTGCTGCGCGCTTTCGGGATCGGCGATCGGCAGCCGCTGGCCCGCTGCATCGACGCGCGCGGTCGTCGGGAGATTATGGTCGGGCACCGCCAGCGTCAGGTCCGGGCGGCGCACGCGGCGGCCGGCGGCGCGAAGCCCTTCAAACGCCTGCGGGCTGGTCACCTCATGCACGAGGTGGCGGTCGATATAGATGAGGCAGGTGCCGTCCTCACGCCGTTCGACAACGTGCGCGGCCCAGATCTTCTCGTAAAGCGTAAGTGGTTTGCTGGCCATGATGCCGCCCCCTTACGCCTTTGTTGCGCGGGGGCAAGCGCAGGCGACATTTTCTGAGGCAAAGCGCGGCTTGGTTCAGGCGGCGCGCGCGCCCGGTTCGTGGCTGCCGCGCCAAAGCCCCGCCGCGGTGAACCCGCCGAACAGCGCGCCCTCCGCCACGCTCGTCACGATCCGGCTGCGCAGACCGAAGCCGGTTTCGCCGAGCAATGCGCCGATCCGGCCAAGGTCGAGCCGTGCGCCCTCCGCCGTCTGGGTCAGCACATCGATGCTTCCGGCGAGGAGCCGCCCGCCGAGCAGCGCGATGATCAGGCCAGCCGCCGCGCCGAGGATCGTGCCGGCCAGCCCGGCATGACGTTTGGTACTGCCTGCGTGTCTGGCTGTGATCCAATAGGCCAGCCCCACCGCGCCGCCCAGCGCGAGCCCTTCGGGCGCCCCGGTGATCCCCTCGGGCGCGCGGCCGAGCAGCAGGGTGAAGGCGTCGATGCCGAGCAGCTTTGCGAGCGCGCCAACGATGAGGCCGGCGAGCGTGCCGCCGACGATCGTCAGAGGCGATCCGACCCCGCCGCGCTGCGCCGCCGCCGCGACGCCGAATGCCACTGCCGCACCGCCAATCGCTGCGACGGCGATGGTGAGGCACGCCAGCACAAGCACGAAGGACAGCGCCCCGCTCTGCGCCGGGACCGCCAGCGTCGCGCCGAGCATGCCATAGCTCAGCCCGCCGATGACGCCGGCCGCGACCGCGCCGGCAGTGCCGGTCGCGCCCATCTGCCATGTCAGTGTCTGCGCTGGCAGGGGCGGAGGCGGAGGCAGCGGCGCCTCCCCCTCGATCGCGCCGACGAAGCGGTATCCGAATTTGGGCACGGTCGCGATGAAGTGCGGGTCGCCCGCCGCATCCCCCAGCGTGCGGCGCAAGGTGCGGATGCACTGGGTCAGCGCCTCGTCGGTCACCGGGATGCCGTGCCACACTGTGTCCATGAACCGGTCCTTGGTGACCAGTTGCCCGCGTTCACGCACCAGCAGGATCAGCGCGTCGAGATAGCGCGCGTTGAGCGGCACTTCCGCCCCGTCGCGGCGTAGTTGACGCTCGGCGCTGTCGAGTTCGAAGCCCGCGAAGCGATAGATGACGGGGTCCATATCGATTCAGCGAAACCTCAAATCCTGCTCACGCCGCTCCCCCCGCTGTGCGGCATGGATCGACCGGAGCAGTCATGGAGGCAGGCGCATGGCCGAACAAGCGAAGAGTGGCGGTGCGTGGCGCAAGGCGATTACGCCGTCGCCAGCGCAACCTCATAGGCCGCCGTCGTCTTCGCCGCGACCTCGTCCTGCGTCACGCCGGGCGCCAGCTCGATCAGGCGGAAGGGCGAGTCATGGTCGACGCGCTGGAACACCGCCAGGTCGGTGATGATCATGTCGACGACATTCTTGCCGGTCAGCGGCAGCGTGCATTCGGGGATGAATTTGGGGCTGCCGTCCTTGGCATTATGCTCCATCACCACGATGATCTTCTTGACCCCGGCGACCAGGTCCATCGCGCCGCCCATGCCCTTGATCATCTTGCCCGGGATCATCCAGTTGGCGATGTCGCCGGTCTGGCTGATCTCCATCGCGCCGAGCACGGTGAGGTCGATATGCCCGCCGCGGATCATCGCGAAGCTGTCCGCACTGCTGAAATAGACCGATTGCGGAAGTTCGCTGATCGTCTGCTTGCCGGCGTTGATCAGGTCAGGGTCTTCCTCCCCCTCGAACGGGAACGGGCCGATGCCGAGCATGCCGTTTTCCGACTGCAGCGTGACCTCAACCCCCTCGGGGATATGGTTGGCGACCAGCGTTGGGATGCCGATGCCGAGATTGACGTAGAAACCGTCCTGCAATTCCTTTGCGGCGCGCGCGGCCATTTCGTCGCGGGTCCAGCCCTTGCTCTCTTGGGGCATCACTTCACTCCTTGGGCAATTCGGTTGTCGGGGTCGCGGTGCTGCGCACCGGGTTGGGCAGCAGGAACCAGCCTGCGCCCCAGAGCGGAGCGACCATCGTTTCGGTCGCAGCGGCGGGGCGGCGCGCGGCGTCCCCGGCATCGAACGTGTCGCTGAAATCGCCCAGCGCATCGCCGACAATCGCGACGACGCAATAGCTGGCGGCGACGGTACGGCGGACCTGATCGCCGGAGATTGGCGGCTCCCCGCCGCGCAGGATCAGCGTCTTTCCGGGCACGAAATCGCCAAAGCCGATCTTTGCCAGCATCGCTGCGGCAGCATTGGCACCGGACGGCCGCCGCGCGCTGGTGAAGATCGCCTGCACGCCTTCGCGGCGCAGCGCATCGACCCCCTCGACCGCGCCGGGCACCGCCGTCACCGGATCGCTGCCATCGCCGATCCAGCGCCGGAAGCGCGCATCAGGATCGCTGCCCACCGCGCTTTCATCGAGATCGAACAGGATCGCCAGCGGCTTGGCATCGCATGGTGCAAAGCGCGGCGCATCAAGGGTCGCGCCCTCGGCCAGCACGACCGAGCGCACCGTTTCCCCCGCCTTGCGCGCGGCGACCTGTCGTTCGACATAGGCCCAGAGCGACTGATAGGCCTGAAGCGACGCCGCAGCCGATTCCGCCGATGCCGGGACCGATGCCGCGGCCGACGCCTGCAGCCGCAGCGCCAGTGCACGCGCTTCCGGCGTCGCCAGCGTCGCGGTCGTATCGCCGGGCGCCTCAGTCGGAGCCGGTGTCGCCACGGCAACAGGCGCAGGCTCGGGCTTCGGATCCGGCTTCTTGTCGTCGCCGAAAATCTGCTTGCCCGCCATTGATCCGCCCGCGACGATCGGGATCGCCGCCGCGACGCATCCGCCGCACAGCAGCCCCGCCGCGCCGAGCGTGAGCAGGGCGCGCAGCCGGCTCACGCCGCCTCGCTGGTCCGCTGACGGACCGTGCGGAACTCGATCTTCTTGTCATAGGGCGCGCCGATGATCATCCGCTTCACATAGATGCCGGGCAAATGGATCGCGTCGGGATCGAGGCTGCCGACCGGCACCACTTCCTCGACCTCGGCCACGCAGATGTTGGCGGCGGTCGCCATCGGCTGGTTGAAGTTGCGCGCGGTCTTGCGGAAGATCAGGTTCCCCGCCTCATCCGCCTTCCACCCCTTGATGATCGCAAGGTCGGCGCGGATGCCGCGTTCCAGGATATATTCCTGCCCATCGAACACCTTGACCTCTTTGCCCTCGGCCACCTTCGTGCCGACGCCGGTCTTGGTGTAAAAGCCGGGGATGCCCGCCCCGCCCGCGCGGCAGCGTTCGGCGAGCGTGCCCTGGGGGCAGAACTCGACCTCAAGCTCACCCGCCAGATATTGCCGTTCGAACTCCTTGTTCTCACCGACATAGGAGGAGATCATCTTGCGGACCTGGCGCGTGCGCAGCAGCTTGCCCAGCCCCTCGCCATCGATCCCGGCATTGTTGCTGGCGATGGTCAGGCCGGTGACGCCGCTGTCGCGGATCGCGTCGATCAACCGTTCGGGAATGCCGCACAGGCCGAACCCGCCCGCGCAAATCGTCATGCCGTCGTGCAGCAGGCCTTCCAGCGCCGCTTCGGCAGTCGGGTACAGCTTGTTCATCGCCGCGATTCTCTCCTTGGCCAACAGGGCGGCGATAGTCGCGGCGGGCGAGCGCGGTCAAGCAAACCTGAACCGGGTTTCAACTTTGGC
>CAYMUJ010000028.1:0-22120 GCA_964393565.1 uncultured Stakelama sp. | reverse complement strand
TAGTCGCGGCGGGCGAGCGCGGTCAAGCAAACCTGAACCGGGTTTCAACTTTGGCAAGGCCCGAGCGATGCGCCCGCGCTATCCGGTCCCGCATCACCGAGCGACTTGCAATAGGGATGAAACCGCTTGACGTTCCGCTCCGGTCTGATTGTACCGCCGACCAGGAGAGCCGCATGCCAATCTATGCCTTTGAAATGATGGAGCCGGTGGTCGACCCCGACGCATGGGTCGCGCCGAGCGCCGATGTGATCGGGGACGCGCGTCTGGCCGCCGGGGCAAGCGTGTGGTTCGGCGCGGTGATCCGGGCCGACAATACGCCGATCATCCTGGGTGCGCGCAGCAATGTGCAGGAGGGGGCGATGCTGCATTCCGACCCCGGCGTCCCCCTGACGATCGGAGAGGATTGCACAATCGGCCATCATGCGATCCTGCACGGCTGTACCATAGGCAACCGCGTATTGGTGGGCATGGGCGCAATCGTGCTCAACCGCGCAGTGATTGGCGATGACTGCCTGATCGGTGCCGGCGCACTGGTGACCGAGGGCAAGGAGTTTCCACCCGGCAGCCTGATCGTCGGAAGTCCGGCCCGCGCGGTTCGCGAGGTGGACGCGACGACTCGCGCGGGACTTCTCTACTCCGCACAGAATTACGCCGAGCGGCAGCGGCGGTTCCGCAGCGGGTTGCGGCGGGTGGATTGATTATAATCCCCCCTGGCGGGAGGGAATAGAAGCGGCGTCGTTTTTTTGAATTTCCGGTACGCCACAGCCTGCCGTTTACGTAAACCATCTGGACACGCAATCCGGTTGGTCTATGAAACGGACATGGCCCTGCCCGCTCTCTTCGATCGCCTGCGCCTGCCCGTCATCGGGTCGCCGCTCTTCATCGTCTCCGGTCCCGAACTGGTCATCGCCCAGTGCAAGGCGGGAATTGTCGGATCGTTCCCCGCGCTCAACGCGCGGCCGCAGAGCCAGCTCGACGAATGGCTGCACCAGATTACCGAAGAGCTGGCCGCATGGAACCGCGACAATCCCGACCGCCCGGCCGCGCCCTATGCCGTCAACCAGATCGTTCACCGCTCGAACGACCGGCTTGAAACGGATATTGCCACCTGTGCCAAATGGCAGGTGCCGATCGTCATTACGTCTCTCGGCGCGCAGGAGCAGCTGAATCAGGCGGTGCATGACTGGGGCGGCATCACGCTGCACGATGTCATCAACGACCGGTTCGCGCGCAAGGCAGTCGAAAAGGGTGCGGATGGTCTGATCCTGGTGTGCACCGGTGCCGGCGGCCATGCCGGACAGCTCAGCCCCTTCGCGCTGGTGCAGGAAACGCGCGCCTGGTTCGACGGCCCGGTTGCGCTGTCGGGATCGATCGCCAATGGCAACGCCATCCTTGCCGCGCAGGCGATGGGTGCCGACCTTGCCTATATCGGGTCGCCTTTCATCGCGACGACAGAGGCGAATGCCGAGGCCGATTACAAGGCGGGCATCGTCGCGGGTGGCGCATCCGATATTGTCTATACAAATCTGTTCACCGGCGTGCACGGCAATTATCTGCGCCAGTCGATCGAGGCGGCGGGGCTGGACCCCGACAATCTGCCCGAAAGCGATCCGAGCAAGATGAATTTCGGTTCCGGCGGGAATTCGAAGGCGAAGGCGTGGCGCGACATCTGGGGTTCGGGTCAGGGCATCGGCGCGGTACGCGAGGTGCAGCCAGTGGCGGCGTTCGTCGACCAGCTGGATGCGGAGTATCGCGCGGCCAAGGCGCGGATTGCCGCGCTGTCGGCGGGCGGGTGGAGCGCCTGACCTAACCAAAGCTGGTCACCCCGGACTTGTTCCGGGGTCCGCCAGGCGGCAAGCGCGAAGCAAGAGGCTCAAGCGCCGGATTTGCGGATAAATGGACCCCGGAACAAGTCCGGGGTGACGACTTATTCAGACGATAACCCGAACCATCAAGCCGCCATGCGGCGCGCTTTTTCCAGCTTCTTCATCAGCATCTGGCGCTTGAGCCGCGAGAGGTGGTCGAGGAACACGATCCCCTCGAGATGGTCCATCTCATGCTGGATGCAGGTCGCGAGCAGGCCGGTGAACAGCTCGTCATGCGCGTTGCCGTGCTCGTCCAGCCACTTGACGCGGCAGGTCGCGGGGCGGTCGACATCGGCGAACTGGTCGGGGACCGACAGGCAGCCCTCGGTATAGGTGTTCATTTCCTGGGCGGGATCGAGGATTTCGGGGTTGATGAAGACGCGCGGGGCCTTGACCGGCTTGCCTTCCTCGTCCTCCTCCTCCTGCAAGTCCATCACGATCACACGCTTGGGCACGCCGACCTGGATCGCGGCGAGGCCGATGCCGGGCGCGTCGTACATGGTGTCGAACATGTCGGCGATCAGCGCGCGCAGTTCGTCATCGACCTTCTCGACGGGGGTGGAGACGGTCTTGAGACGCGGATCGGGAACTTCGACAATGGGGAGAATAGCCATCGCGGCAATTTAGGTGTTGGCCGGTGCGGGGTCAATTACGGGCGACCCGCAGAATTCCGATCAATCCCGATCAATTCCAATCAGTGTGAGCAAGAGCGTGACCGGAACGGCGACGACCGCAGTAAAGATAACCATCAGCATCCAGAAATGCGGTGTCCATACGCCGGTGGCTGTATCCGCGAACTCGCCCTGATTGTTGTTGGCAAGCATCATTCCGCCGACCACCCACGCCAACAGCAGCCCGAGCACCACACCAACGAGTAGCGACCGACCGAAGCTCACGCCACCGGCCGCCGCGCGCGGAGTGCCTGGGCCAGCGTGCCTTCGTCGAGATAATCCAGCTCGCCGCCGACCGGCAGGCCATGCGCCAGCTGGGTCAGCCGGACCGGATAGCCCTCCAGCCGCTCGGCAATGTAATGCGCGGTGGTCTGCCCCTCCAGCGTCGCGTTCATCGCCAGCACGACTTCATCCACCCCGCCCGCAGCGACGCGCGTAACGAGGCTGTCGATCGCGAGATCCTCGGGCCGCACCCCGTCGAGCGCCGACAATTTGCCGCCGAGCACATGGAATTTGCCCGGAAACAGGCGCGAGCGTTCCAGCGCCCACAGATCCGCGACCTCCTCGACCACACAGAGTTGCCGCGTGTCGCGGCGCGGGTCGGCGCACACCGCGCACGGGTCCGAGGTATCGACATTGCCGCAGGTCGAACAGGTCGCGAGCCGTTCGCTCACCGCCTCCAGCGCGCGCAGCAACGGGTCGAGCGCGGTCTCGCGCTTCTTGAGCAGATGCAGTACCGCGCGCCGCGCCGAGCGCGGGCCGAGGCCGGGGAGGCGCGACAGGGCTTGGGTAAGGGTTTCGATCTCGGGCGATGCCATGGATGCGATGTAGGCAATCCGTCATCCCGGCGAAAGCCGGGATCTCATGCGGGTGCGCGTGCCGCCTGAGATCCCGGCTTTCGCCGGGATGACGAATAGGGCTACAGGCGCAGCCATGCGGATCATCTTCATGGGCACCCCGGAATTCGCGGTGCCGACCCTCAATGCCCTGGTCGAAGCAGGCCACACGATCGTCGCGGCGTATAGCCAGCCGCCACGTCCCGGCGGGCGGCGCGGCAAGGCACTGACCCCCTCCCCGATCCATGCCCGCGCGGAGGAACTGGGGATCGAAGTGCGCACGCCGCTGTCGTTCAAGAAAGACCCCGAGGCGGTTGCCGCCTTTGCCGCGCTCAACGCCGATGTCGCGGTGGTCGCCGCCTATGGCCTGATCCTCCCTGTGAGCGTGCTGGAGGCCCCGCGCCTCGGCTGCCTCAATGTCCATGGCTCGCTCCTCCCCCGCTGGCGCGGCGCGGCCCCGGTCCAGCGCGCGATCCTGGCGGGCGACGCAGAAACCGGCGTCGGGATCATGCAGATGGAGGCCGGCCTCGACACGGGCCCGGTGCGGCTGGAGGGGCGCACGGCCGTGGACGGCAAGACGGCGGGCGAACTGACCGCCGAGCTGGCGGAGATGGGTGCGCGGCTGATGGTGGAGGTGCTGGCCGATTTCGACGGGCATCCGGCGGTGGCGCAGCCCGAGGATGGCGTCACATATGCGGCAAAAATCGATAAAGCGGAGACGCGGCTGGACTTCGACCAGCCCGCCGACGCGGTCGAGCGCCAGATCCGCGCCTTCAACCCGCCGGGCGCGTGGTTCGAGCATGACGGCGAACGCATTCGCGTGCTGGCCGCCGAACTGCTCCCCGGCGAAGGCCTGGGCCCCGCTGCAACCGGCCCGATGCTGGACCCCGGCCTTCGCCGGGGAGCCGTCATGGACGATAGCCTGACGATCCAATGTCGCGATGGCGCCATCTGCCCCACCCGCGTCCAGCGCGCCGGTCGCGGTGTTGTCACCACGCGCGAGCTGCTCAACGGCTTCCCGATTCCCCCCGGAACCCAGCTGTGACCCGCTTTGCGCTGACGATCGAATATGACGGCCGCCCCTTCATGGGCTGGCAGTATCAGGACCATGGCCCCAGCGTGCAGGGCGCGATCGAGGATGCGCTGCACGGGATCACCGGGGAGGATGCGCTGGTCCACGCCGCCGGGCGTACCGATGCCGGGGTCCATGCCCTGGGTATGCGCGCGCATACCGAGATCGAGAAGGACATCGCCCCGTTCCGGCTGATGGAGGCGCTCAACGCGCATCTGCGCAAGGTGCCGGTCGCGATTCTGGCGTGCGAGGTCGTGCCCGACGACTGGCATGCGCGCTTTTCCTGCATCGCGCGCCATTATGTGTATCGCATCGTCTCCCGCCGCGCGCCGCTGACCTTCGACAAGGGGCTGAAGTGGCGTGTCCCCCACGCGCTGGACGCCGATGCGATGCATGAGGCCGCGCAGATCCTGGTCGGGACGCACGATTTCACCACGTTCCGCTCGGTGCATTGCCAGTCGGCCAGTCCATTGAAATCGCTCGACCGGCTGGATGTGGTGCGGGAGGGCGACGAGATCGCGATCCATGCCTCGGCCCGGTCGTTCCTGCATCATCAGGTGCGGTCGATGGTCGGGTGCCTGTCGATGGTCGGGCGTGGCCAATGGTCGGCCGACGACCTTCGCGCCGCGCTGGAAGCCAAGGACCGTGCGCGGCTGGGCCTCAACGCACCTTCGGACGGGCTGTATTTCGTGAAGGCGGATTATCCATGAGATTTTGAGCGCACAAAGGCACGAACCCACGAAGAAGAAGTTTTTTCGCGCAGAGGCGCAGAGAGCTGGCGCTGCGGCGCGGAGCGCCTGTCTGCAAGCAAGGTCAAGGCAAGCGGCACCGATCGGGATGCGAGTGCCGCTGACGCGGCGGAGAACGTCTCTGTGCCTCTGCGCGAACCAAAATATCTCTGGCTTCTTCGTGACTTGGTGTCTTTGTGCGAGTCTAAGACTTACCGACTGAACCGCGCCGCCAGTTCGGCGTGGGTCGACCAGCGGAACTGCCCCACCGGCTGCACCCAGTCGAGCCGATAGCCGCCCTTGACCAGCGCCTCGGCATCGCGCGCGAAGGTCGCCGGGTTGCACGAGACATAGGCGATCACCGGTGCCTTGCTCGCCGCCAGTTCGACTGCCTGCTCCTTCGCCCCCGCGCGCGGCGGATCGAGGATCACCGCGTCGAACAGGTCCAGCTCTTTCGCGGTCAGCGGACGGCGGAACAGGTCGCGATGCTCGGCGAAGATCTGGCGCTGCGCTCGCCCGGCGGCGGCCTTCAAGGACAGGATCGCGTCGCGGGCGCCCTCGCCGGCATAGACTTTGGCCCGGGCGTCCATCGCGAAGGTGAAGGTGCCGAGCCCCGCGAACAGGTCGGCGATCGCCTTTGCCTCGCCAACGGCTTCGCGCACCGTCGCGACCAAAGCCGCCTCACCCTCGGGCGTGGCCTGCAGGAAGCTGGCGGGTGGGAACGGCACGGCGACACCACCAAAGCTGACCGTCACCGGATCGGGTTCCCAGCGCGCTTCCGGCCCCATCCCGTCATCGACGCTGAGCCGCCCGAGCGCGTGGCGCATCGCGAAGGCGGTCACCGCCTCCACCGCCTTGAGGCTGTCGGTCACCAGCCCTTCGACCAGCACGTCCGGCCCCTGATCGGTCAGCGCGAGGTGGACGTTGACGCGGCGGCTGGCGGGCAGATGCGTGGCGAGCAGCCCGCGCAGCGGCTGAAGCAGCGCGAACAGCCACGGGTCGAGCACATCGCATTGCTGCACGTCGATCAGCCGGTGGCTCGATTGTTCGGTAAAGCCCAGATGCACCTGCCGCCCGCGCCGCTCGGCATGCAGCGTCGCGCGGCGGCGGGTGCGCGGCGGCGAGAGCAAGGGCGCGCGGATCTCGGCGGTCAGGCCGTGCTGGGCCAGCGCGCCCGCGATGCGCCCGGTGAGGAATTCGGCATAGGCCGCGTCGTCGAGATGCTGGAGCTGGCACCCGCCGCATTCGGGGAAGTGGCGGCACGGCGGGTCGACATGGCGGGGGCCATGCGCGACGCTGCCATCGGCGCGCAGCCGGTCGCCCGGTGCGGCCAGCGCGGCATGGCGCCCGTCCGCCGTCACCCCATCCCCGCGCGCGGCGACGCGCACGATCATCTCGTCATCACTCATCGTGCGCGCTCATAGGCGTGCGGGAGCGCATCCGCCAGTTCATCGGCGAGGAAACAGCGGTCGAGGATGCGCGCCGCCTGCCCATGCAGCCACACGCCGTCGCTGGCGGCGCGGAGCGGGTCCGAGCTTTGCTGCGCCAGCATCGCGGCGATTGCCCCCGCCAGCACGTCGCCGGTCCCGGCGACCGAGAGCCAGGGATTGCCCATCGGCGCGACATTGGCGCGCCCATCGGTTGCAGCGATCACGGTGTCCGCACCCTTGAAGACGACCACCGCATTGGACCGCCGCGCCGCATCCTGAGCCCGTTCGATCTTGCTTCCGGCCCCCGCACCGAACAGCGCATCGAACTCGCCCGCATGGGGGGTGAGCACGGTCGGCGCGGCGCGGTTCCTGAACGTGTTGAGGTCGAGCAGGTGGAGTGCATCGCCGTCGATCACCAGCGGCCGGTCGCTTGCCAGCGCGGCGTCCAGCTTTTCCTGCGCGCGATCGTCGCGCCCCAGCCCCGGGCCGATCACCACTGCGCCGATCCGCTGGTCATCGAGTGCCTCCGCACTCCAGCGCTGGCGGACGATCGCATGCGGCGGGTTCGGCAAGCCGCCGGTCAGCAGCAGCACATAGCCCGCTCCGGCGCGATAGGCCGCGCGAGCGGTCAGCTCCGACGCCCCATGCATCGGGCCAGAGACGACCGCGACCATGCCGCGCGAATATTTGTGCGACCAAATGGATGGCTGTACACGCCACGGCGCACTGATCGTCTCCACTGCGCTGACATTTTCACGCGGCGACCTGATCTCGTCGAGGCCAAGGCCGATATCCACCACGCGCACCGTGCCGCAATCGGCAGCCGTCGGCAGCAAGACGTGCGCGGGCTTGAGCGCACCCAGCGCCAGCGTCACATCGACACCGAACGAGAATTGCTGCTTACTGTTGCAATCGGGATCAAGTCCGCTCGGAATATCCACTGCAATCGACAGCTTGGTATAACCAGCAAGCGCGCCAATGGCTTCAGCCGTTCCTTCGTCAATCGGGCGAGACAAGCCGGTGCCGAACACAGCATCCACGACGACTGGCGCGTAGCTATGCTGATCCGGTAAGCCATGGGGCAACGTCTCAACCACCCCGCCCCACGCCGCCCGCGCCGCAGCCGCAGCCTCGGTCTTCGGCTCGCCCAGCGCCGCCACCCGCACCGGTACGCCCCGGCCCGCCAGCACGCGCGCAGCGACATAGCCGTCGCCGCCATTATTGCCCGGCCCGCACAGGATCAGCACCTCGCTGCCCGCCGCAAGCCGGTGAACCCACTCGGCGACGCCCTTCCCGGCGCGCTCCATCAATTCGGTGACGCTCGATCCGGCGGCAATCGCGCGTTCCTCCGCTGCGCGCATCGCGGCGGCGGTCAGCACCGGCGCCCCTTCGGGCACGCTCGAAAACATCAGTCGTCGCCCTGGGGCTTGGGCAGCAGCAGCGCGAGCAGCAGCATGCGGCATTCGGCGTCGATCGTGCCGTCGATCAGTTCGGGACGAAAGCGCCGCTGAAATGCCACCACCGCCGCGAGCGGATCGCGCACATCATAGCCGAAGCGTTCGAGCGCGAGCAGGAAGCCGCCATCAGTCCACCCCGGATCCATCAGATTCTTGGTCGGGCGCGGCAGCGCCAGCCGCAGCCGCGCCAGCTTGCCCCACGGGAACAGCTCGCCCGGGTCCTGCTTTCGCATCGGCGCGATGTCCGAATGGCCGACGACATTGCCGCGCGTGATGCCGTAGCGGTCCTTGATATCGGCGACGAGGCGGATCACCGCGTCAATCTGTTCGTCGGGATAGGGGCGATAGCCATATTCATGGCCGGGATTGACGATTTCGATCCCCACCGATGCCGAATTGACATCGGTCACGCCGCGCCAGTGCGATCCGCCAGCGTGCCAGGCGCGCTTGCTTTCGGGCACCAGCCGCACGATCTGCCCGTCTTCCGCCACCAGATAATGGCTGGAGACCCCGAAATCGGGATCGCACAGCCGCTCGATCGCCTCCTCCGCACTGCGCATGCCGGTATAGTGCAGCACGATCATGCTGATCGGCAGCACCCGCTCACCGAAATTGGGCGATGGTGTGTCGATGATGTTGAGTTCAGCCCGGTCCTGCATGGGGTGCAGGGATGCGGCGGCGCGCGCCGAAACGCAAGCGTGTAGAGCCCGCTATCAGCCCAAGCTGGCGGACTGCGGGACGCTCCGCACCGGTTCGGCGCGATAGAGCCCGCGGAACTGGCTGCACGGCACGAATGCATCGGTCTGGCCGATCACCGTCTCACCCGCCCCCAGCAGCAGCGCACCCCCGTCGCGGATCGCGCTGCGCAATGTCTGATAGGCATGCGACCGTACCGCCGGGGGAAAATAGAACAGCACATTGCGGCACAGCACCAGATCGAACTTGCCCGGAAGTGGGGCATCCTGCGCCAGATTGTGGCGGCGGAAGTGAATGCGGCGGGCGAGTTCGGGGCGCACCACCCATTCAGCACCGTCCTGATCGAACCAGTTCATCATGCGCCGGATCGGCAATCCGCGCTGGATTTCGAACTGCGAGAAGCGGCCGCCCCGGGCGCGTTCGACCATCGCGGCCGACACGTCACTCGCCACAATCTCGGGGAATGGCAGACCGCGCGCGACATAGGCCTCTTCAAACAGCATCGCGAGCGAATAGGGTTCCTGCCCGGTCGAACAGCCGACCGACCAGATCCGCAACCGCCGCCCCGGATGTGCGGCCATCATCGCCGCCGCCGCCTCGACCGCCAGTTCGAGCACCCCGCTGTCACGAAAGAACGAGGTTTCATTGTTGAGCAGGGCATCGATCACCGCATCGGCCAGCGGACTCATTCGTGCTCCGGTCAGTTGCGCAATCAACTGATCGACACTGTCCAGGCCATGAGCACGCAACACCGTCTTCAACGCGGTCTCGATCCGCCAGACGCGGTTGGCCGCGATCTGCTGGCCCGTGCGCTGTTCCAGCAATGCGCCGATCACGCCGATCGCACCAGACGAGGCAAAAGGCTGTGCCGCCGCCATCATCCGGGCCGCCGCTGGCTGGCGACCATGCGGCCAATCTCATCGGGGGGCAGCACAGCGCTGGCGCTGGCCGCCACCGCACCGGGCATGCCCCACACCACCGAGGTTGCACGGTCCTGAGCCAGAATCGCACCACCTGCATCGATCAGGCTGCGTGCGCCGAGCGATCCGTCACGACCCATGCCCGACAGCATGACGCCCAGGCCACGCTTGCCAAACACCTCCGCAACGGATTCAAGCATCGGGTCGACCGACGGCATGCACCCGCTGGCGGCGCGTTCATCGGATAGCCGGATCAGCACACCATCATTCACGCGGGCGCAACGGATATGCGCGTGACCCGGCGCGACCAGCATCCGCCCAGGACGCACACGCATCAGATCCTCTGCCACCTCGCATGGCCGGCCGGCCAATACCGCGAGTTGCGCGGCAAAATAGCTCATGAACGACGGTGGCAGATGCTGAGTCACCAGAATCGGGACCTCGAAGCTCGGCGGAATCGCGCGCAACATCTGGCTGAGCGCATGGATGCCGCCGGTCGATGCGCCGACCGCAACGATATCGAACTCCTGCGGCACCTGGCGCTGAGCGGGATTCGGCGCGATCGCATCATGCCCGCGATCGGTCAGCCGCGTCAGCCGTTCCTCAAGGGTCGCCGCGAATTTGCCTGCAAAGCTGCCGATACCGGGCTTGACCAGCGTATCGGCGGCACCCAGCGCCAACGCCTGCACTGCTGCCGCCGCGCCACGCTCGGCCGCGGACGAGACGACCAGAATCCTTGCGCCCTTACCCGCGACCAGCAGATCGGGGAGTCCGGTCAGGCCATGGACCCCCGGCATTTCCAGATCGAGCAGAATCACGTCCGCACTGTTCGCGGCAAGAAACGCCAACGCATCCGCGACATTGCTGACCGCGCCGACCACGGCAAAGCCGCGCATCCCCTCAACCATCCGGCTCAACACCGCGCGCGCCACGACCGAATCATCGACGATCAGGATGCGAACGCCTTCGTCGCGCGGATCCGGCTGAATGCCGGCCGCCATAGAGCTGCCCGACATTACAATGGTTCCTTAAGCGACGCCGACGATCTGAAGCTTGCTCTCCAGCGTTTCGCGGTCGAACGGCTTCATCACATATTCGTCGGCACCCGCCTCGATCGCCGCGCGGATATAGGCCATGCCGTTTTCGGTGGTGCAGAACACGACCTTGGGCTTGGTGGCGATCTCACTGTCCTTGAGCGCGCGGAGGAAATCCATCCCGCTCATCACCGGCATGTTCCAGTCGAGCAGGACCACGTCGGGCGACGAGGCAAGGCACGCATCCAGCGCCTCGCGACCGTCCCCGGCTTCGCGGACTTCGAAATTGAGCGTCTCGAGAATATGTCGTGCGACCTTACGGATCACCTTTGAATCATCGACGACGAGGCAGGTTTTCATGCGAGACGCTTCCCGGTTCTGCGGAACTTGCGGCGATTATCGAATAAATACGTAAGAATGGCGTTAATGCCGGATCACGCGGTCGGCGCAGCAAGCCCCGGGACCAGTGCTGCCAGATCGATCGCCAGAATCGGCTCACCGTCGCGCTCGATCAGGTTGCGGCCCGCGCGCTGCCACATGCCCGACAGCGGGACGCCCGCCGCCAATGGCTGCGGATCGAACGGCGCAACATCGTCAAGCCCATCGACCAGCATCGCGTAATGATGGCCGTCAACCGGCGTAATCACCGCCCGGCCGGCGCTCACCTCACCCGGTTCCAGCCCCAGCGCGGCGCGCGTATCAATCACCGTCACCACACGGCTACGCAGCGCGGCAAGGCCGCGAACATGCGAATCTGCGCGCGGCACCGCCACGACATGACCGATATCGACCACCGATTCGACCTGGTTCGCATCGATCGCAACCGAGCGGCCGGCGATCTGTGCGATCAGGAACAGTTGTTCGGTCATCGCACACCCCCTTGCGCTGCCTGTGCGAGTGCCCCGAGCAGCGCTTCGCGATCATAGCGATAGATTGTGCCCTCAGCCCCGCCGCGCTTGCGGCTGCGCAACCGCACGACCGGCACGGTGTCCACACCCTGCGGATCCGTATCCAGCGTCAGCGCGACCTGTGCGGTTTCGCCCGGAGCCAGCGTGCTCACCACGCGGTAGCCGGCATGTTCCAGCATTGGCTGAACGAACGTGCCCAGCCAGCCCGTATCGCCGCCTGCAAGCAGACAGATCGGGGCGGCCCCGG
The DNA here is from genome assembly GCA_964393565.1 of uncultured Stakelama sp. GTDB lineage: Bacteria > Pseudomonadota > Alphaproteobacteria > Sphingomonadales > Sphingomonadaceae > Sphingomonas. The sequence continues at coordinate 10,256 of CAYMUJ010000028.1, read as the reverse complement.
ATTCCGTCCGTGCGTCATCCTCGCCATGCTCTGCGAACAACCACATCGGATCGAGCAGTTCGACCGGTTCCCCATCGATCAGCGCCACGCCCGCAACCGGGCCGGAAACGGTGGAGGGCGCAAAGTCCGGCGGCATCGGAACGATGTCGGTGGGTTCGCTGATCGCATAGGCGATTTCGGTCGCACCGTCGCGCAGCCGGAGGACCGAGCCGGTCCGGCTGATGTCCCCGCCACCGATTGCCGCAACCGGCACGATCCGGTCATCAATGGTCAGGCGCAAGCGGCCGGCGCTGCGATGGATCGCACCCGCACCGACCTTTTCGATCCGGTCGACCACCTCAAGCGGCACCGCACGGCGCGCCCCGTCTAGATCGGCAAAGATCAGCGCCAGCGCCTCGTCCCCCTGCACCGCCGCCATCTCCTCTTCCTCGACCGCACGCACCCGCTCGAACCTCAGGCCGGCATCACGCGCGAGACCGGCACAGTCGAGCAGAAGCATCGGACAGCCGCTGTCAGGCAGGGTCTGGCCCGCATAGATGCCGGTCGCCATGATCGCGGGCGCGGCGGGCTTGATCACCAGTTCCTCATTGTCGAGCACATCGTCGACGCGCAGCGCGTAGCTGCCCTCGCCGATGCTCACCACCACCACCATTGGATGGCTTCCCGACGGCACCGATTTCAGCCCCAGCTGCTCTGCCAGCTCGATCATCGGCAGGCGGCGGTCGCGCAGCGTGGCAACCCAGGCGCTGCCGATGCGATCGACGCGGATCGCGTCGCTGCGTTCGCTGACGATTTCCTCGATCGCCTGGCGCGGGATAGCGAAGCACTGGCCCCCCGCACCCACCACGATCGTCGGGATGATCGACAGCGTCAGCGGCACATGGATCAGGATACGCAGGCCCCGGCCCGGATCATTGTGCAGTTCGACGCGCCCGCCAATCTGTTCGATCGCCGCGCGCACCACGTCCATACCGACGCCGCGCCCCGAAACCTCGGTCACTTCGTCCTTGGTCGACAGGCCCGGTTCGAACACCAGATCGAGCTTTGCGCGCTCACCCAGCGACCGCAATTCGCGTTCATCGCGCCCGGCATCAGCCAGCTTGCGGATGACGCGATCGACATCGATGCCACGCCCGTCATCGGATATTTCGACGATGATCTGATTGCCCGACTGGCGCGCGGACACGGTCAGGCGTCCGGTTTCACGCTTGCCCGCCGCACGGCGATCAGCCGGATGTTCGATGCCATGGTCGATCGAATTGCGGATGATATGGACCAGCGGATCGCGCAGCACCTCGATCATCTCGCGGTCCAGCTCGACCTCGGCACCCTCGATATGGAGCAGCACTGATTTGCCAAGGCCCGCCGCCGTATCGCGTACCATGCGCGGCAGAGCGGAGAACAGCGCGTCGATCTTCTGCATGCGCGTGCGCGTGACCGTGTCGCGCAGATCGGCGACGGTCGCCGACATCCGCTCCAGCGCCGCCTCGATCTTCGGATCGACTTCAGCACTACGCAGGCGTCGCGACAATTCGTTGCGGGCGAGCACCATGTCGGACATGCCGCTCATCATGCGGTCGAGCAGATCGACATTGAGCCGCACGCTGCGCGTCTGGGCGCGCTGGACGCTCGGGGCAACCGGCTGAGCCACCTCAGCCGCACCGACCGCCAGCGCGGCGATCAACAGATCTTCGCCGGTGTCACCCAGCGCGACACCCGCATCGATCGCCTCGACAATCTCACCAATCCGGTCGACCACGCTCAACACTGCATTGACCAGCGCACGATCCGGCACGCGGTCGCCCGCCCGCACATCAGCCAGCACATCTTCCGCCGCATGGCTGAGCCGCGCGAGCCGGGGAAGATCAAGAAAGCCGCAGCTGCCTTTGACCGTATGGACGAATCGGAAGATCGCATCGAGCCGTTCACGGTCGTGCGGCGACGCCTCCCAGGCGACGATCTCGCCCGACAGCGCCTCCAGCGTTTCCCGCGTCTCGGCAATGAATTCCTGTAACAGATCGTCCACGAGCGCCCCCACACGTCCCGGCAGTGATGGCACCGGCAGGGTTAACAGCTGGTTAGGCGAACTGCTGCGACGCGCGGGAAATCGAAACCGATCACCTCTCGGCAACCGGTACGGCACTGTCACTTCCCCGTATTCGCACGGACTCCCGGCGTCCGTTAATTCGCCGTACTCACTTTGAGACGGTCCGGTTGAAGGTTGGAGTGGCCTTACCCGACGACACGATTGGGGAGGCGGTGTGACGCGACTGGACATGATGCGCCTGAATTGCCGTCTGGTCGCACGGGTCCTGGCACAACAGATCTTTGCCGCGACGCTCGACCTGGGCGCGCAGCTGCCACCGCCCCTGGCACGCGCACGGATGGTGTGCATACCGATCCTGATTTCCATCGTGCGCGACATGATCGACCGGGAGATGCGCCATCTGCCGGCAGGACGCGGCCCGTCGATCAACGCGATCGCCTCCTCGCTCGACCTGCCCTTCGAAACGGTAAGGCGCAATGTGCAGCGACTGGCCAAACATGGATGGGTGACGATCGCCGAAACAGGCGGCGTGTCACTGCCCGTACCGATGCGTGTCGACCTGGCAGACTGGTGCATTGCGCTGGGGCGGCGGGTGCGCGCTGCGGCTGCGACGATGGAGGCATTGGGAGCAACCGAGCGCGGATCGCTGGGTTCGGCGGCCTGCGACAATAGTTGCGTGCTGGCAGGGCTCGACCTGCTCCTGAGCATGGCGGGCACGTCGAAGCTGTTCAAGCTGCGCTTTGCCGAGCTGATGCTGGTTCATTTCGTGTGTTCCGCCAGCGTCGCCCATCTCAACGCGCGCCCATCGGGAAGTACGCCGTTCGCACGCATCGACACCATCCCGGATGCGAAAGAACGCGCCTTTATCGCATTGGCGGATATCGCCCAGCAGTTGAGCATTTCACGATCCACCGTCTATCGGATCGTGATGGAAGACGTCGGCGCCAAGGTGTTCGAACGCCGCGGCAACAGCGTCCGGGCATCGGATGCCTTCCTGTCCAGTCCGATCTATGTCACTGCGCTGGAGGCATTAGCTGGTCGCGCGGCGACCCTCTTTTCCCGCGTCGAACGGCACCGCTGCGGCATGGGGTGCACGGCACTCGATCATCTGCTCCGTCGCCCGCGACCCTGGCCGCAGGGGCCGCGCGTCCAACAGGCGGGAATCGCCTGAACCGGATGGAGCTGGCGCGCCGGATTCAGCTCAGCCCGCCGCTCCGTCGCCAGTCCAAGCCGCGCACCGCAATTTCGCGATGGAGCAGACCGATCAGCATATCCGCATCAAGGCCGACCGCGCGGGCATAGCCGCGCACAGCTCCGCGCAGATAGATCGGCGCCGCGAACTCGGTATAATTCCCTTCCTCGATCGCGGCGATATAGGCTTCGGAAAAACGCGTCAGCGCCGCGATATCGGCACGCTTCATATCCCGTGCGACACGCGCCGCAGCGAGCAGCGCGCCGCACGACGCCCCGGGCGCAACCGCGATCTGATCGATATCCAGGGGAAGCGTCGGACGGGCGAGGTCGGCATCGGGCATTGCGCCGATCCGTTAAGAAAGAGCGTTGTCACCCGCAACACCCACAATACTCATTCTGACATCGCAACAAATTAGTCCCGCTTCCCCCCCAATCCGCATATTCCTGCATGCGTCAGTGGCCGGTAACATCATGTGATGCGCCTTATTTCCTCCATCTCGTTCCTGCTGACGATCGGATGCAGCCCGTATGCGGACTGCGCGACGGAAGTCGTGGACACCGTACGGGACATCGGCAGCGATCGTTACGCAGTGACCGAGGTACGCAATTGCGGTGCGAGCACCGATTTCGCCACCGTCGTGCGCGTGGGACGCGCCAGCGAACCGCAATCCGATGCCGTCGCGGTGTTTGTGGCGGACAGCGACCACGGCAAGGCAGCCACTTCGGCACGCGGCGCGATTGCCACGACTGTCACCTGGACCGCCCCGTCCGGTCTCAAAATCGCCCATGACGCGCATGCACGTGTTTTCAAGCGCGTCACCGCAGCGAAAGGCGCGACGATCAGCGTGCAAAGCACCGGATCCGACCGAACTGCGTTAGCCGAATAACTAAGCGTGCTGAATCCCACAGCGTCGGCCCGGCCTTAAGCCCAGCCAAGGCTTGTTCTGTAACCTGAGCGAGAAAAGCGCCGTCCCGAGACACCGATCGTGTCAGGCGGCGGCTCCGCCCCGCCACTGCTCCCGCACCGCCATCACCCGCGCGAACAGCGCTGACCCGAGAAACGCCTCAAGCCACGCCTGCACCCGTGGCAGATCCTGCGCGGCGAACCAGTCGGGATCGACCGCCGCGAACTGGCGCACAAAGGGCAGGATCGCGGCGTCGGAGAGGCCGAAGCGCGCGCCGCTCAGATATGGCTGGGCAGCGAGCCGCGCCTCAAGCCCGTGCAGGATCGCTAGCGCCGCCGCGCGGTGTTCCACCCCATCCGCCGGATAGCGGTCGGGATATTTGTAGCGGTCGAGATGATGTTTGAACGCGCCGTCATTGGTCGCGATCAGCGCCGGGTCGTCGCCCGCCAGCCAGCGCTCCGGATCGTTGCGCGCCAGTGCCCAGCGCATGATGTCGAGGCTCTCGTCGACCACTCGGTCATCGGGCAGGACCAGCACCGGCACCGTCCCCTTGGGTGAGGCGGCCAGCATCTCCGCCGGCTTGTCGCGCAGCTTCACTTCGCGATGTTCGACCGCCGTTTCACTCACCGCCAGCGCGAGCCGCGCCCGGATCGCATAGGGGCAGCGGCGGAAGCTGTAGAGGATCGGGTCAGTCAGGCTCATGCTCGCGGAACACCGCGCCGACATGCGCCTCGCCGCGCTGCGCCGCCAGCTGCGCCTGGCGATGCCGCTCGGCATAGCTGGCGCGCTGTTCCTCGGTGCGGGTGCCGATACAGGCCGGGCAGCTTACCCCCTCGACATAATGTGGCGACTGTCGCGCCTCCGGGCTCACCGGCATGCGGCACGCGCGGCACAGGACATGCTCGCCGACCTCCAGCCCGTGCTTCACCGCCACGCGCTCGTCGAACACGAAGCATTCGCCGTCCCACAGGCTGCGGTCCTGCGGAACTTGTTCGAGATAAGCGAGGATGCCGCCCTTGAGGTGATAGACCTGCTCCACCCCCTCCGCCTTGGCGAATGCGGTCGATTTTTCGCAGCGGATGCCGCCGGTGCAGAACATCGCGATCTTCGGCGTCCGCCCCTCCGCCTCGATCTCGGCGCGCTTGGCGCGGAACCAGTCGGGAAACTCGCTGAAGCTGCGCGTCTGCGGGTCGATCGCGCCGCGAAAGGTGCCGATGGCCACTTCGTAATCGTTGCGGGTATCGATCAGCACCGTGTCGGGGTCGGCGATCAGGTCGTTCCACTCGGCCGGCGCGACATAATGGCCGACGCCCGCCAGCGGATCGATGTCCGGCTGGCCCATCGTCACGATCTCACGCTTCAGCCGTACCTTGATCCGGTGGAACGGCATCGCGGCGGCGTGGGAGAATTTGACGTCGATCGCAGCGCAACCGGGCAGCGCGCGGACATGCGCCAGCACCGCATCGATCGCCGCATCGCTCCCGGCGATCGTGCCGTTGATGCCTTCACGCGCCAGCAGCAACGTGCCCTTCACCCCCTGCGCGACGCACAGGTCGAGCAACGGACCCTTGATGGCCGCCGGATCCTCGAACCGGGTGAACTGGTATAGCGCCGCGACGCGGACGTCCGCCATCAGCTGACCTTGCCAATCACTGTACTTTGAACGCTGCTCCGAACAGCAGCACATCGGCGTCGGGCGGCGACACCTGCAACTCGCCGCCACCCTGCGTCACCAGCTGATGCACCAGATACGCCGCCGCCGCGCGCGGGGTCACCGGCGAGTCGCCCGTGTCACCGCTCAGCGCGCCGCGCAGTTCGCCGTCCAGCACGATGCGCGGACCCTGCGCGCGCACCACGATCTCGACCACATCATCACGCGCCTCGGCACCGATATCCAGCTGTCCGCCGCGCACCAGCGCGTCGCCGCCGATCAGCGCGAGGTTGAGCAGCACCTTGATCACCTGCTTGGGCAGCACCGGATCCTCGACCATCCAGCCGATCGACACGCGGTGATTGTCGCCGAACAGCCCGTCGATCGCCGCCTGTGCCTCGCGCGTGTCGACGGTGTCGCCGAACCCGCCCGCCGCACCAAACGCCAGGCGAAAGAATTTCAGCTTGTTCGCACTCGCCTTCGCGCTCTCTGCCAGCAGTTCCAGGCAGCGCGCGCGCATCTCGGGGTCATGCTCATCGGCAAGCAGTTCCAGCCCGTTATTGAGCGCCCCCACCGGGCTCAGCAGATCGTGGCACAGGCGCGAGCAGAGCAGGCTGGCAAAGTCGGTTGACGAAATATTCATGGATGCTCCCATTGCTCCAATACCCCTTTGGCCCAGCCGCGCCGCCGCTGCAAGCATACCCTCTTCGCAACCGGCCCGATCTTGGCTAGGTCGCGGGAAATCGACTTGGGAGAAGCAGGATGCGGCATTGGATGACAGCGTTGACGGCACTTGCGCTCAGTTCCATGTCGGCGCCCACGCTCGCCCAGACCCGCGCTGCGCCGGCCGACGCGGTCAAGCTCGACACGCGGCGGATCGATGCGATGCTGGCGAACATGGTCGCCGATGGCCGCGCGGTTGGTGGATCGGTGCTGGTGTGGAAGGACGGGCGCGAAGTGCATTTCGCGGCGCGCGGCGTCGCCGATCGTGAGGCCGCCCGCCCCTTCGCCCGCGACACGCTGGTGCAAATCTATTCGATGACCAAGCCGGTGACCGGCGTCGCGCTGATGCAGCTGTGGGAACAGGGCAAGTTCCGCCTCGACGACCCGCTCGCGCGCTACCTGCCCGACTTCGCGACCATGCAGGTGCAGGACGGCACCGGCCCCGATGGCAAGCCGCTGTGGCGCGCCGCCAGCCGTCCGATCACGATCCGCGACGTGCTGCGCCACACCGCCGGCTTCGCCTATGGCGACGGCCCGACCGCGGCACACAAGGCGTTCGCCGCCGCCGATCCGCTCAACCCGCAAAATACGCTGGCCGAATTCGGCCGTCGTCTGGCCAGGGTGCCGCTGCTCTCCGAGCCGGGGACCGAATGGCATTACAGCGCGTCGGTCGACGTCCAGGCGCTGCTGGTCGAGCGCCTCAGCGGCATGAAGTTCACCGACTATGTCCAGAAGCATATTTTCGACCCGCTGAAGATGCGCGAAGCCGGCTGGCACCAGCCGATGGACCGCCTCCCCCGCTTTGCCGCGACCTATGTAAAGGACCCGACCGGCATGACACGCCAGCCCGAGGCGGCGATGCGGGAGCGCAACTTCCCCGGCGTGCCGCTGACCATGGGCGGCGCCGGGATCGTCGCGCCGATCGACGATTATATGCGCTTTGCCCGGATGCTGCTGAACGGCGGCGAGCTGGACGGCGCGCGCCTGCTCAAGCCCGCGACGATCCGGCTGATGGCAACCGATCACCTCGATCCCGCGATCAAGGAACGCGAATGGCTGCCGGGCAAGATCGATGGCGGCTTCGGCGTCAACTTCGCCGTCCGCACCGCCCGCCCCGCGACACCGGACCGCAATCGCGGCGCAGTCGGCGAATTTTTCTGGGACGGCGCGGCGAGCACGCTGTTCTGGGTCGATCCCGCCAACAACATGGCGGTGGTGTTCTTCGTCCAGACCTTCCCGTTCGACGGCACGCTCCACACCGATATCCGCAAGGCGGTCTATGGCGCGGACTATCTGGGGCCGAAGGGGGATTGAGGGCAAAACGCCGTTTGTGCTGAGCCTGTCGAAGCACCTGCACCGAAAAGGGTGGTGCCCGGCCCTTCGACAGGCTCAGGGCAAACGGAGGTTGGCCCCCTTACCGGTCAGACGAGTTCCACCCGCTCGAACCGCCCATGCAATCCGGTCGGGCCCGCGCGCCACGCGGTCACCGTCTCGCCAGCGACGATCACCCAGATCTTCCCGTCCGCCGCCGCCATCGCCGCATCGGTCGCGGACGGGGTCGCGTCCCCGGACGGGTGCGAGTGCCAATAGCCGATGACCCTGTCCCCGCCCGCACGCTCCACCTTCAGCGCCGCGATCAGCGCCGCCGGGTCGATCTCGAACCGCCGCGCCGGATCGTCGGACACATTGGCAGCGATGCTCGCCCGTTCGACGCCAGCGGAGCCGAACAGCAAGCCGCACGCCTCCAGCGGCGCGGCCTCCGCCGCTGCCTGCTGGATTAGTGCGATAACACAGCTTGAAATCCCTAAAGCCATTCCCATCTGCCTAGCGCAATGAACCGGGGGGTTTCCACACTCGAAGCGCGGATCGCGGATGCAGCGGATGGCTGGCGGCTCGACCGGGCTTTGGCGGATGCGCTTCCCACGCTGTCGCGTGAGCGGATCAAGGCGCTGATCTCCACCGGCAACGTCACCGGCCCCGACGGCCTGATCCGCGATCCCAAGAAGAAGGCGCCCGGCGGCGCGCGCTTCACGCTCACCGTTCCCGACCCCGAACCCGCGCATAACGCGGCGCAGGACATCGCGCTCAACGTGGTGTTCGAGGATGAACATCTGATCGTCATCGACAAGCAGGCGGGACTGGTCGTCCACCCCGCCGCGGGCAATTTCGACGGCACGCTCGTCAACGCGCTGCTCCACCATTGCCAGGGCAGCCTGTCGGGGATCGGCGGGGTCGCGCGCCCCGGCATCGTGCATCGCATCGACAAGGACACGTCGGGCCTGATGGTCGCGGCCAAGACCGATCGCGCGCATGTCGGCCTGGCCCGCCAGTTCAAGGACCATTCGATCGACCGCCGCTATCAGGCGATCGTATCGGGCCGCCCGAAAAGCTCAGCCGGAACCGTCGACGCACCGCTCGCGCGCTCGCCGCAAAACCGCAAGAAGATCGCGATCCAGCCGGGCGGCAAGCGCGCCGTCACCCACTGGACGCTGATCAAGCCGCTCTATGAAGCGGCGCTGGTCGAATGCCGGCTCGAAACCGGCCGCACGCATCAGGTGCGTGTGCATATGGCGTCGCTCGGCCACCCGTTGATCGGCGATCCGGTCTATGGTAGAACGAAAAAAGAACACCGGGAGGTGCTGGAAACCATGGGTTTCCGTCGCCAGGCCTTGCACGCCGCCCGGTTGGGGTTCATCCATCCGATCCATAGTCACGCTTTGGCATTCGATAGCGAAATGCCGGCGGACATGCGGGAACTGATGGGTAAGCTCTTCGTATAGTGTTTTCTGACTCGTCCAAATGGAGGGTCGACCGGCGTCCTCGCCTATAAAGGGGGGAAGCCCAGACAAAGGGAGTAGAGTGACCATGGCCAGCGGAAGCAACGTCCCGGCGACGATCCCCGCCCTAGGTGGTGAGGCAAGCCTCAACCGCTATCTGGCGGAGATCAAGAAGTTTCCGATCCTCGCACCCGAGCAGGAATATATGCTCGCGAAGCGCTTTCAGGAGCATGGCGACCCCGAAGCGGCCGCGCAGCTGGTTACGTCGCATCTGCGCCTCGTGGCGAAGATCGCGATGGGCTATCGCGGCTATGGCCTCCCGGTCAGCGAACTGATTTCCGAAGGCAATATCGGCCTGATGCAGGGCGTGAAGAAGTTCGAGCCCGATCGCGGTTTCCGCCTCGCCACCTATGCGATGTGGTGGATCCGCGCGAGCATCCAGGAATTCATCCTGCGTTCGTGGAGCCTGGTGAAGATGGGCACCACCGCCGCGCAGAAGAAACTGTTCTTCAACCTGCGCCGGATGAAGGCCAAGCTCGACGCCTTCGAGGATGGCGACCTGAAGCCCGAGGATCTGGCGAAGATCGCCAAGGATCTGGGCGTGACCGAGGAAGAGGTCACGTCGATGAACCGCCGCATGGCGATGGGCGGCGACACGTCGCTCAACGTGCCGATGCGCGAGGATGGCGAGAGCCAGTGGCAGGACTGGCTGCAGGACGACAGCGCGCTGCAGGACGAGGTCGTTGCCGAAGCGCAGGAGGCGGATGTCCGCCACTCCATGCTGATCGAGGCGATGGACGAGCTGAACGAGCGTGAGAAGCACATCCTGACCGAACGCCGCCTGACCGACGATCCCAAGACGCTGGAAGAGCTGAGCCAGGTCTATGGCGTCAGCCGCGAACGTGTCCGCCAGATCGAGGTGCGCGCGTTCGAAAAGCTGCAAAAGGCGATGATGCGCC
>CAYMUJ010000027.1:3118-30421 GCA_964393565.1 uncultured Stakelama sp. | reverse complement strand
GTCCGCGCGGGCCGTTGAAATATTCCTGGATCCACGGATGGTCCAAAGCGAGCAGTTCCTCGATCGTTCCCACCGCGATCACGCGCTTGTCGGCCAGCACAGCGACACGGTCGCAGATCGCGTAGAGCGTATCGAGGTCATGGGTGATCAGAAACACGGTCAGGCCCAATGTCTGCTGCAGCGAGCGGGTCAGCTCGTCGAACGCCGCCGCGCCGATCGGATCGAGCCCTGCGGTCGGCTCGTCGAGGAACAGCAATTCGGGGTCGAGTGCGAGGCTGCGTGACAGGCCCGCGCGCTTTTTCATGCCGCCGGACAGTTCGGCGGGATATTTGGGGCCGGCCTCGGGCGGCAGGCCGGTCATCACCACCTTATATGCCGCGATCTCGGCCAGCAGTTGCGGGTCGAGCTGGGGGTAGAATTCTTTGAGCGGAACCTGAACATTCTCGGCGACGGTGAGGGTCGAGAACAGCGCGCCGCCCTGAAACAACACGCCCCAACGCCGACGAATCTCGATCGCCGCGCGCTCGTCCGCGTCGAGGACCGACTCGCCGAACACATGGACACTGCCGGCGTCCGGCTGCTGCAGTCCGATGATCGATCGCATCAGCACCGATTTGCCGGTGCCCGACCCGCCGACCACGCCCAGAATCTCGCCCCGCCGCACGTCGAGGTCGAGATGTTCGTGCACGGTCTGGTCGCCAAAGCTGTTGCTCAGGCCGCGCACCCGGATAATCGCTTCTTCAGTCTCGAAAATCGGGGCGGTCATCAGTTCCACCCCACTTCGGTGAAGAATACCGCAAAGAATGCGTCGAGCACGATGACAAGGAAGATCGCCTGAACCACGGCGGTGGTGGTGCGTACGCCGACCTGTTCGGCGTCGCCCTCCACCTGCATGCCGTGGTAACAGCCGGCGATCGCGATGATCGCGCCGAACACCGGTGCCTTGATCAGGCCGACATAGAGGTCGGTCATCGGCACCACTTCGCGGATGCGCTGAACAAAGGTGATCGGCGGGATGTCGAGCGCGACCCAACACAACAGGCCCCCGCCGATGATCGCGATCAGAGAGGCGTAAAAGCCGAGCAGGGGCAGCATCAGCACCGCCGCGATCACGCGCGGCAGCACCAATGCCTCTATCGGATTGACCCCGATGGTGCGCATCGCGTCAATCTCTTCGGTCAGTTTCATCGTGCCGATCTGGGCGGCGAAGGCAGAACCGGAGCGACCCGCGACCATGATCGCGGTCATCAATATGCCGAGTTCGCGCAGGGTGATGCGACCGACCAGGTTGATCGTGAATACCTCCGCGCCGAACTGGCGCAGCTGCACCGACCCCTGTTGTGCGATGACGATGCCGATCAGGAAGCTCATCAGCCCGATGATGCCGAGCGCGGAGACGCCGACGACCTCGAACCGGTGGACCGTCGCATGATAGCGGAAGCGGCGCGGATTGGCGATTACCCGCCCCGCGGCGATGACGGTCGCGCCCATGAAGCCAAGCAGACCGTACAGGGTCTTGATTGCCAGCACTACCGCCTCGCCCACTTCGGCGAGCAGCTGGGCGAATGCACCCATCGGGCGGGCCGGACCGGCGATCGGATGGTCGGCTTGCGCGACATGGTCGAACAGCAATTGCTGATTGGCGTCGAACCCGGTGACCTGTGCCTGACGATCGCGTGCGAAGCGGTGGATCACCCAGGCGCCGACCGTGTCGATCCGCTCGACGCCGCGCATGTCGAGCGCGCGCACGTCGCCATCGACGGCGTCCAGCCGCGCGGGCAGGTCACCGATACTGCGCAGCGACAAATTGCCGCTGAACCGCAGGACCCCGGTGGCAGCGTCATGCTGAAAGTCGGGCGGCGCGCTCATCGCGGCCATCCATCGGCGATTTGGACTGGAACGGCAAGCACCTGTGGCTAGAGGATAAGAGCTTGATCGCTTCAAGCGCGGACGGTGGGGAAAGGTTCCAATGCGGCGGCTCGCCATTTACGACATGGACAAGACGATCACCCGGCGCGCGACCTGGACGCCGTTCCTGATCCATGCCGCAAAAGCGCGCGCGCCGTGGCGGCTGGCGCTGCTCCCGCTCGCGGGGTTGGCCAGCCTGGCCTATCTGGCCAAGGTGATCGACCGGGCGCGGCTTAAGGAAGTGACCCATCGCCTGATGATCGGGCGCGCGATCCCGCCCGCCGAACTGGCGGCGGTGGCAGAAGCGTTCGCAGACGACATGGCCGCGACCAACCTGTTCGCCGACGCCCGCGCGCGCGTCGAAGCGGATCGCGCGGCAGGGTGGGAGCCGGTGCTGGCGACCGCAAGCCATGGCTATTATGCGCAGGTGATCGCGGCGCGGCTGGGCATCGCCACGGTGATCGCCACCGCGGCGCGGCGCGACCCGCACGGCAATGTGCTGGCGGGCCTTGAGGGCGAGAATTGCTACGGCCCCGCCAAATTGCGGCTGATCGAGGCGTGGATGGCACGCGAGGGGATTACGCGGGAGGACATCCGTGTGCGTTTCTACACCGATCATGTCTCCGACGCGCCGGTACTGGAGTGGGCGGACGAGCCGTTCGCGGTCAACGCCCATGGCCCGCTGCGGAAACTGGCGGCGGTGAAGGGATGGACGGTGCTGGATTGGGAGGGGTGAAGGCACCGCCGTTTGTGCTGAGCTTGTCGAAGCACCATTCCCATATTCAGTGAGGATAGCCGATCGCCCTTCGACAAGCTCAGGGCAAACGGGGCGCCGGGCTCACAGCACCATATGCACCGTGTGCAGCGTCAGCCCGACCAATCCGCCCACCAAAGTCCCGTTGATGCGGATATATTGCAGATCCTTGCCGACCGCATTTTCGAGCCGCCCGGTGATCGTGCGCGCATCCCAGCCGCGCACCGTGTCCGACACCAGCCGGACGATGCCGTCGCCATAATCGGCGGCGGTGCCAACGGCAGCGCGGCGGACGAAGCGGTTGATCATGTGCGCGAGGCGCGGGTCGCTCTGCAGCGTTCCGCCAAGCTGGCGCAGCGCCTCGCCGAACTTGCCCGCCAGCGCGGCATCGGGATCGCGCGCGACCCGCAGCAGCGCGCCGCGCGCCTGTTCCCACATCCCCTCGATCCAGCGGGCGAGTGCGGGATTGTCGAGCATGTCGGCCTTGAATTCCTCGACCTTCAGCCGGGTCGGGATGTCGAACTGGAGGTCGAAGGCGAGCTTTTCCAGCCCCTCCTCCACCTTCGCACGCAGTGGGTGGCCGGGGTCCTCGGCAACGTCCGACACCAGCTTGTACAGCCCGTCGATGATCGCATTGGCCAGTGTCTCGTCCAGCCCGGTCCAGCGCATGATCGCACCGGCGCGCTCATGCACCATCTTGCGGATCAGCGCCTCATTCTGGTCGATGATCTTGGCCAGCCAGCGCAGCATCGAATCCATCAGCGGCAGATGCCGCCCCTCGGCAATCGCCGCGCCCAGCGCCTGGCCCAGCAGGGGCGCGATGTCGGTCTGGCGCAGGCGATTGGCGACCGCGCTTTTGATCAGCCCGCCGAGCTGATCCTTGTCGAGCGATTCGAGCAGGTTGGCGGCCATGCGCGATGCGCCCCGGCGCAGGCGGCCCGAGCTTTCGGGCGGCTGCGCCAGCCAGCGGCCCGCAGCCCCGGCCACGTCGATCGTCCGCATCCGCCGCGCGACCACGCGGGGAATGAGGAAATTGTCGCGCAGGAAATTGGCGAGCGATGTGGCGATCCGCTCCTTGTTGCGCGGGATGATCGCGGTGTGCGGGATCGGCAGGCCGAGTGGATGGCGGAACAGCGCGGTCACTGCGAACCAGTCGGCCAGGCCGCCGACCATCGCCGCTTCGGCAAAGGCGCGGACAAAGCCGGCGATGGTGTAGTCGGGCTCGAAGCTGCGCGCGGTGAAATACACCGCCGCCATCAGCACCAGCAGGCCGGTGGCGAGGATGCGCATGCGCCTGAGGCCAGGCGGGACAGGGTCGGATGAGCGAATCACAGGACCAGAAAGCACGCGGATTGCCGGGTTCATAGCCGGAACAACCCGCGTGCCTCTTTTTGGTTCACTCGGCAGGCGCGGTGCCTTCGCTCCCGCTATGCCCGATACGGCCGCCGGGCTGGTGCTCGATCGCCGCACCCTGCGGCCCATGTTCGTCGCCGGGCGTGTAGGTCAGCAGGCGGCGGCGCAGGCGCGGCCCCATCCACCTTTCGACCCCGATCGCCAGGCTGAACAGTGCAGGCACGATCAGCAGTGTGAGCAATGTCGACACGACCAGACCGCCGATCACCGTGATGCCCATCGGCGAACGCCACGATCCGTCGCCGTTCAGCGACAGCGCGGTCGGCACCATGCCCGCGACCATCGCGACCGTTGTCATGACAATTGGCTGGGCACGTTTATGCCCTGCGTCGGCGATGGCGGTGAGCTTGTCGACGCCCTTCTCCATTTCCTCCAGCGCAAAGTCGATCAGCAGGATCGAATTCTTCGCAACAATACCCAGCAGCATCAGGATGCCGATATAGACCGGCATTGAGATCGCCGAACCGACCGCCCAGAGCAGCAGCAACCCGCCGAGCGGCGCGTTGAGCAGCGAGCCCATGTTAACCAGCGGCGACATGAAGCGGCGATAGAGCAGCACCAGCACCGCGAAGACAAGGAACACACCGGCGATCACCGCGACGATGAAGTTCTGGATCATCTCCGCCTGCCACTTGGCCTGACCGACGGTGAGCTTGCCCACGCCGAGCGGCAGGTTCTTCATCGTCGGCAGCGCGTCGACCTGCTTCATCGCCTCGCCGCTGACGATGCCAGGGGCAAGGTCGGCGCCGATCATGATGCGGCGCTGCTTGTTGATGCGGTCGATGCGCGTCGGACCGGCCCCAAAGCCGATATCGGCGACCAGGCTGAGCGGGACCGAGCCGCCCGCCTGGGTCTGTACCGGCAGGTTCTGGATCGTCGACAGCTTGGCGCGGGCATCCTCGTCCAGTGCCACCCGGATTGGAATCTGGCGGTCGGACAGCGAGAAGCGCGCGCTGTTCTGGTCGATATCGCCCAGCGTCGCGATGCGGATCGCGCTCGACAGCGCAGCCGTGGTCACGCCCATGTCCGCCGCAAGGTCCATACGCGGGCGGATCACGATTTCAGGACGCTTGAGATCGCCCGAAATACGCGGTGCGACCACGGTCTTCAGCCCTTCCATCTCCTCGACAATCTTCTGCGCGGTCTGTTGCAGCAGCGCGGGATCCTCACCGCCCAGAGTGATCGTCAGGGCGCGGCCCGATCCGCCCCAGCCCTGCTGGTTGCGGAACGACACGCGCGCGTCCGGGATCTTCGCCAGTTCGGGCGTCAGGCGGCGTTCGAACTCGTCGCTCTTGAACGGCCGCTCTTCCGCCAGCATCGCGGTGACGCGACCATTGCCGACAAAGGCGCGGGAATAGGTGTTCTCGACGCCCTCCTGCTTGGCCAGCAGATCGCGCACACGGTCAACCACGACCTTGGTCTGTTCGAGCGTGGTGCCGGGCACCATTTCGATGCTCGCGGTGACCGAATCCTGATCCTGATTGGGCTGGAAAGTCTGCGGCAGGATCATGAACATGTACAGCGTCAGGCCGAGCGACACCAGATAGGCCACGACCGCCGACCAGCGATGGCGCAGCGTCCAGTTCAGCACGTTCATATACTGGTCCATCAGCCAGCCCTCGCCATGTGTGGCGTGGCCCTTGGCCTTCAGGAAATAGGCCGCGATCATCGGCGTGAGCAGACGCGCGACGGCAAGGCTCATCAGCACCGCCGCGACCACGGTCAGGCCGAAATTCTTGAAGAACTGGCCCGCGATGCCCGGCATCATACCGACGGGCAGGAACACCGCGACGATCGACATGGTGGTCGCGACGACCGCGACGCCGATTTCGTCCGCCGCGTCGATCGACGCCTGATACGCGGTCTTGCCCATGCGCATGTGTCGGACGATGTTTTCGATCTCCACGATCGCGTCATCAACCAGCACGCCCGCCACCAGGCTGAGCGCGAGCAGCGTCATCTGGTTGAGGTTGAAGCCCAGCAGCTCCATGAAGAAGAAGGTCGGGATCGCCGAAAGCGGGATTGCCAGCGCGGAGATGAACGTCGCGCGCCAGTCACGCAGGAACAGGAACACGACGACCACGGCCAGCGCCGCGCCCTCGATCAGCGCCCACAGCGCCGATTCATACTGGTCCTTTGCGTATTTGGTGTTGTTGGACAACACCTCGAACTTCACCTTGGGATTGCGTTCCTGAAGCTGCTTCAGCTTCTGCTCCGCCTCGGCGAACACCGACACGTCCGACGCGCCCTTGCCGCGCTTGATGTCGAAGGCGAGCACCTGCTGGCCGTTCCATTCGGCGGAGTTACGCACTTCGGCATAGGCGTCGCGGACATCGGCGATATCGGCGAGACGCACGGTGCGCCCGCCGCTGATCGCGATCTGGGTCTGGCCGAGCTGATAGGCGTTGCCGGCATTGCCGAGCACGCGCACCGACTGTTCGGTTCCCGCGATTTCGGCACGTCCGCCGGCCGCGTTGAGGTTCACCTGGCGCAGCTGTTGATTCACCTGGCTTGCGGTCAGGCCATAGGCCTGCACCTTGGCCGGATTGAGCACGACCCGGATTTCGCGATTGACCCCGCCGATCCGGTCGACTCCGGTCAGGCCGGGAACTGACAGCAATTCCTTGGCCACGGCATTATCGACATACCAGCTTAGTTCCTCGACCGTCATGTCGGTGGCGATGGCGGTAAAGCTGGCAATGTCGTTATCGGTTGTGTTGGCGCGGAACACCTGCGGTTCGAGGATGCCGTCGGGCAGGTCGCCGCGGATCTGGTTCACCGCTTCGCGCACGTCCTGAACCGCGCGATCGATCGGCGTGCCGATGTCGAGCTGGATGACGGTCTGCGAGCTGCCTTCCTGAACCGTCGATTCAATCTGGTCGATGCCCTGCAGCGCGCGGACGGCCGACTCGACGCGCTGGGTAACCTGCGTTTCGAGTTCGGTCGGTGCCGCACCCGGCTGGCTGATGACGACGATCGCGATCGGGAAATCGATGTCCGGATCGTTGTTCACGTCCATCCGCGCGAAGCTGACAAAGCCAGCGATCGTCAGCGCGATGAACAGGACGATCGGCGGAACCGGGTTCCGGATCGACCAGGCCGAGATATTGCGCATGTCCGTGCCCTTACCGCTTCAGGGTGGTGAGGTTGGGAATAACCTTCTGACCCGGGTTGAGGAAGGCGCCGGCGGTGAGCACGACGCGCTCGGCTCCGCTGAGGCCGCTGGTGATCGCGACGCCCGCATCGGACACCTCGCCCGTCGTCACGGCGCGGCGCTCTGCCTCATCCTTCGCATTCAGGATGTACACGAAATTGCCCTTGGCGTCGCTCTGGATCGCTGATTGCGGGAGCAGCGGGGCAACCGCGCCACCGGTGACGATCCGCGCCGAAGCGAAGCCGCCCGGACGCAGCGCGCGATCGAACGACAGCGCGATGCGCGCAATGCCCTGACGGGTCTGCGGGTCGATGACCGGTGACACCTGCCACACTTCACCCGTGAAGGTCCGGTCCATGCCGACCGGGACCACTTCGGCCCGCGCGCCGACGGGCACACGCTGCAGGTCGGCTTCGCTCAGCTGCGTGCGCAGCTCCAACTGTCCGCCCTGGGCAACGCGGAACAGCGCGCCCGAGCCCGAGCTGATGATCTGGCCCGGCTCGACCGCGCGGGTCAGGACAAGGCCTGCTGCGGGAGAACGGATGTCCAGGCGGCGGTTGCGCGCCTGCGTTTCCGACAGCTGCGACTGGGCGACGCGGACGCGCGCGGCGGCGGCGTCGCGGGTTGCGGTCTTGCGGTCGATATCTGCCTTGGACACGAAGCCGCGTGCGAGCAGTTGCTGTGCACGATCCAGTTCGGCCTGGGCGATGTTGAGGTCGGCCTGCGCGACACGGACGCTTGCCGCCTGGGACTGGGCGGTCTGGCTCTGGACCGAACGGTCGACGGTGGCGAGTACCTGACCCGCAGCGACCCAGTCGCCCGGCTCGACCAGCACGCGCGTGACCATGCCGCCTTCACCCGCGACACCGACCGGCATTTCGCGCCGCGCTGCGAGCGAACCGGTCCCGGTGATTTCGCTGGTGATGGTGTTGCGGCCCGGAACCGCGACGGTGACGGTCGGCAACTGGCGATCGCCACCCTTGGCCGCGCCGGCAGCGCCTGCCTTGGCCGGATCGGCCTTGTCGCCCGCCCCGCCCGAGGCAAAGGCAAAGTACGCCGCCACGATCACGGCGAGCGCGATGACGCCCGTGATGATCCACCATTTGCGGCGCGACTCTTTTACGCCTTCACCCGTCAGAGCGAGCCGTTCTTCTCCACCGAACATCCGAGCCTCGTAATTCATGCACGACCTCATTCACCCCCGACCTTCAGGTCGGTGCGGGTCTTCCCCGTCGCGCTGTATTATCTGAATAAGTCACTAGCCTCAAGGGCAGTTTTGCGATGGAGGCCAGATGCCCGTTTTGGTGAACCCGCGCAAGCGCAAGCCGCGCGCAAACGGGGTATTCAGCACTGCGAAGATGAGGCAATCTTATGCCGCCCCGGCTTCAACGGCGGACGGGGATGCGCAAAGGAAGAGGTCATGCCCGACAATGTCTTAGGTTGGATCCTCATCGGCCTTGTGGCCGGCATTCTTGGCAAGCTGATCATGCCGGGCAAGGACCCCGGGGGGTTGATCGTCACCATCGTGTTCGGCATCGCTGGCGCGTTGCTGGCCGGATTTGTCGCTCCGTTTCTTGGTGTGGACAGCGGCAAATGGCCCAACAGCTACATCGCGGCCACGGTTGGCAGTGTGGTGCTGCTTGCGCTGTACCGGCTGGTGATGAAGCGCCGCGCACGCTGAACGCATGCTGCAGGGCCTGTTCAGTCCAGGTTGTCCCACTCTGTACCAAAGCAGCAGCGGGACAGTTTTGGTGAAAGGTTCTGACCAGATGATCCGACTGATAAGCGCTGGCGCGCTGGCTTTGACGAGTCCGCTTCCGGCTGCGGCACAGGTTGCTCCGGTCGCGCCGGTTGCCGAAGGCGTGTTGCTTGATGTGGTCGCAGAGGGGCGCGTCAATCGCGCGCCTGACATTGCGATCATCCGCGCCGGGGTGGTCAGCCAGGCCGAGTCGGCTGCGGATGCGTTGACCGCCAATGCGCGCCGGATGGCGTCGGTGCTGGCCGCGCTCAGGTCGGCCGGCATTGCCGATCGTGATATCCAGACCGCGACGATCTCGCTCAGCCCGCAGTATCGCTATGCCGAAAACCAGCCGCCAGTCATTACCGGCTATCAGGCGAGCAATCTGCTCTCAATCAGGTATCGTGACATCGCGCGCAGCGGCACGATCCTCGATACGTTGGTACGCGAAGGCGCGAACCAGATTGATGGGCCCAGTCTGACGATCGACGCGGTCGACGCTGCGATGGATGCGGCACGGGTCGAGGCCGTCGGACGTGCCCGTTCCCGCGCCGACCTCTATGCCCGCGCGATCGGAATGCGGGTCGATCGCATCCTGATGGTGAGCGAGGACGGCGATGGCGGCATGCCAGGACCGATCCCGCAGATGATGGTGCGCGCCGAAGCCAAGGATGCGACCCAGATCGTACCTGGCGAACAGCAGATCAGCGCGAGCGTTCGGATCCGCTTTCTGCTGAAATGAACCCGACGGGGCAGTTTGGCCGCTTTGCATCGGGGCCGAAAATGGTTCCGCCCGCGTTTTAAGGCGCGGGCGGATGGGAGAGAGGGTGATGGCCCGGCGATCCCCGGACTTCGATCAGCCTCAATATTTTTGCTGGCGCTCGTACAGCGATTTGTAGTGCTGGATCCGCGTCACCCGCAGGCCGGGCATGCCCGACCGGTCGATCGCGCGCTGCCACCCGGCGAATTCCTCGACCGTCAGCCCATAGCGATCGCACACTTCGTCAATCGTCAACAGGCCGCCATTGACCGCAGCGACCACTTCGGCCTTGCGGCGCACGACCCAGCGGGTTGTTTCGGGCGGCGGCAGCGAGTCGAGCGTCAGCGGCTCGCCGAGCGGACCGATCACCTTGGCGGGACGGATCTTCTGATTCTCAATCATTCAGTACCTCGATCAGGGCGGGGGGTCCCCAACTGCATCTGATGACGGTCATAACGACCGCGGATTTCGCTTCGCCTAAACGGCACGGTAAACGGCGCGTTCATCGGCGTTGCCACCGGGTTAGCGCGCGTTCGGCCGCCAGATTGAACGCACCATGCGGTGGCGCGAGCAGGCCGTGCGCGGGCGTCAGCCGGTCGAGCCGGATCTGCAGCCGTGCGGTGGGGCTTGCCGACTGACGCACCGCCGCAGCCGCAAGCAGCACCGCAACCGGCGCAGCAATCGGTGACGCGGCGACATCCCGGTCGAATCGGTAGCTCAGATCCACGGGTGCCAGCTGTGATCAGTCGAATCCATCCGACCCGTTTACGTACGAAGCCTGAAAGCCCGGTAAATACAGCGATTTTGCATCGCCTCCGTGAAACCACTATGTGCGCCGCGATGTTTGCCGGAGATTTTCAGCTGTCAGGGCCGCTCGCGCAGCGGCGGATCGTCGTCGCCATGTCGGGCGGGGTCGACAGTTCGGTCGTGGCCGCGCTCGCCGCGCGTACCGGGGCGGAGACGATCGGTGTCACGCTGCAGCTCTATGATCATGGCGAAGCGGTGGGGCGTGCGGGCAGCTGCTGCGCCGGGCGCGACATTCGTGACGCGCGCGCGGTGTGCGACCGGCTCGGCATCGCGCATTATGTGTTCGATCACGAAAGCAGCTTTCGCGAGACGGTGATCGACGATTTCGCCGACACCTATCTAGCGGGGCGCACGCCGATCCCATGCGTCAAATGCAATATGGGGCCGAAATTCACCGATCTGTTCGCGCTTGCGCGCGATCTCGGTGCCGACTGCCTTGCCACCGGCCATTATGTGCAGCGGGTCGCGGGGCCGGAGGGGCCGGAACTGCACAAGGGCGCCGATCCCGCGCGCGATCAGAGCTATTTCCTGTTCGCGACCACCGGCGCGCAGCTCGATTTCCTGCGCTTTCCGCTTGGCGGTCTGCCCAAGCCGCGCGTGCGCGAGATTGCGGCGGAGATCGGCCTGGGCGTGGCGGGCAAACCCGACAGCCAGGATATCTGCTTCGTTCCCGATGGCGACTATGCCAGCCTTGTGAAGAAGCTGCGCCCCGAAGCCGATACCGCCGGCGCAATCGTCGATGAAGCGGGGAACAGACTGGGCGAGCATAAGGGACTGATCCACTTTACCGTCGGCCAGCGCCGTGGGCTGGAAATCGGCGGCAGCCCCGAGCCGCTTTATGTCCTGCGGCTCGATCCGGCGACACGCGAGGTGGTGGTCGGGCCGAAGTCTGCACTCGCGGTCAGCGCAGCGCGGATCGAGGGGCTGAACTGGATCGGCGGTAGTCATAAAGGCCCGCTGACCGCCAAGGTCCGTTCGATGGCACGCCCGGTGCCGGCGCGGCTGGAAGGCGACCGGGTGGTGTTCGACGCACCCGAATATGGCGTAGCGCCGGGCCAGGCGGCGGTGCTCTATGCCGGTGAGCGCGTGCTGGGCGGCGGCTGGATTGCCGAGACCGAGCGCGCGGAGAGGGTCGCGGCCTAAGCCTTCAGCTCGTTCGCCTCGCGCAGCGGGTCGCCGGGTCGGTCGACCTGGCCCTCGGGATCGACATGGATCAGGATTTCGGTGCCGGGGAATTCGGTTTCGAGCCGTGCTTCCAGCGCTTCGACAACTTCATGCGCCTGCGCGACGCTCATCGCTGCGGGGACATGGATATGGAATTGGGCGAAATCCTGTGATCCGCTGGTGCGGGTGCGCAGGTCGTGCAGGCTTTCAAAGCCGGGAATCGCGGCGGCGCAGGCGATGAAGGCGCGGCGCTTTTCCTCCGGCCATTCGCGGTCCATCAGCTGGCCGATCGCGTCACTCGCGGCATGCCACGCGCCCCACAGCAGCCAGAGCGCGATGCCGATGCCGAACAGCGGGTCGGCGCCGCGCAGATGCAGTACGGATTCGAGCACGAGCGCGGCGATCACGCCCGAATTGAGCAGCAGGTCCGACTGATAATGCAGACGGTCGGTGCGGATCGCGATCGATCCGCTCGCGGCGATGGCGCGCGCCTGATAGGCGGTGAGCAGCAGCGTCACGCCAATTGCGATCACTGATACGACGATCCCCGCCTCGGGATCGGCCGCGACTTCGCCGCTCGCCAAGCGCTCGATCGCGCGCACCGCGATGAAGGTGGCGGAGGCGGAGATCAGCAGCACCTGAAACAGAGCTGCGAGCGCTTCTGCCTTGCCATGGCCAAAGCGGTGCCGGTCATCGGCGGGCTGCGCGGCGATGCGCACCCCGGCCAGCGTCACCAGCGACGCGATCAGGTCGAGCACCGAATCCGACAGGCTGGCCAGCATCGCCACCGATCCCGTCGTCCACGCGGCATAAGCCTTGAGCCCGCCCAGCAGCAGCGCCGCACATACGCTGGCAATCGCTGCCCGGGTCGGGGTCGCACTCATGGATATAGCATCCCTTCGTCCCAGCGTTCGCCGTTGCGCGTGAACACGCGGCGCTCGTGCAGGCGGTGTTCGCGGTCGAGCCAGAATTCGATCCGTTCGGGCGCGACGCGATAGCCGCCCCAATGCGGCGGGCGCGGCACATCGCCGCCCGCGAACCGCGCCTGCATCTCCGCAAAGCGCGCTTCGAAGGTCGCACGGTCGGCCAGCGGGCGCGACTGCTCGCTCGCCCAGGCGCCCAACTGCGAGTCGCGGCTGCGCGTGGCGAAATAGGTGTCGGATTCTGCGTCGCTCACCCGGCTGACCGGCCCTTCGATGCGGATCTGGCGGCGCAGCGACTTCCAGTGGAACAGCAGGGCTGCGCGCGGTGTCGCCTCCAGTTCAGCCGCCTTGCGCCCTTCGCGATTGGTGTAAAAGGTGAAGCCTTCCGGGCCATGCCCTTTCAGCAGCACCATGCGCACCGACGGCTGGCCATCCGCGCTCACCGTCGCCAGCGCCATCGCGTTGGAATCGTTGATCTCGGTCGTCCGCGCTTCACGGTACCAGGCGTCGAACAGGGCAAAGGGGTCGTCGGTCATGCCCCGCCATAGACCTTTGCCGCGCCCAGCGGGAGGGGGGAACGGCGATCCCGGCATTGCCCTTTGGTGCATCGCGCGGCATGGGGAGCGCAAGCTGTGGTCAAATTGTTCGAGGACGCGATGAAGGACAAGCTGGTGACGTTGATCGGCGGCGGCGGTTTCGCCGGACGCTATATCGCGCAAAGCCTGCTCAAGGCCGGGGCGCGGGTGCGCATCGCCCAGCGCGATCCGCGCGCGGCATGGTTCCTGAAGCCGCTGGGCGGGCTTGGCCAGACGCAGTTCGTTGCCGCCGATGTGACCCGCCCCGACACGCTTGCCCGCGCGGTTGCCGGGTCGGACGCGGTGGTCAATCTGGTCGGCGTGTTCGGCAATCGCATGGATGCCGTCAACGCGCGCGGATCGGGCAACGCCGCCACGGCCGCTGCAGAGGCAGGCGCGAGCAGCTTCGTACAGATGTCCGCGATCGGCGCCGATAGCGACTCGCCCTCGGCCTATGGCCGCTCGAAGGGCGATGGCGAGGCGGCGGTCCGCGCCGCCTTTCCCACCGCGACGATTCTGCGCCCCAGCCTGATGTTCGGACGCGAGGACCAGTTCGTGAACCGCTTCGCCGCGCTCGCCGCATCGCTCCCGGTGGTTCCGGTGCTCAAGGGCGGGACGAAGATTCAGCCGGTCTGGGTCGCCGATGTCGCGCAGGCCGTGACCCGCGCGATTGCCGATCCCGCGCGTTATGCCGGCCAGACGATCGAGCTGGGCGGGCCGGACGTGATGAGCTTCACCCAGTTCCACCACTGGCTGCTCGACGCGATCGGGCGCGACAAGCCGGTGGTCGAGCTGCCCGACTTCGCCGGTGCGGCGCTGGCATCGCTCGGCTTCCTGCCCGGAGCGCCGATCAGCTGGGACCAATGGCTGATGCTGCAGCAGGACAATATCGCATCGGGCGAAGGCCTGGCGGCATTCGACATCGCACCGACCCCGCTTGGCGCGGTCGCGCCGCACTGGCTGGTCCAGTATCGCAAGCATGGGCGGTTCGCCGACGCGCGCCACGCCTGATCGCCGCATCCGGCACAGTAGAACGGCCGGGCGCGCGCCCGGCAGGGGGAGCGCGCCGTGAGCGATATCGTGATCTACATCATCCTCGGCATTATCGAGGGGCTGACCGAATTCCTGCCCGTGTCGTCGACCGGGCATCTGATCCTGGCGGGGGAGCTGCTCGGCTTTACCGGCGAGGGTTCGGTCGCGTTCAAGGTCGCGATCCAGCTCGGCGCGATCCTCGCGGTGCTGGTCGCTTATTGGCGGCGCTTCTGGGGCATCGGCATGGGCTTGATGCGCGGGGAGCGGGAGGCGATCTGGTTCACGCGCAACATCCTGATCGGCTTTCTGCCCGCGATGCTGATCGGCGCGGTCGCCTATGAGGGGATCCGCCAGCTGATCCAGTCGCCGATGACCGTGGCAGTGGCGCTGATCGTCGGTGGCATCGCGATCCTGGTGATCGAGCGGATGGTGAAGGTGGTGAAGGTCGAGCGGGTCGAGACGATGCCGCTCCCCACCGCAGTTGCGATCGGTCTTGTCCAGTGCATCGCGATGATCCCGGGCGTCAGCCGATCGGGCGCGACGATCATGGGCGCGTTGCTGATGGGCGTGGAGCGCAAGACGGCGGCGGAGTTCAGCTTTTTCCTCGCCGTGCCGACTATGGCGGGGGCGACGGCCTATTCGCTGTACAAGGACCGCGATCTGCTCAGCATGGACGATCTTGGCGGCATCGCGATCGGCCTTGGCGTGTCGTTCATCGTTGCTTTGCTGGTGGTGAAGGCGTTCGTGAAGATCGTCGGCCGTTTCGGCTTCGCGCCTTTTGCCTGGTACCGAATCGCGCTTGGCACGCTCGCAATCCTGTTCCTCGCGCTGAGATAAGGCCGTTTCGGCCATATCATTGAAATGAAATTACACGATATTGTTCCGGGCCGGGACTATGGCAGATAAATAGGTAAGCCTAACTGTCGTATATTGTAATTTTGACGTGACTCAGTAACAAAATGCTGGCATCTGCACTGCATGGGCAAGGATGTGATGCTTCAATTCGTCGATCGTGCGCAGGCGTTTCCGCGCAAGCGCGATCCGGAACTGCGCGCGCAGGATTTTCGTGAAATCGCGGAGCGCTATGCGCCGCCGAGTGCCGAGGATCAGGCTGGGCGCTGCTCGCAATGCGGCGTGCCATACTGCACGGTGCACTGTCCGCTGCACAACCATATTCCCGACTGGTTGCGCCTGACCGCCGAAGGGCGGCTGCGCGAGGCTTATGAGCTGTCGAACAGCACCTCGACGATGCCCGAGATTTGCGGCCGCATCTGTCCGCAGGACCGGCTGTGTGAGGGCAATTGCGTCATCGAATCCTCGGGCCATGGCACGGTCACGATCGGATCGGTCGAAAAGTTCATCACCGACACGGCGTGGGAAGAAGGCTGGGTCGAACCGTTGCAGCCCGGCCCCGCGCGCGGCCAGTCGGTCGGCGTCATCGGCGCGGGCCCGGCGGGGCTGACGGCGGCCGAATATCTGCGCGTGCTGGGCTATGACGTGCATGTCTATGACCGCCACGACCGCGCGGGCGGGCTGCTGACCTATGGCATCCCCGGCTTCAAGCTGGAAAAGCACGTCGTCACGCGCCGCACGGAGCGGCTGGCGGCGGGCGGCATCGTCTTTCACCTCGGCTTCGACGTCGGCAAGGATGCGACGCTGGAGCAGCTGCGCCTCAAGCATGACGCGATCCTGATCGCGACCGGCGTGTACAAGCCGCGCGCGATCAAGGCGCCGGGCGTCGGCGCGAACGGCGTGGTCGATGCGCTCGATTACCTCATCGCGTCCAACCGCAAGAGCTTTGGCGACAGCGTCCCGGCGTTCGAGGATGGCAGCCTCAACGCGGCGGGCAAGAATGTCGTCGTGATCGGCGGCGGCGACACAGCGATGGACTGCGTCCGCACCGCGATCCGCCAGGGCGCGGCATCGGTGAAGTGCCTGTATCGCCGCGACCGCGCCAACATGCCGGGCAGCCAGCGTGAAACCGCCAATGCCGAGGAGGAAGGCGTCGAGTTCGTCTGGCTCTCCGCCCCCGAAGCGTTTGAGGGCGGGGAACAGGTGACTGCGGTCAAGGCGGTCGGCATGCGCCTCGGCGCCCCCGACGCCAGCGGCCGCCGCGCGCCGGAACCCGATCCCGAGGCCAAGTTCGACGTCCCCGCCGATCTGGTGATCAAGGCGCTCGGCTTCGACCCCGAAGACCTGCCGGTGCTGTTCAATGCGCCCGAACTGGGCGTCACCCGCTGGGGCACCGTCCGCACCGATGCGCGCACGATGATGAGCAACCTCGACGGCGTCTTCGCCGCCGGCGACATCGTCAAGGGCGCGAGCCTGGTCGTGCAGGCAATCCGCGACGGCCGCGATGTCAGCGAGCGGATGCATGCTTGGTTGAAGGCGCAGAAAATGGCGGTCGCCGCCGGAAAGGTTGCCGCATGATCGGCAAGGCGCTCGCACTGCTTGTCCTTACGCCACCAGTCGCTGCGGCGCTGCAGGCACCCATCCAGGTTGTCGTTCCGGCGCCTTCAGTCGCCCCTGACGCTGATCGCGTGGAGGCTGCGATGCGCCTGCTGACCGCCACGAGGATTGAACAACAATACGACGCAATGCTTGGCCAGATGATCCCATTGATCACGGGCCAGATGTTCGAGCAAATTCGCGATGACGTGAACACGCCGCCTTCGATTCGACGTCAACTGACAGACCCAGCAAAGCTGGAAGAACTCAAGAGTACCTTTAGAGAAGAAATTAGTCGGGAGTTTCGAGCCCGTTACCCACGGGTAAAACGCGAAACTGCGATTGAGTATGCGAGACTCTTCACCGTTCAGGAGCTTGTGGAACTCACCAGTTTTTATGAGACTGCGGTTGGTCAGAAGGCACTTTCGACCTTGCCTGCGCTCACGCAAAAACTTTTCCCTATTGGGGCGCGTATCGGCGCCGAAGCCGGCCAGGCCGCGATGGAGACGACGCTAAAGCGGGTCTCCCTCGCCCCCAAGCGCCCGAATAGTTGAGGACTTGCAATGACCACCGAAACCGAACGCGAACGCCTCGCCCGTGAAGGCATGTACCGCCCCGAATTCGAGGGCGATGCCTGTGGCGTGGGCATGGTCGCAGCGATCGATGGACAGCCGTCGCGCCGCGTGGTGCAGGGGGCGATCGATGCGCTGAAGGCGGTGTGGCATCGCGGCGCGGTCGATGCCGATGGCAAGACCGGCGATGGCGCCGGGCTGCATGTCGATCTGCCGCTGCGCTTCTTTGACGATGCGGTGCTCGCCAGCGGGCATCGCGTGCTGCCCAACCGGCTTGCGGTCGGCATGATCTTCATGCCGCGCGTCGATCTGGGCGCGCAGGAGGCGTGCCGCACGATCGTCGAAAGCGTCCTGATCGATGCGGGCTACACCATCTATGGCTGGCGGCAGGTGCCGGTCGATGTCTCGGTCATCGGGCAGAAGGCGCAGGCGACCCGGCCGGAGATCGAGCAGATCATGATCGCCGGGCCGATGCCCGACGAACAGAGCGCGGCGGAGTTCGAGAAGAACCTCTACCTCGTCCGCCGTCGTATCGAAAAGCGGATCATCGCGGCGCAGATCAGCGGCTTCTACATCTGTTCGCTGTCGTGCCGCTCGATCATCTACAAGGGGCTGTTCCTCGCGGAATCGCTGTCGGAATTCTACCCCGACCTGCGCGACGAGCGCTTCGTCAGCCGCGTCGCGATCTTCCACCAGCGCTATTCGACCAACACCTTCCCGCAATGGTGGCTGGCCCAGCCGTTCCGCTGCCTCGCGCATAATGGCGAAATCAACACGATCCGCGGCAACAAGAACTGGATGCTCAGCCACGAGATCAAGATGGCGGCAACCGCGTTCGGCGAGCATTCGGAGGACATCAAGCCGGTGATCCCGGCGGGCGCATCCGACACCGCCGCACTCGACGCGGTGTTCGAGGCAATCTGTCGCTCCGGCCGCGACGCGCCGACGGCCAAGCTGATGCTGGTGCCCGAAGCGTGGCAGGCGATCGACGCGATGCCGGACAAGCATCTGGCGATGTACAAGTACCTCGCCAGCGTGATGGAGCCGTGGGACGGCCCCGCCGCGCTCGCGATGACCGATGGCCGCTGGGCGGTTGCCGGCGTCGACCGCAACGCGCTGCGTCCGCTGCGCTACACCCGCACGTCGGACGGGCTGCTCGTGGTCGGGTCGGAAACCGGCATGGTCCAGCTGTCCGAAGCGACCGTGGTCGCCAAGGGGCGGCTGGGGCCGGGGCAGATGATCGCCGTCGATCTGGACGAAGGGCGCTTCTACACCGATGGCGAGGTCAAGGACCGCATCGCCGGGGAGTATGATTACGCGTCGATGATCGGCGAGTTCATGGGGATCGACGATCTGCCCGAGGTGGCGGACGCAGCCCCGGCATGGACCCGCGCCGAACTGATCCGCCGTCAGGTCGCCGCCGGGCAGACGCTGGAGGACATGGAGCTGATCCTGTCGCCGATGGTGACCGACGCCAAGGAGGCGGTCGGGTCGATGGGCGACGATACGCCGCTTGCCGTCATCAGCGACAAGCCGCGCCTGATCAGCCAGTTCTTCCGCCAGAATTTCAGCCAGGTGACCAACCCGCCGATCGATTCCTTGCGCGAACGGCATGTGATGTCGCTCAAGACGCGGTTCGGCAACCTCGCCAACATCCTCGATACCGCGCAGACCGCGAACAAGGTGCTGGTGCTCGAAAGCCCGGTGCTGACCAATGGCGACTGGGCGCGGCTCAAAAGCTATTTCGGCACCCAGGCGGCAGAGATCGACTATAGCTTCCCGGCCGGTGGCGGCCCGGAAACGCTGCGCGCGGCCATCGCGGATATCCGGTTGCAGGCCGAACAGGCGGTGCGCGCGGGCAAGACCGAGATTTTCCTGACTGACGAGAATGTCGGCCCGGATCGTATCGCCATTGCCGGCGTGCTGGCGGCGGCGGCGGTGCACACGCATCTGGTCCGCAAGGGGCTGCGCTCCTATGCCAGCGTCAACATCCGCACCGCCGAATGCCTCGACACGCATTATTATGCGGTGCTGATCGGGGTCGGCGCGACCACGGTGAACGCCTATCTCGCCGAAGCCGCGATTGCCGATCGCCATGCGCGCGGCCTGTTCGGCGACCTGTCGTTCGAGCAATGCCTGAAGAACCATCGCAAGGCGATCGACGAAGGCCTGCTCAAGATCATGTCGAAGATGGGGATCGCGGTGATCTCCAGCTATCGTGGCGGCTATAATTTCGAAGCGGTCGGGCTGTCCCGCGCGCTGGTCAACGATTTCTTCCCCGGCATGCCCGCCAAGATTTCGGGCGAGGGCTATGCCTCGCTGCACCTCAACGCGACGATGCGCCACGATGCCGCTTATGACAGCGCGGTCGCGACGCTGCCGATCGGCGGCTTCTACCGCCAGCGGCATGGCGGCGAGACGCATGCCTATAGCGCGCAGCTGATGCACACGCTGCAGACCGCCGTGGCGACCGACAGCTATTCGACCTATCTGCAATTCTCGCGCGGGGTGCGCGATCTGCCGCCGGTCTATCTGCGCGATCTGCTGGAGTTCAACTTCCCGACCGAGGGCGTTGCGATCGATCAGGTCGAGGCGATCACCGAAATCCGCAAGCGCTTCGTGACGCCGGGCATGAGCCTGGGCGCGCTGTCGCCTGAAGCACATGAGACGCTGGCGATTGCGATGAACCGCATCGGTGCGAAGGCTGTGTCGGGCGAGGGCGGCGAGGATTCGATCCGCTACAAGCCCTATGCCAATGGCGACAACGCCAACAGCTCGATCAAGCAGATCGCGTCTGGCCGCTTCGGCGTCACCGCCGAATATCTTGGCGCGTGCGACGAAGTGGAGATCAAGGTCGCACAGGGCGCCAAGCCGGGCGAGGGCGGGCAGTTGCCCGGGTTCAAGGTGACCGAGTTCATCGCGAAGCTGCGCCATTCGACGCCGGGCGTGATGCTGATCTCGCCCCCGCCGCATCACGACATCTATTCGATCGAGGATCTGGCGCAGCTCATCTATGACTTGAAGCAGATCAACCCGCGCGCACGGGTGTGCGTCAAGCTGGTCAGCAGCGCGGGTATCGGCACGGTCGCGGCGGGCGTGGCCAAGGCGCATGCCGACGTGATCCTGGTCGCCGGCCATGTCGGCGGCACCGGCGCCTCGCCGCAGACGTCGGTGAAATATGCGGGCACACCGTGGGAAATGGGGCTGTCTGAAGTCAACCAGACGCTCACCCTCAACGGTCTGCGCGGGCGCGTGAAGCTGCGCACCGATGGCGGCCTCAAGACCGGACGCGACATCGTGATCGCCGCGATTCTGGGTGCCGAGGAATTCGGCATCGGCACGCTTTCGCTGGTGGCGATGGGCTGCATCATGGTACGTCAATGCCACAGCAACACCTGTCCCGTCGGCGTGTGCACGCAGGACGAGCGGCTGCGCCAGAAGTTCACCGGGTCGCCTGAAAAAGTCATCAACCTGATGACCTTCATTGCGGAGGAAGTGCGCGAAATTCTCGCCAAGCTCGGCTGCAAGAGCCTGGACGAGGTGATCGGACGCACCGAATTGCTCCGTCAGGTCAGCCGCGGTGCCGAGCATCTCGACGATCTCGATCTCAACCCGATCCTGGCCAAGGTGGACGCGGACGAGAGCGAGCGTCGGTTCAGCCTGTCGACCTGGCGCAACGCGGTGCCCGACAGCCTCGATGCACAGATCATCGCCGACGCGCGCGCTGTGTTCGAACGCGGCGAGAAGATGCAGCTGGCCTATAATGTCCGCAATACCCACCGCGCGGTCGGCACGCGCCTGTCGAGCGAGATCACGCGGACCTTCGGCATGTCCAAGCTGAATGACGGCCATGTCGAAATCCGGCTGCGCGGATCGGCGGGCCAGTCGCTCGGCGCGTTCCTGTGCAAGGGTGTGACGCTGGAGGTATTCGGCGACGCCAACGACTATGTCGGCAAGGGCCTGTCGGGTGGCACCATCGTGGTGCGCCCGATGGTCAGTTCGCCGCTTGCCAGCCAGGACAACACGATCATCGGTAACACCGTGCTGTACGGTGCCACCTCGGGCCGTTTGTTCGCCGCAGGTCAGGCGGGCGAGCGCTTCGCCGTGCGCAACTCGGGCGCGCAGGTGGTGGTCGAGGGCTGCGGCGCCAATGGCTGTGAGTATATGACCGGCGGTGTCGCGGTGGTGCTGGGTGAGGTCGGCGCGAATTTCGGCGCGGGCATGACCGGCGGCATGGCGTTCATCTATGACGAAAGCCGCAGCTTCGAAGCACGCGCCAATGGCGAGAGCATCATGTGGCAGCGCCTGTCGTCACTGCATTGGGAAGCGGTGCTGAAGAATCTGGTCGCCGACCATGCCGAAGCGACCGACAGCAAATGTTCGCGCGGCCTGCTTGAGGATTGGGAGCGCGTGCGCGGCCATTTCTGGCAGGTGGTGCCAAAGGAGATGCTGACGCGGCTGGCGCATCCGCTGGATGACAGCGTGGAGATGGTCGCGGCGGAGTAGTCCTCGATTCCTCCCCCAGTTAGCTGGGGGAGGAATTTGATCGCGTCACTTGCCGCCCCACGCCCCGCGCGCCTATGCCTGTCAACATGTGGCAGCTTTACCAATTTCCCCTGTGCCCCTTCTCGCGCAAGGTGCGGCTCGTCCTGGGTGAGAAGGGCGTCGGCTATGAGCCGGTCCGCGAATCGCCTTGGGCCCGACGCGACGAGTTTCTCGACATGAACCCGGCGGGACAAACCCCGGTGATGGCGGACGATCGCGGGGTCGTGCTGATCGATTCGGTCGCGATCTGCGAGTTTTTCGAGGAAACGGTGAGCAAGGCCGCCCTGCTCAACGGCAGCGCCGCCGACCGCGCGGAGATCCGGCGGCTGGTCAGCTGGTTCGACAACCAGTTCTTCCGCGACATCACCGGGCCGCTGCTGAACGAACGGATGATCAAGCGCATCGTCCAGCGCGCGACGCCCGACAGCGGCGCGCTGCGTGAGGCGATGAAAGCGGCGGTCGCGCATCTCGACTATATCGACTTCCTGCTCGATCACCGCACCTGGTTGGGCGGCGCGACGATGAGCCTGGCCGATCTGGCCGCTGCGGCGCAGATCAGCGTTGCCGATTATCTGGGCGGGATCGACTGGAAGAGCCATGAGCAGGCCAAGCGCTGGTATGTCGGCATGAAGAGCCGCCCGAGCTTCCGCCCGCTGCTTGCCGAGCGGATGGAGGGGATCAATCCGCCAGCGGATTACGAAAAGCTCGACCTGTGAGCGCGGGCGGCGCGGTCGTCATCGGTGCCAGCGGCGGGATTGGCGGCGCGGTTGCCGATGCGCTGGAGGAGGAAGCGGGCCACGCGAAGGTCTGGCGCTTTGGCCGGTCGCTGGCCGGCAACGCACATCTCGACCTGACCGATGAAGCGAGCATTGCCGCCGCCGCTGCACAGGTCGCCGCCGGGCCGCCACCGTCGCTGATCTTTGTCGCGACGGGCATATTGGGGGAAGGCGAGCATGGACCGGAAAAGGCGCTGCGCGACCTCGACCCGGACTGGCTGGCGCGCGTGTTCGCGATCAACACGATCGGCCCCGCGCTGGTCGCCAAGCATTTCCTGCCGCTGCAGCCGCGTACCGGCACCCCGGTATTCGCGGCGCTGTCGGCACGGGTGGGGAGCATCAGCGACAATCGGCTGGGCGGCTGGCACGGCTATCGCGCGTCCAAAGCGGCGCTGAACATGCTGATCCGCAATTTCGCGATCGACGCCGCGCGGCGCAACGATCGCTCGATCGTGGTCGGGCTGCACCCGGGCACCGTGGATACGCGCCTGTCGGAACCGTTTCGCGGTACGGTCGCGCCGGGCAAGCTGTTCGACCCTGAACGCGCGGCGCTGCAACTGCTCGACGTGATTGAGGGATTGAAGCCGGTCGATAGCGGAAAATGCTTCGCCTGGGACGGAGCGGAAATCCCCGCCTGACTGAGATTGCGCGCACGTCCTTTTGCAAAAGGGCGGGGACATGGCGCGCCCGGCAGGATTCGAACCTGCGGCCCCAAGCTTAGAAGGCTCGTGCTCTATCCAACTGAGCTACGGGCGCGCATGCTGGACCCGTTAGCGCATGTTTCAGCAAGCTGAAACAGCTTCGGCGCCTCAAACCGGCGCGGATTGCGCGGGCCGCAAACCGCGATCATAGTCGGCAGCGGCAATCGGGGGAATGCGATGAGCGACGGGGCAGGACCGGCACGGATCAACGCGGCGCAGGTCACGGGCGGGCATTTCCGCTATTATGATTATGTGATGGCGGCGTTCGTCGCGATCCTGCTGCTCTCCAACGTCCTCGGCGCGGGCAAGGTGGCACAGATCTGGATTCCGGTCTGGGAAGTGTGGTGGCCGTTCGGGGCGGGCATCCTGTTCTTCCCGATCTCATACATCATCGGCGACGTGCTGACCGAGGTTTATGGCTATGCCCGTGCGCGCCGGGTGATCTGGGCCGGATTCATTGCGACCTTGTTCATGGCGTTCATGTCATGGGTCGTCGTCGCACTCCCGCCCGCGCCCGACTGGACCAACCAGCCCGCCTATGAAGCGATCTTCGGCCAGGTGCCGCGCATCGTGCTTGCCTCGGTCGTCGCCTTCTGGGCGGGGGAGTTCGTCAATTCCTTCGTGCTGGCCAAGATGAAGATCTGGACCAGGGGCAGGCATCTCTGGGCGCGCACGATCGGGTCGACCTTTGTCGGCCAGGGGGTGGACAGCCTGATCTTCTACCCGCTCGCCTTCTGGGGCGCGGCGGGCTGGACCAATGATCTGGTGCTCAAGGTGCTGGTGACGCAATGGCTGTTCAAGGTGAGCTGGGAGGTGATCCTGACCCCGGTCACCTATGCCGTGGTCGGCTTCCTCAAGCGGCGCGAGGGCGTCGACGTGTTCGACGAGGGCACCGACTTCACCCCGTTCCGTACGCGCGTCTGAACCCGTGCTCGATAGCTTCAGGCACGCCAAGGGGTGGCTGGTCGATTGGTCCGGTCTCGCCCGCGACGGTTTGCATGTGCATGTCGGGTTGCTGGTGTTCTTCGCCGCCGCGCTGATCTTCCGCTGGCGGCTGCGCAGCTGGAAGCCCTGGGCGGTCGCGCTGACGATCACGCTGGCGGGCGAGGCCTGGGATATCCGCGACACGCTCGCGGCCGGGGGGCGGGTGCGCCTCGACTATAATTGGCAGGATATCTGGAACACGATGCTGTGGCCCAGCGCGATCCTGATCCTCGCGCGCACGACGCGCTTGTTCGGACCGACTGCCCCAAAGCGATAGCGGTTTGACAAAACGCAAAGCGGACCGGCCTTAGGCCGCGCATCGTCGCTCCCGACAAAGGAGACCGACGATGAACATGCCGCTGCACCAGACCGCATTTGTTCAGGCAACGCCGATGCCGCGCACCCGCGGCGCGCATGTGTTCGACCTGCACCCGGCGCTGCATGTCGGGGTGTTCGCGGGCTTCTTCGCCTATCTCGGCATCATGTGGGCCGCGTTCGGCGAGAAAGGGCTGGCGATCCCGTTCGTGATCTTCGGCGTCTTCCTTGCGGCCGCCTTCATCGTGCCCGGCTGGTGGGCCCGAATTGCCCCGGGTGAGGGGCGTGCACCCAGCTTCGCCGATTTCGTGGCACAGGGTCTTCCGACCGGATCGGGGCATCTCGGCGCGGGCGGCGCGACGGTCCAGGTGATGATCATGCCGGTCATGCTGATGATCTGGGGCCTGATCGTCGCGACAATCCGCTTCGCGGTCTGACCAACGAATCTCCCCTCCGGCGGGCGGACCTTCGGGTTCGCCCGCTCTTTCTATCCCGCCGCGAGTTCGTCGAGCGCAGCCCGGTCCAGGATCGCGATGCCGTGGCTGCCCTGCCGCGCGATCTGCCCCGCTGTCTCCAGCGCGGTGAGCGTGCGGCTCACCGTCTCGATCGTGATGCCGAGCAGCTGCGCCATCTCGCCCCGCGTCAACGGCAGGTCGAAACTGTCGGCATCGTGGCACGGTGCGGGACTCGCCGCCCGCGCAAAGGCCAGGATCAGCGCCGCGACGCGCCCCTTGGCCTGACGCTTTGAAATCAGGTCGATCAGCACGCGGCTTTCGTCCAGCTCGCGGCTGACTTCGGCCAGCAGGCGCCGGGCCAGCGCCGGGCGCGCCTCGCTCAATGCGGCGACATGCGACGCGGGAAACAGGCATGCCTCGCTGTCGGTCAGCGCGGTGACATGCAGCGTCGCGGTCGGCGCGAACAGCTGGCCCAGCATGCCCGCCGGGTGGACCAAGGCGACGATCCGCTCGGTCCCGTCGCGGTCGATGGTCGACATTTTCGCCGCGCCGCGCGTCAGCGTGGCGCAGACCGTCGCGCTATCGCCGGCCGCCACGATCGTCTCCCCGCGCGTATAGCGGCGGTGATGCCCGATCCGCGCGAGTTCGCCGCGATCTTCCGGCGACAATGCAGAGCAGACCGCGCGATCGGCGACCGGACAGGTGTCGCAAACGATCGGGGAAGTCATGCGCGGCGCCCCGGTACCAGCCCGCTCCCCCACCCGGCCACCCAATGCGAGTGTATTCTATGGGTGGCCGGGTGGGGGAGCGGGCTGGTGCCGTTCATCAAATTCAAGCCACTGCTTCGAGCAGCCCTTCGAACAGGCGGCGGCCGTCGCTGCCGCCATGCGCGGCTTCGATCTTGCGTTCGGGGTGCGGCATCATGCCCAGCACATTGCCGCCGACATTGACGATGCCCGCGATCTGCCGCGCGCTGCCATTGACGTCGCTGGCATAGCGGAACGCGACACGTCCCTCGCCCTCAAGCTGGTCGAGCGTGGCGGCGTCGGCGAAATAATTGCCGTCATGATGCGCGACCGGGATCGAGATCGTTTCACCCACATCGTAGCGGCTGGTGAAGATCGACTGGCTGTTCTCGACTGTCAGCGCGACGTCGCGGCACACGAAGTTCAGCCCCGAATTGCGCATCAGCGCGCCGGGCAGCAGGCCGGTTTCGGTCAGCACCTGGAACCCGTTGCAGATGCCGATCACCGGCACGCCGCGATTGGCTGCATCGACCACTGCGCGCACGACCGGCGAACGTGCTGCAATCGCCCCGCAGCGCAGATAGTCGCCATAGGAAAAGCCACCCGGCAGCGCGATCAGGCCAAGCCCGTCGGGCAATTCGCTCTCGCCATGCCAGACCATCGCCGGCTTGGTCCCGGTCACGCTCTCGATCGCCACCGCCAGGTCGCGGTCGCAGTTCGATCCGGGAAAGACGATGACGGCGGTCTTCACTGCTTTTCTACCCGGTAGTTTTCGATCACGGTGTTGGCGAGCAGCTTCTGGCACATCGCGTCGATGTCGGCGTCGCTGGTGTCGTCGGCGACGTCCAGTTCGATCAGCTTGCCAACGCGCGCTTCGCCCACGCCGGCAAAGCCGAGCGAGCCCAGCGCGTGTTCGATCGCCTTGCCCTGCGGGTCCAGCACGCCGTTCTTGAGGGTGACGACGATGCGCAGCTTCATGGGGATTCCTCCGGGGATTTGCCGCGCCCTATGGGCCGATGCGCGCTCAGGTTCAAGATTTCATCGCCCATTTACCGTCATGCGCGACACTCGGCATTGCCGAGTCGCCGCCGCGGGGGCGGAACACGGTGCCGTGGAGTTTGGCGTAATGGCTTTTCTGGCGATCACCCTGTTCGTCGCGCTGGCCGCGTTCGGCAGGGACTATTTCGGGTGGAGCGATCCAGGCGGGCAGGTTCAGATCGCGCTGATCTGTTCCTTCATCTTCGGGATCATCGCGGGGCTGAAGGCGAAGGGGTAAGCGTCGCGTCTAATTCCGCCGTCATCCCCGCGAAAGCGGGGACCCATCTCGTGCGCTGGCCACCCAATGCCACGGTTGTGTGTTTGGAAGGTCCGGGAGATGGGTCCCCGCTTTCGCGGGGTGACGATTTTGGTCTTACTTCCCGCGCTTCTTGCGGTGCGTTTCGAGGTCCAGCACCGCCGAATCGGCACCCTCGGGCAAAAGGCCCAGGCGACGCGCGACTTCCTGATAGGCTTCGACTTCGCCGCCCAGGTCGC
>CAYMUJ010000027.1:0-3018 GCA_964393565.1 uncultured Stakelama sp. | reverse complement strand
TCGACCAGCCGGATGCCGATCCCGGCGAACAGGCCCGACATGAAATCGTTCACGCGAATGGCCATGTCGGCCATGTCGTGCAGCTCCTCCTGGCTCGCCCAGCCAAAGCACAGGATATGCTCGTCGGTGACCAGCGGGTCGCCCAGCGCATCGTCCTTGTAATAATATTCGATGATCGTGCGCGGCAGCGGCGTGCCTTCCTCGATCCCCAGCTTCTTGGCCAGCGATCCGGCGACGACGTTGCGCACTACCACCTCGATCGGGACGATCTCGACCTGGCGGATCAATTGCTCGCGCATGTTCAGGCGGCGGATGAAGTGCGTCGGAATGCCGATCGCGCCGAGCAGCGTGAAGATATGCTCGGAAATCCGGTTGTTGAGCACGCCCTTGCCGTTGATCGTGCCCTTTTTCTGGGCGTTGAACGCGGTCGCATCGTCCTTGAAATACTGGATCAATGTGCCGGGTTCGGGGCCTTCGTAGAGGATCTTGGCCTTGCCCTCATAGATCTGGCGGCGGCGTGCCATGCGGGGTCCTTCAGAAACGCGGTGCCCCGGCGGCACGGTCGCGCGACGCCGGGGCTGTAGGGTCGGGCCTATATCGAAAGCCGACCCGGGGTGCAATCAATCGCTGGCTGGAATGCTGGCGGGTTGGGCACGGCGAATCCGAGGCCGCAGCCAGCGCCACAGCAGCCACCCAAGGCCGAGCACCAGCCCCGGCGGTGCAAGGATCGCGAGGGCACCCAGGACGAAGGCCAGCGTCGCCTGCGCCGAACCCGCGAGCAGGTCGAGCGCGCTGCTCAGTGGCGCGCTCGCATCGAATCCGCGCACCGCAGGGCCGGAGCGATAGTCGAAGGTCATCGGCGTGTTGGCGAGCGATTCGCGTTGCGCGCCCGATGCGCTCTGTACCCGCTCGATCTGCGCGACCAGATCGGCGCGCTGGCGCTGCAGTTCCGCGCGTTCGCTGGCCGACAGGTTGGTCCGCGCCAGCTCGCGGTCGATCCGCGCGAGTTCGTCGCGTGCCCGCGCGCGTTCATCGGCCAGCCGCGCGATTTCGGCCCCGGCATCGGTGCCGGTAATCTCGGCATCGACCAGCCGCCCTTCGGCCTGCTGGATCGCCGTGATCCCCTCTTTCCCGAACGCGCGGGCCAGCGCCGGGTCCAGCTTGAACGCCAGCATCGCCTCGACCGCATTCTCGCCGGTCAGGCGATAGCGCATGCCGGTGATCCGGCACCGCGCGATGCCCAGCTTCTCGCACGCGGCGGCATGCGTTTCCTGCGCGGTGGCAACGCGCTGGGCGGGCAGGCTGAAGACGTAGCGATAGTTGAATGCGACCCCCGGTGCGGCGGTAACCGCGACGCCGGCGGGTGGCTCGGCGGCTTCCAATGACTCAGCTTCGGCACGTTCGGACGACGGGGCGCTCGATTGCGGCGCAGAACACGCGGCAAGAGCAACCGACAAGGCAAGGAGTGCGGAACCCGATTTCCAATGCATAGGCAACCTCCTGTTCGCGGCTCCGTTTGTCGCCGCAGTGGCACGTTTGGACGTGCCGTGATAACACATCACATTACAGGGGTTTTAACAATGCCACATTTTAGCCATGATTAGAAATATGTTATCTGCGTTAAAACAGGTACTTATATAGCAGTAATCAAATTACGCCTGGAAAAAGCCGTAATATGGCGGTGTGAATCCACGCCGGTGCGCCCCCTGTGGATACGCGGGTCCGTCACGCGCCCGGTCGGGACATGGGGCGGCCCCGCGTTTCTGATTTGTCCCCGGCGGGCGGCGTTGCTATCGCCTGTGCGATGGCCACCGACCTTAGCGACCCGTTCGACCAGATCGTCGACGCCCCCTTCGATAGCGCCCTGTCCGAACGCTACCTTGTGTACGCGATGTCGACGATCACCGCGCGGTCGTTGCCGGATGTGCGCGACGGGCTGAAGCCGGTGCATCGTCGGTTGCTGTGGGCGATGCGCGGGCTGCGGCTCAACCCGAACGACGCCTACAAGAAATGCGCGCGCGTTGTCGGCGACGTGATCGGCAAATATCACCCGCATGGCGACCAGTCGGTCTATGACGCGATGGTTCGCCTGGCTCAGACCTTCGCGCTGCGCTATCCGCTGGTCGACGGACAGGGCAATTTCGGCAATATCGACGGCGATAACGCCGCCGCCTATCGCTATACCGAAGCCCGGCTGACCCAGGTCGCGATCGACCTGATGGACGGGCTGGACGAGGACGCGGTCGAATTCCGCCCGACCTATAATGGCGAGGATCATGAGCCGGAGCTGTTCCCCGGCCTGTTCCCCAATCTGCTCGCCAATGGCGCCAGCGGCATCGCGGTCGGCATGGCGACCAGCATCCCGCCGCACAATGCCGCCGAACTGATCGACGCCGCGATCCTGCTGATCGACCAGCCCAATGCCAGCGACGCGCAGGTGCTGGAACATGTCCGCGGCCCCGATTTCCCGACCGGCGGCATCGTCGTCGACAGCCCGGCTTCGATCGCCGAATCCTATGCCACCGGGCGTGGCAGCTTCCGCGTGCGCGCCAAATGGTCGGTCGAGGATCAGGGGCGCGGCACCTGGCAGATCGTCGTCACCGAAATTCCGTACGGCGTGCAAAAGGGTAAGCTGATCGAGCAGATCGCAGCGCTGATCAACGACAAGAAGCTGCCGATCCTCGCCGATGTCCGCGACGAATCCGACGCCGAAATCCGCATCGTGCTGGAGCCGCGCGCGCGCACCGTCGATCCCGACACGCTGATCGAAAGCCTGTTCCGCCTGTCGGACCTTGAGACGCGCGTGTCGCTCAACCTCAACGTGCTCGACCACACCCGCACCCCGCGGGTGATGAGCCTCACGCAGGCGATTGCGGCATGGGTCGATCACCAGTTCATCGTGCTGCGCCGCCGCAGCGAACACCGGTTGCAGAAGATCGCCGACCGGATGGAGCTGCTCGACGGCTATATCATCGCCTTCCTCAACCTCGACCGGGTGATCGCGATCATCCGCACCGA